>NC_022080.4:225000-548125 GCF_000445995.2 Geobacillus genomosp. 3
TAGTCGGTCCCAAGGGTTGGGCTGTTCGCCCATTAAAGCGGTACGCGAGCTGGGTTCAGAACGTCGTGAGACAGTTCGGTCCCTATCCGTCGTGGGCGCAGGAAATTTGCGAGGAGCTGTCCTTAGTACGAGAGGACCGGGATGGACGCACCGCTGGTGTACCAGTTGTCCCGCCAGGGGCACCGCTGGGTAGCTATGTGCGGACGGGATAAGCGCTGAAAGCATCTAAGCGTGAAGCCCCCCTCAAGATGAGATTTCCCATCGCGTGAAGCGAGTAAGATCCCTCGAAGATGACGAGGTCGATAGGTCCGAGGTGGAAGCGTGGCGACACGTGCAGCTGACGGATACTAATCGATCGAGGGCTTAACCAAGAAAAGTGGAGGCCGCCCGCTTATCGGCGAAACGCGCTGGAGGGCCTGCGAGGAGGCTCGAACCAAGCCAAAGCTTGGTTCTGCGTGGGTGGTATCACAGGAGCGTATGCAATGTGTCGCCGCCGCAGCAGGACCGAAGCGTCGCGAGCCGATGGCGGCCGGAACTAGACAGTGAAAAGCGCAGGCGAGCGGGTCGCCGCGATGGGCAAATGTTCTTCGCCTGCAGGGATTTGCGATCCCGAAGGCGAAGGTTATTTGACCCCGAGCGGCGGCGAGCCGAAGCTAGACAGCACGAAAAGCGCAAGCGCCGCTTCTTCCGACAACGGTTATCTAGTTTTCAGGGAACGAATTCCTGACAACCTCATATGGCCTAGTGGTGATAGCGGAGGGGAAACACCCGTTCCCATCCCGAACACGGAAGTTAAGCCCTCCAGCGCCGATGGTAGTTGGGGCCAGCGCCCCTGCAAGAGTAGGTCGCTGCTAGGCAATCTCATTCACCAGGGAGTAGCAACACGCCTAATTCCCTTTTTTCTTTTTTGGACGGATATTTATCGTAGGACTGCCCAGGAGGCCCAGCGGCCTCAACAGGGCAGTCCTTTTGCTTTGCATTAGCCGGTTTTTTGGCATCGTCAGTGGCAACGTGGTGGTTCCTTATGGTAAAATTTCAAAAGCGAGAGTAAAGATGATAAAATGGGATAAGGTGGAACGCCATGAAGCAGTTTGAACTTACCGTGCATTCTCCGGAAGAGACGAAAGCGGTTGCCCGCCGGCTTGCAGAACGGCTTCGTCCAGGGATGGTCATCGCGTTAGAAGGTGATTTAGGAGCAGGGAAAACGACGTTTACGAAAGGGCTTGCCGAAGGGCTGGGCATTACGCAAAACGTCAACAGTCCGACATTCACGATCATCAAGCAGTATGATGGACGGCTGCCGCTTTACCATATGGATGTATATCGTCTTGAAGACGAATGGGAGGATCTTGGGTTTGACGAATATTTCAATGGCGACGGTGTTACAGTCGTCGAGTGGGCCCATTTGATTGCGGGCCAGCTGCCTGAGGAGCGGCTGACTGTTTCTTTGTTTCGCTATGGCGGCGATGAACGGAGACTTGTGTTTGAGCCGTTAGGGCGGCGCTATGAACAGCTATGCAAGGAGATTTTTGCGTCATGAAAATATTAGGGATTGATACATCAAATATGCCGCTTGGCATTGCTGTGGCGGATGGGGATGCCATTAAGGGGGAACTTGTGACGAGTGTAAAAAAGGATCATTCCGCCCGGGCGATGCCGGCTATTGAATCGTTGCTTCGGCAATGCGGGATGGCGCCCAATGAGCTCGATTTAATCGTTGTCGCCAAGGGTCCCGGATCTTATACTGGGGTGCGGATCGGTGTGACTATTGCGAAAACACTTGCTTGGTCGCTCGGCATCCCGATAGCCGGTGTATCGAGTTTAGAGGTGCTTGCCGCTAATGGCCGTTATTTTCCCGGCGTGATCGTTCCTCTGTTTGACGCGCGGCGCGGGCAGATTTACACTGGGTTGTACCGGTACGAGAACGGAGCCCTCCGTTGCCTCGAAGCGGACCGGATTGTAGCGGCGGACAAGTGGGCCGATCATTTACGCAGGCGGGAAGAGGATGTCTTGTTCATCGGGACGGATGCGCCGGTATATGGTGAACTGTTTCGGAGCCGCTTAGGCGGGCGGGCTTTCCTCGCGCCGCCGCCGTTAACATTGCCGCGGCCAGGTGAGCTCGTCATGCTTGGAAAAGAGAAAGAACATGAGAATCCGCATACGTTTGTGCCAAACTATATCCGCCTTGCGGAAGCCGAAGCGAAATGGCTTGCGAGACAAAAAGGGGACGGGGACGATGGGGATCGATGTACAATTCCGGCTGATGACCGTTCATGATATCGATGAGGTCGTGCAAATTGAACGGGCGTCGTTTACCGCGCCGTGGAGCCGGGAATCTTTTTACAACGAACTGATGTACAACCGTTATGCCAAATATATTGTCATGGTGTATCGCGGACGGATCATCGGGTATGCGGGGATGTGGCTCGTGATTGATGAAGCGCATGTGACGAACGTCGCCGTGCTGCCGCAGTTTCGCGGACAAAAGCTCGGCGAAGCGCTTATGCGCCGCCTGATGGAAACAGCCAGGCAGCATGGGGCGGCGACGATGACGTTGGAAGTGCGCGTCTCGAACCATGTCGCCCAGTCGTTGTACCGAAAGCTCGGGTTTCGCAATGGCGGCATCCGCAAACGGTATTATCCGGATAATTTTGAAGATGCGCTAGTGATGTGGGTGAAACTGAGATGAATGAAAACGTGCATGTATTAGGGATTGAAACGAGCTGCGATGAAACAGCGGCGGCCGTGGTGAAAAACGGAAAAGAGATTTTATCGAATGTTGTCGCATCGCAAATGGAAAGCCATCGGCGGTTTGGCGGCGTTGTGCCGGAAATTGCCTCGCGCCACCATGTCGAACAAATTACACTCGTGATTGAGGAGGCGATGCAGCAGGCTGGCGTATCGTTTTCCGATCTTGATGCCATTGCGGTGACGGCCGGGCCGGGGTTGGTTGGGGCGCTTCTTGTCGGGGTGAACGCTGCCAAGGCGCTCGCGTTTGCCCACGGCTTGCCGCTTATCGGGGTGCATCATATTGCCGGTCATATTTATGCCAACCAGCTCGTGGCGGAGATGAAATTTCCGCTGTTGGCGCTTGTCGTTTCCGGCGGGCATACGGAGCTTGTTTACATGGAAGGACACGGGGCGTTTCAAGTCATTGGCGAGACGCGCGACGACGCAGCTGGCGAAGCGTATGACAAGGTCGCCCGGGCGTTGAACTTGCCGTACCCAGGGGGGCCGCACATTGACCGGCTTGCCCATGAGGGGGAGCCGGTGATTGACTTGCCGCGGGCATGGCTCGAGGAAGGGTCGTACGATTTTAGCTTCAGCGGCTTAAAATCCGCCGTGCTCAATGTGCTTCATAATGCAAAGCAGCGCGGTGAGGAGATTGATCCGAAGCAGATGGCAGCGAGCTTTCAAGCGAGCGTCATCGATGTGCTAGTGACGAAAACCGTGCAGGCGGCGAAACAGTACGGTGTGCAGCAAGTGCTGCTCGCCGGCGGGGTGGCGGCCAACCGCGGGTTGCGGTCCGCGCTGCAAGACAAAATGAAAGAGCTCCCGGATGTGGAGCTGGTCATCCCGCCGTTGTCGTTATGCACCGACAACGCGGCGATGATCGCCGCGGCCGGAACGGTAATGCATCAACAAGGCAAGCGAGCCGACCTAGCACTCAATGCCAATCCAGGCTTGCCACTTATGTAGTTGAAAATAAAGAACAAAAGGGTGGTTGCTTGCAGTAGGCAAGAGAACCGCCCTTTTTGTTTAGGGAGCAAGTTTTGGTTGTCTTCGATCAAAAGGGGTTGTGTATATTTTTATCCACAAGATGTGGGCAATGTGGAAAAGGTGAGAAAATACTACAAACATAAGGGCAGCAATACACAGTGCGTTTTGGGCAAAAGGAAGGGATTGTTTGTGGATAATGTGGAAAAGTCGGTGAATAACTTATATTTCACAGGTGGAATTGTGGATTTTTTTGTGGATAATGTGACTAACTTAAAAAAACAGCCCGCCACGATCACGGGCGGGCTATGGGGATGGGGTTATAGTGAAGTGTAAAGCTGTTCCCATTCGGCCAATAACTTTTCCACTTGTTGTTTTCGCTCTTCGTTTTGTTGCGACAACTGCTGCACGGTTTCATAATCGCCATAAACAGACGGGTCGCATAATTGCTGTTCCACTTCGGCGATTTGCGCCTCAAGCGCCTCGATCTCAGCCTCGATCTCATCCAGACGGCGTTGGCGCTGGCGCTGCCGCTTTTTCTCTTCTTTTTCCTGTTCATAAGTGGATTTGGTCGATTCACTGCTGTCCGGCGTTTTGTCCGAGTGGGCGTTGAGGCGCGCCAGTTCGCACATTTCCGCTTTTTTGGCGATGTAGTAATCGTAGTCGCCTAAATATTCGGTGAGGCCGCCGCTTGATAGCTCGAACAGCTTCGTCGCAATTCGGTTAATGAAATAACGGTCGTGGGAGACGAACAAAATGGTACCTGGATAGTCGATGAGCGCTTGTTCGAGCACCTGTTTGCTGTCGAGATCCAAATGGTTGGTCGGCTCGTCCAAAATAAGAACGTTCGCCTTTTGCAGCATCAGTTTGGCGAGCGCCAGGCGCGCCTTTTCCCCGCCGCTTAACGCCGAGACCGGTTTTAAGACGTCATCGCCGGAAAATAAAAAGTTGCCGAGCACGGTGCGGATTTCTTTCTCGGTTTTGTCCGGGTAGGCATCCCATAGTTCATCAAGCACTCGTTTATTCGATGATAAATCGGCTTGATTTTGATCATAATAGCCGATTTGGACGTTTGAGCCGTAGCGAAGCCTTCCTGCTTGGACAGGAAGCCGACGGGCGACCGCTTTTAGCAATGTTGATTTGCCGATGCCGTTCGGTCCGACTAAGGCGATGCTTTCTCCACGCGTGATGCGAAAGCTGATTTGACGGATGACGGGTGTTCCCTCGCCGTAACCAACGGCCAGTTCTTCGGCGGTAAGCACTTCATGGCCGCTAGGCCGTTCGATCGAGAAGGAAAAGGAGGCCGATTTCTCATCTCCAGTGGGGCGTTCGAGCCGTTCCATTTTTTCTAGCTGTTTTCGTCGGCTTTGCGCTCGTTTGGTCGTCGAGGCGCGGGCGATGTTGCGCCGGATGAAGTCTTCGAGACGGGCGATTTGTTCTTGCTGTTTCTCATATCGTTTTAACTCTTGTTCATATTGCTCGGCCCGTTGTTCCAAATAGCGGCTATAGTTGCCCGTATACCGCTTAAGTGTCGCGTTGGACAGCTCGTATACCTCAGTGACGACTTTATCTAAAAAATAGCGGTCGTGGGAAACGAGCAGGACGGCGCCAGGGTATGCCTGCAAATATTGCTCCAACCAAGAGAGTGTTTCAAGATCCAAATGGTTGGTCGGCTCGTCTAAAATCAGCAAATCCGGCTTAGATAATAGAAGTTTTCCGAGGGCAAGCCGCGTCCGCTGTCCGCCGCTTAGCGAGGAAACGGGCGTTGTTTTGTAATCGTATGACGAAAATTGCAGCCCGTGCAAAACAGAGCGGATGTCGGCTTCGTACTGGTAGCCCCCTTGTTCTTTGTACTGCTCTTGCAGTTCGTCATAGGCTTTGAGCGTTTTTTCGTAGCGAGATGGATCGGCGAGCACATCTGGGTCGCCAAGTTGGGTGCCGAACTCTGCCAACTGTGCTTCGATCGCCCGAAGCGGTGCGAACACGTCGAGCATCTCGTCCCAAATGGAACGTGACGAGTCAAGACTGCTGCTTTGCGCCAAATAGCCAATCTTGATATGGCTTGGCTTGATGATCTCGCCGCTGTCGTAAGAAAGTTCGCCGGCGATGATTTTTAACAATGTCGATTTTCCTGCGCCGTTGCGGCCGACGAGAGCGATTCGGTCGCGGGACTGTATTTCTAGTTTTATATTCGATAAAATAAGGTCAGCGCCAAAATATTTCGTGAGCTGGTGCACCTGCAAAATCATCATGTCGTTTCACCTCTCGGAATAGTTTAACGTATGTCGTCAAAACGGTCAAAGACAGATAATGAAAAATCGTGTATAGTTTATAAGTGGAGGAGATTGTCTTGTCGTCGTTTACTCATTTCAATGAACAAGGACGCGCGAAAATGGTCGATATTACCAACAAGGAAGACACGGTACGGGTGGCAGTGGCAAAAACGAGCATCACCGTCAGCGAAGAGATTTATGAAAAAATAACGAACAACGCCATCGGGAAAGGGGACGTGTTGGCCGTGGCCCAAGTGGCCGGAGTGATGGCGGCGAAAAAAACGGCCGATCTCATTCCGATGTGCCATCCGCTCATGTTAAAAGGCGTCGATATTGCCTTTGCTTGGGAAAAAGAGGCGGAAGCGTATAAACTTGTGATGACCGTGACGGTCAAGACGAAAGGGAGCACAGGGGTGGAAATGGAAGCGCTGACGGCCGCCTCGGTGTGTGCGTTAACCGTGTATGATATGTGCAAAGCGATTGATAAAGGGATGATCATCGGTCCGACGTATTTGGTCGAAAAAACGGGCGGGAAGTCCGGCCATTATCGACGGAAAACCGATTAGTTGGGGGATGAAACCATGAGCAACGAACAACCGAAAATTCCGCAGGCAACCGCGAAACGGCTGCCGCTGTATTACCGGTTTTTGAAGAACTTGCATGCGTCAGGCAAACAGCGTGTATCCTCTGCCGAGCTAAGCGAGGCGGTGAAAGTCGACCCGGCGACGATTCGCCGCGACTTTTCGTATTTTGGCGCCCTCGGCAAAAAAGGGTACGGGTATAATGTGAATTATTTGTTGTCGTTTTTCCGCCAAACGCTTGAAGAGGATGAAGTGACGGAAGTCGCCTTGTTCGGAGTCGGCAATTTAGGCACCGCCTTTTTAAACTACAACTTTTCGAAAAATAACAACACAAAAATTGTCATGGCGTTTGATGTCGATGAACGGAAAGTCGGATCGACAGTCGGCGGTGTGCCAGTCTATCATCTCAATGAGCTCGAGGAGCGGCTTGGCGGCGATATTCCGGTCGCCATTTTAACCGTGCCGGCCGCGGTGGCCCAAGCGCTTACCGACCGCCTTGTCGCCCGGGGGATTAAAGGCATTTTAAACTTCACCCCGGCGCGCTTGAATGTACCGAGGCATATCCGCGTCCACCATATCGATTTGGCCATTGAATTGCAGTCGCTCGTTTATTTTTTGAAAAATTATCCATCGCCATCATAAAGGAGAGAATAAAGCGTGAAATACATTTTGATTGTCCTTGTGATTTTGCTGCTGTTTGGCGCGAAAAAATTGCCGGAGCTCGGGCGGTCGTTCGGCCAGTCGCTGCGCGAGTTTAAAGATGCAACGAAAGGGTTGGCCGATGACGAGGAAAACAAAACCGACCGGTGACAAGGCAGGATGGGGAAACGATGAATGACAAAGAAATGTCGGTGTATGAACACCTCGGAGAGCTGCGGAAACGGCTTATCATCGTGCTTCTCTTTTTCGCCGCGGCGCTCATTGCCAGTTTCTTCTTTGTCGATGACGTTATTGTGTATTTGCAGCAGACCGCCGAGGCAAAACAACTAACGATGAACGCTTTCCGTCTCACCGATCCGATTAAAGTATATTTTCAGTTTGCCTTTGTGCTCGCCGCTGTGCTGTCTGCTCCGGTGTTGCTGTACCAAATTTGGGCGTTTGTCAGCCCAGGGCTGTATGAAAAAGAGCGGCGGGTGACGCTCAGCTATATTCCGGCGTCGATCATTCTATTTTTAGCTGGGGTTAGTTTTGCGTATTTCGTCTTGTTTCCATTTGTCGTCCGGTTTATGAATCAGTTGGCGGAACGGCTCGGCATTCAACAGATGATCGGCATTAACGAATATTTCCAGTTTTTGCTCCAGCTCGTGTTGCCGTTTGGCATTGTGTTTCAGCTGCCGATTGTTGTGTTGTTTTTCACCCGTTTAGGATTGATTACGCCGCAACTTCTTGTTCACATCCGCAAGTATGCGTATTTGGCTCTGTTGATATTGGCGGCGGCCATTACACCGCCAGATGTGTTGTCGCAAGTGATCGTCATGATTCCACTGACGCTTTTGTATGAAGGAAGCATATGGATTGCAAAAATTGGCTATCGAAAGGCACAATTAGCGGCGGAGCAGGAAAGCGTTGATTCACGTTACGGACAACAGCGAGAGGACGGTTGATACGGCGCCAGGCAAAAACCCTCCCCAACGGGAGGGTTTCATCGTCTTGGTGTGAAGAACAGGCGAAGGGCAGTGCTGAAATCAAAAGCGGCCAACGCTGCCAACGCGATCGTCGTGACATTCCAAATGGTTTCATGGACGCTTTCAATCGCCAAATACGTAAACAGGAAGCCCAAGATGAAATACGGGAGCGAAAACAGCCGCGGGTGGCGCGTCATAGCCAAAACCTCCAAACAGCCAACGGCAGTTCCGCCTGACGCATCATGTTTTCCAATTCATCAGCCAACAAAATTTGAACGACAACGACAAACGTATTCATCGCTACGTGGGCGAACATTGGCACGAAAATGCGCCCGGTTTTGGCGTATAAAAAGGCGAATACCATCCCCATGGACGTGTACAAAAGCAAATGTTCCGGCTCCATGTGCACGATGGCGAACAGAAGAGAGCTGACCAGTGCCGCAAACCAAAAGTTGTACTTTTCATAAAGCGAGCCAAAAATGATTTTGCGGAAAATGAGCTCCTCTAAAATCGGGCCGACGATCGACGTGACGACGACGAGCAATGGCGTCAGGCGGATGATGTCAATGATGTGCTGTGTGTTTTCCGAGCCTGGCTCGATGCCCAATAGACGCCATTCGATATTGGCAGCAATGCTTTGCGATGCGAGCGCCAAAAAGACGCCCGAGATCGCCCACATCCATGACGAAGCAAGCGACAGACGCCGCATCGCCCGCTCATCGCGGTCGCCGCGGAGCAACCATAAAATGATGGCAAAAGCCAATAAAAAGCTGATGACCGCCCAATACCCGGAGGCGATTTTCGCTGCTTCAAGGCGTGTTTGTGCACCTTGACCAACGCCGAGGGCACGGAGGAGCGGCACGCCGACAAAGGCAGACAGCTGCATGGCGATATATGTGATAATGACATACCAGTAGTGGCGTTTCAAATCACTTTACCCCTTTATTTCAAATATATCCGTATTGTAGCACATGTTCCGCGAAATGATAAGAAAAGCGCGCCTATCAGAGGCGGATCGTGATGGCAAAAAAATGAGCAGACGCTGTTTATCGGTTTCGGAAATGTGCAATAATGAAAACGGGTTCGAGCGGACAGGCGCATGGGCTGAGGGGGCGGTTCAGCTCATTTTCTCCTTTCCTCTCGTATAAAAGAAAAACAGTTATTTTTTTGTATTTCCTACTTGCAAAACGGAGAAGAGTTCATTAATATTATAAGTGTGTTAGCACTCGATTGTGATGAGTGCTAATAAGAACGGTGAAAACTATCGTTAAGGAGGTTGTTTCCCGTGTTGAAGCCATTAGGCGATCGTATTGTCATTGAAATCGTGGAAACCGAAGAAAAAACGGCCAGCGGCATCGTGCTGCCGGATACGGCGA
This sequence comes from Geobacillus genomosp. 3, assembly GCF_000445995.2. GTDB lineage: Bacteria > Bacillota > Bacilli > Bacillales > Anoxybacillaceae > Geobacillus. The sequence goes on from NC_022080.4 coordinate 234,573, forward strand.
AAGAAAAGCCGCAAGAAGGCCGCGTCGTTGCTGTCGGCACAGGCCGCGTGCTCGATAACGGCCAACGTGTCGCGCCGGAAGTCGAAGTCGGCGACCGGATCATTTTCTCGAAATATGCCGGCACGGAAGTGAAATACGACGGCAAAGAATACTTAATTTTGCGTGAAAGCGATATTTTAGCCGTCATCGGCTAATATATGCGTTTACCACATAAACATTCTGAAAAACATACGAAATACGCAACTTTATTCATGACACGAATACTTAACTTTTTTACGGCATGCAGTGCGACTAATTCATAAGGAGGTAACGGGGTATGGCAAAAGAAATTAAGTTCAGCGAAGAAGCGCGCCGTGCGATGTTGCGCGGGGTGGACAAACTCGCAGATGCGGTGAAAGTTACGTTGGGTCCGAAAGGCCGCAACGTTGTATTGGAGAAAAAATTCGGTTCTCCGCTCATCACGAATGACGGGGTAACCATTGCAAAAGAAATCGAGCTCGAAGATCCGTTTGAAAACATGGGCGCGAAATTAGTCGCTGAAGTCGCCAGCAAAACGAACGACATCGCTGGGGACGGGACGACAACTGCTACCGTATTGGCGCAGGCCATGATTCGTGAAGGCCTGAAAAACGTAGCAGCCGGCGCGAATCCGATGGGCATCCGCCGCGGGATTGAAAAGGCGGTGGCGGTTGCTGTTGAAGAGTTAAAAGCCATCTCCAAACCGATCAAAGGGAAAGAGTCGATTGCTCAAGTTGCTGCGATCTCGGCGGCTGATGAGGAAGTCGGTCAATTGATCGCTGAAGCGATGGAACGCGTCGGCAATGACGGCGTCATCACGCTCGAAGAATCGAAAGGCTTTACGACAGAACTCGATGTTGTCGAAGGGATGCAATTCGACCGCGGCTATGTTTCGCCGTACATGATTACGGATACGGAAAAAATGGAAGCTGTTCTCGAAAATCCGTACATCTTGATTACGGACAAAAAAGTATCGAGCATCCAAGAACTGTTGCCGATTTTAGAACAAGTCGTCCAACACGGCCGTCCGCTCTTGATCATTGCCGAAGATGTCGAAGGCGAAGCATTGGCAACGCTCGTCGTCAACAAACTGCGCGGTACGTTCAACGCGGTAGCCGTTAAAGCGCCTGGCTTCGGTGACCGCCGTAAAGCGATGCTCGAAGACATTGCGATTTTAACAGGCGGTGAAGTCATCTCCGAAGAGCTCGGTCGCGAACTGAAATCGACAACGATTGCGTCGCTTGGCCGTGCGTCGAAAGTGGTCGTGACGAAAGAAACGACGACGATCGTCGAAGGCGCTGGCGATTCTGAACGCATCAAAGCGCGCGTCAACCAAATTCGTGCGCAGCTTGAAGAAACAACGTCTGAATTCGACCGCGAAAAACTGCAAGAACGCTTGGCGAAATTGGCTGGCGGCGTAGCAGTGATCAAAGTCGGCGCGGCAACGGAAACGGAATTGAAAGAACGCAAACTGCGCATCGAAGACGCGCTCAACTCGACTCGCGCTGCAGTTGAAGAAGGCATTGTTGCCGGCGGTGGCACGGCGTTGATGAACGTTTACAACAAAGTCGCGGCCATCCAAGCAGAGGGCGATGAGGCAACGGGTGTGAAAATCGTCTTGCGGGCGATCGAAGAGCCGGTTCGCCAAATCGCGCAAAACGCTGGTTTGGAAGGCTCGATCATTGTTGAGCGTCTGAAAAACGAAAAAGCAGGTGTTGGTTTCAATGCGGCAACGGGCGAGTGGGTAGACATGATCGAAGCCGGTATCGTCGACCCGACGAAAGTAACTCGTTCGGCGCTGCAAAACGCTGCATCTGTTGCCGCCATGGTGCTGACAACAGAAGCCGTTGTGGCTGACAAACCGGAGGAAAATAAAGGCGGCAACCCGAGCATGCCGGACATGGGCGGCATGATGTAATCTTACCGCAAAAAACCTTGGAACACTGGGGGTTTCCCCGGTGTTCTTTTTCTTTTGGCCGCATTTTGACCACGAAAATCATCCATGTTGGATCAAAACTCCTATTGCTTGGATGTGATTCATATTTTTCTTTCGTGAAAGAGCCATTTATCTACAGTTTGAGGGGAATATATAGGCCGTTGCTCGTCACGGATTTTAAGGGAGGAGAGGAGAAAGATGAACAACGAAAAAGAAGGCGGAGCGAACCGCCTTTTTGGCCATGTGATCGGTGAAAATCAATCGCGTTTTTTCTTGTCACTGAAGCGTTCGCCCGGGTAGGAGAGCGTTCAGTTTTTTTCTGCAACTTTTAGCTTTTCTTTCTTTTCATTTTTGGCTTTTTCGTCCCATTTGAATACTTTGTTCAGCCATTTATAAACACTTTTGCTCTCTCTTGCGAAGAGCGGTCCTAATATAGCAAGCATAAGAACGTAAAGGGCTGTAAACGGGGTTAGTATAGGGTTTAACCCTGCTGTAATCCCCAGGTTCGCCACAATAATGGAAAACTCGCCGCGCGCCGTAATCGTTAACCCGATGTTTGTGGAGGCTTTGTGGGATAAACCTGCTCTTCTCCCGGCTATCATGCCGGCCACCATATTGGCGATTAAGGTCACGACGACAGCCCCTAAGGAGAGCCAAAACGCATCAATTAAAGTGGAAGGGTCAATACTCAATCCGAAGCTAAAGAAAAAGACGGCTCCAAAAAAGTCTCGGAACGGAATCACTAAATGTTCAATGCGATCGCGATGTTCCGTTTCTGAAAAGACAAGCCCGAGCAATAAGGCGCCAATAGCCTCGGCAACGTGAATGGTTTCGGAAAAACCGGCAATAAAAAACAGAATGGCGAATATGACGATGATAAATATTTCATCGGATTTAATGTTTAGCCATTTATTGAGCAAAGGTGCTCCTTTTCGGGCGACGACAAAAAACAGCAACATGTAGCCGACGGACGTTAACACAGACAAGCTGATTCCCAAAAATGAGGTGGAACCGGAAAGCAAAAAGCCTGAGATTGTCGTTAAAAATAGTGCTAAAAAAATGTCGTCAAAAAGGATCATTCCTAAAATAAGCTCTGTTTCCGGATTGGCGGTTCGTTTTAAATCGACGAGAACTTTTGCTACAATCGCGCTCGACGATACACTAAGAAGTCCGGCAATAATAAGCGTTTCTGACCAAGGCATTCCGACGATCCGGCCGTAAAGCAGCCCTAAAACGAAGTTTAACGCGACATAAAAGCTTCCGCCGATCACAATGTTTTTTCCGGACTTAATCAACTTGCCTACAGAAAACTCGAGACCTAAATAAAAGAGTAAAAATAGCACCCCGATTCTTCCTAAAAATTGGATGATTTCATTGCTTTCGATAAAGGTTAAGTCAATGATCCCAATCGTGGGGGCATGAGGACCTACTATCATACCGATGATAATGAGAAAGGGGATAATCGAGAAATTCAACCTGTTAGCGATCATGGCTCCGATAGCAATTAAAACGAGCGCAGTTCCCACTTCCAATACTAAGTGATCCATTTATTTACATCACTCCTTATTCGACAACAATTTGCTGATAATTTCCTTAATCTGTTGCCTTTCTCCAGATATCACTAATGTATCTCCGGCTTCAATCACTGTATCTGGTCCAGGATTATGAGATTTTTGGGAGTGTTTCTTTTTAATGGCAATCACTGTAACACCAAATTGGCTTCTTATATCGAGATCACCGATTTTTTTATTGACAGCGGGGGCGTTTGGCTCCACCTGAAACCATTCGATAATTAAATCATCAAAAGCAAATTCAACGCTCTCAAGCGCCTTTGGTTTGTAGGCCATTCCCCCGAGTATGCCGGCGATTTGCCGCGCCTCTTGGTCGCTTAATGTGACACTGCTGACCACTTCATCGTAATCGTCGGAATCAAAGTGATAAATTTCCCTTCTCCCATCATCATGGATCACGATGACGAGTTTATCTTGGTTTCGAGTAATAATTTCGAATTTACAACCAATTCCCGGAAGTTCGCTTTCTCTAATATTCATGACCATGCTCCTCCTTGTGAATGTTTGTTTATTAATAAAGGTGCCGGTTTAGGTGTAGGCACCTGTATCGGACAAGTAGTTCTTGATTTGTATTGATCAGAGATGATTTACAATCATTTTTAATTTGGTTTTTAAGCGGACGTGTGCGAGGACGATGAGTTAGTTTATGTATAGTCTACCCATATTGGTGCAAGTCATCCCCTTTTGTAAAAATAGAGTTAAATTCCATAAAATATACTTAAAAAGAAAAACATCCAAGTAGAGGAAACTAAAATCACTATTTCCCTACTGAATTATTGGATATCGTATTTTGTTAAATATTGGTGCAAGATTTGTCTTGAAAATGCAAGTCCCCTTTTTGATGATGGGTCAAAAATTTTTTAATGGAATATTTTTTAGGTAAAAGGAATGATATTACTTTTCTGTTTTGTTGTTTTATTTATGATTTATTATAACAGTTAAAATATCTTTTTTCATCGATTTTGACTTGTTGAATGGGGCAAAACGGGAATAACAACATAATGAAGGCGTTTACTCGAAGGAGGATCATCCGATGAACGAACGAATTGAACGCGATTCGCTCGGTGAGGTGCGGGTGCCGGCCGATAAGTACTGGGGTGCGCAGACGGAGCGAAGCCGGCAAAACTTTCGCATCGGCACGGAAACAATGCCGTTGGAACTCATTTACGCCTACGCTGAGCTGAAAAAGGCGGCGGCCGTCGTCAACCATCGGGTTGGGAAATTGAGTGAAGCGAAGCAACAGGCGATTGTCGCCGCGTGCGAGGAAATTTTGGCGGGCCGATGGGATGACCATTTTCCGCTCGTCGTCTGGCAGACGGGAAGCGGGACGCAGACAAATATGAATGTCAACGAAGTGGTGGCGAGAAGAGCGAACGAGCTGCTCGCGGACGGTGAGGGGAGCATCCATCCGAACGATGATGTGAATATGTCACAAAGTTCGAACGACACGTTTCCGACAGTGATGCATATCGCGATCTACACAAAAATTCAAACGCACCTTCTGCCAGCGCTTGACGGCTTGATCGAAACGTTTGCTGAGAAAGCACGCCAATATGAGAAGACGATCAAAATCGGGCGCACCCACTTGCAAGATGCCACACCGCTCACGTTTGGGCAGGAGATTTCCGGGTGGCGGACGATGCTTGGAAAAAGCAAAGCGATGATCATGGAGGCGAGTGAGAAGCTGCTTGATTTGGCGATCGGCGGTACGGCGGTCGGCACCGGGATCAATGCGCCGCCGGGATTTGGCGAGCAGGTAGCCGAGCAGCTAAAAGCGCAAACCGGTTATCCATTCCGCTCGGCGGCGAACAAGTTCCATGCGTTAACGAGCCATGATGAGATCGTGTACGTCCACGGGGCGTTGAAGGCGCTCGCCGCCGATTTGATGAAAATCGCCAATGACATCCGCTGGCTGGCAAGCGGACCGCGCTCGGGGCTTGGCGAAATCATCATTCCGGCGAATGAACCAGGAAGCTCGATCATGCCGGGCAAAGTGAATCCGACGCAAAGCGAAGCGATGACGATGGTCGCCGTGCAGGTGTTCGGCAATGACGCCGCCATCGGTTTTGCGGCGAGCCAAGGCAACTTTCAATTGAATGTGTTTAAACCGGTCATCGCCTACAACGCCATCCAGTCGGTGCAACTGCTCGGCGATGCGATTCGTTCGTTTGATAAGCGGTGCGCCCAAGGGCTGAAAGTGAACGAAGCGAAGATGAAGGAGTATGTGGAGCGTTCGCTCATGCTCGTGACGGCGTTAAGCCCGCATATCGGCTATGACCGGGCGGCGGAAATCGCCAAACTTGCCCACCGCGAAGGGTTGACGCTCAAGGAAGCGGCATTAAAAACCGGGTATGTTACCGTTGAGCAGTACGAGCAATGGGTAAGACCAGAAAAGATGATTTAGTCCAAAAACGCCCATCCCGTGAAAAACGGGATGAGCGTTTTTTCTAGGCAAACAGGCGGATTAGTTCATTGATGGACAATACGGCAAACAGTGCCAGGCAAAGAGCGAGCAGTGCGTTCGACAGCCAATGGTTGCGTCCTTCGTTCGGAAGCGCTTTTTTCGAATTAAGCAAGTAAAGAAGTGTGACAGCCAAAAACGGCATAAACAGCGCGCCGAGCGCTCCATAGACGATAATGAGTCCGACCGGTTTGCCGATGAAATGCAAGAGCATCGGCGGGAAGGTGAGCCAAAAGACGTAGAACCGGAACGCTTTTGTCCGGTTGAGCGATTCTGCGCCCACAGGTTTCTTTCGCACATTGCGGACAAAATCGGCAAACAAATACGAAACGCCGTTCCAAACGCCGATGACCGACGTAAATGACGCCGACCAAAAGCCGAGCAAAAAGAGCCAACGGGCAGCCGGATTCAGTTCGTTGCCCATGATCGTGGCGAACGAGACAAGTCCTTGCTCGCCGCTGATCGTCGTGTCAGTGCCGTACAGCAAGGCTGCCCCAAGCACAAGCAGCGATAAAGTAAAGATGGCGGTGACGATATAGGCAATAGCGGAGTCATAGCGCATCGGCGACACATAGGAGCGGCCTTTCCATCCGTTTTCCTGCAGCCAGTAACCGTATGATGCCATCGTGATCGAACCGCCGACACCGCCGATCAGTCCGAGAGCGTATAACAGCGAGCCTTTCGGCAAGTCGGGCACTGCCGTTTTCCAAAGATCGTCCAGTTGCGGCAAGACAAGAAGAGCTGAGCCGACAACGGTAATGAACATGAGTCCGACGAGCACGTTCATAACTCGCTCAAACAATTGAAAGCGGCCGGACCAAGTAATCGCAAAGCCGGCTACTCCGTGGATGACGGCCCACGCCCAAAGCGGGATGGACGGGATCATCGCTGACATCGCCAAGGCGCATGATGACGTGCCGGCCGCCCCATAGACAAATCCCCAAATGATGGCGTACACGCCAAAATAAATCGAGGCCCATTTCCCCATCGATTGCCAGCCCTCGAAAATGGTTTTGCCGCTGAGCAAATGCCAACGGCCGACCCCTTCATTCAACACAAATTTGAACACTGCACCGACGATAATCGCCCACATAAAGACAAGGCCGTAGTTCGTTCCGGCGACAAGGGCGGCCACCAAGTCTCCAGCCCCGACCCCGGTCGCAGCGACAATCAGCCCCGGACCGATCATCGTCCATTTGGGTTTTCCCATTTTTCTCCTCCCCTTTGTTGCAAATTGATTCCAAAAGTTGCGTATATTCGATATTATATTAATAGTATAAACGATATATTGTCTACCTCTAAAAGATTCATTGATTACGATAAAAGGAGTTTGATGTCATGGCGATTAACGAACCGCTGCTTTCCTCCTTTGAAAAGGTTGTCCGCAACATTGAGCAAGTTATCGTCGGGAAACGAGAGGTCATCCTCCTCAGTTTAACAGCGTTATTGGCTAAAGGTCATGTGCTGCTTGAAGACGTTCCCGGCGTCGGCAAGACGATGTTGGTGCGTGCGTTGGCGAAATCGTTCAGCGCTGAGCTGAAGCGCATTCAATTTACGCCGGACTTGTTGCCGAGCGATGTGATCGGCGTTTCCGTTTATAATCCGAAAACGCAGCGGTTTGAGTACAAGCCCGGGCCGATCGTCGCCCATATCGTGCTTGCCGATGAGATCAACCGGACGTCGCCGAAGACGCAATCGGCGCTCCTGGAAGCGATGGAAGAAGGAAGCGTGACCGTTGACGGCGTCACCCGGGCGCTGCCGCAGCCGTTTTTAGTGATGGCGACGCAAAATCCGATTGAATATGAAGGAACGTACCCGCTCCCCGAGGCTCAGCTTGACCGGTTTTTGGTGAAGCTGCACATGGGCTATCCGTCTCCCGACGAGGAAATCGAAATGTTAAACCGGTTGGAAAAAGCGGCGCCGCTTTCGGAGATCGGGCCGGTGATGTCGCTTGACGAACTGCTGGCCCTGCAACAAAAGGTTTCGGATGTGCATGTGAGCGACACGGTGAAGCGGTATATCGTCGATCTTATTCAGCAAAGCCGAACACATGAAGCGGTCTATTTAGGCGTCAGCCCGCGCGGGTCAGTCGCCTTGATGAAGGCGGCGCAAGCGTACGCATGCATTCATGGCCGCGATTTTGTCATCCCGGATGATGTGCAGCACCTCGCTCCCTACGTGTTGGCTCATCGCCTGCTTATTCGCCCGGAAGCGAAATGGGACAAGCTTGATGCTGAAATGGTCGTCAGTCAGCTTGTTGCCCGCACGCCAGTGCCGGTGCAAGGGCGGAGGTAACGATGAAGAGAACATGGAACAGGCGTTGTTGGCCTGCTCTCGCCCGGCTGTTGCTCTTGACGGCGGTTTTGTTTTCGTACGCTATGTTCCAAGGTGGGTTTGTCAGCTGGTTTTTGTTTTATAGTTTTTTGCCGTTTGGGTTGTATGCGCTCTTGATCGCGATATATCCGCTTAAGCGCACCGCGGTCCGGCGGACGGTGCCGGCCGGGCGCCGCTACTGGGCCGGGGATCGCATTCCTGTCACCGCCCACATCGATTTGCCATGGCTGATTCCGATGGCGGCCGTGGTGGTGGCTGAAGGGGAGCAGAACGGAGGGGCAATGATCGCCTGGCCGTTGCGCCGCCGCCTCGTTTGTACGTGGTCGCTTTCTTTGCCGCGCGGTCGTCATTCGTTGGATACGATTCGCCTCGAGGTGCACGATGCGTTTGGTTGGGTCCGCAAAACGGCTTCATTTCATGCCCCGTGCACCGTCATCGTTTACCCACGCTATATCGAATGGCCGGCTGAGGCGGTGCGCGAATGGTTTGCGCACGGAAAAGCGGCGCGGCCCATTCCGCTTCACCGCGATATGGTGGTCGCAGCCGGCGCCCGTGAGTACGTGCCTGGGGATAAAATGTCGTGGGTGCATTGGAAGGCGTCGGCGCGCAGGCAGGAGCTGATGACAAAAGAATTCGATGAGCAGCGCAACGACGATTGGATCGTAGTGCTCGACGGCGCGCCGTCCCGATCGTTTGAGGAGCTCGTGACGCTCGCCGCTTCTGTGGCAAAGGCGTTGATCGATGACGGAGTGCCGGTCGGGTTGCTTGTGGCTGGAAAAGAGCGTTCTTTTGTAAAGCCGCGCCGCCATAATGACCAGTGGCAGTCGCTCCTTCTCAAGTTGGCGGAAGCGCACGATGACCGGAACGAGCCTCTCGCCCGCATCTTGATGGAGGAAATCAACGACCGGACAGCGGCTGGATACATCATGGTCACGTCCTCGTTATCCGCCGAATGGGTCGGGCAGCTGCGCGAAATGGCATCAAAGCGCCGTGTCGTGCTGTACGTTGTCAGTGACAGGTGGGGGGAGGAAGAGCGAAATGAGGCGGATCGGCTGCGCCATAGCGGAGTGTATGTGTCGCACATCGCCCCGCCCACCTTGCAAACCGTCTGGCAAGGAGGGAAGGAGAAATGAAACAGTTGGCGTCTACGGTCATATCCGTCGCGCTGCCCAACATGGTTGCCGCCTGGCTGCTTATGGAATGGCTTTGGCCGCTTGGCACGTTGACAGACACAGAACATATCGAAACGTTCGCTTTGTTTGTCGCCGTTTGTTTCCTGTTTTACGCCCTTCGCCTTCCTGTCTGGCTGTCGGCTTTCGGAAAAACCGCCTTTATATGGTGGGCGCTTGACGGTTGGTTTGATGGACGGTCAATCTGGGGGATCCCGCATCGCCTTTGGCGGGATAGTCTTGTTTGGCTGGAGGCGGACGCTTCATCCATGCCGAGCGATTTAGTGCGCACAGTCGCGTTTTTTGCGCTTTTATGGGCGGCGTCGTTTGCCTGGCATTGGTTCGTTATGCGGAGAAAATGGTGGTTTGTCCCGTACGCGGCGACAGTCTGCTATGTCACTGTGCTTGATACGTTTTCGCCGCATAGCGGCAACGCGGCGATCGTCCGTCTTGTCGGGATTGGGTTTTTGGCGTTTGCTTGGCTGCATGGCGAGCGGCTGCGGACTGGGGGAATGGTGTTTGCGGCCGGAAAGTGGCGGGCAGTGGCGTTGTTCCTTCCTGCCATTGCGGTTGCTTTTGGATATGCGGGGCCTAAGCTGCCGCCCCAATGGCCGGATCCGGTGGCGTTCATCCGCAGCTATGCCGCCAATCCGGGAGAAGATCCCGATGTCCCGGCGGCCGTTGGGGTCAAGAAAATCGGCTATGGGCAAAATGATTCGCGGCTCGGCGGCCCGTTTATCGCTGATGATACAGTTGTTTTCATGGCGGAAGATGCGCGCCGCCATTATTGGCGAGTGGAAACGAAAGACATTTATACTGGAAAGGGATGGGAGGCATCCGGAAGCGAGCAAGTCCGTTCATTTGAAAACGGGGCGCCAGTCGGGTATGAATGGTGGAGCGACAACGTCAAGACAGTCGAGCAGATGGCGGAAATCACCCGACATGATCAAGCGTTTCATCTTATCTATCCGCTCGGCTTGCAGCGAGTGCAAACGGCCAATGCCATTGTCTACCGGATGCATCTGGCGACAGAAAAAATTTATACGACCGACGCCAATGCGAATGCCCTTCCGATCCGCCGGTATACGCTCACGTATATGGAACCGGATTTTCCGATCGAGGTGTTGCGGGCAGCGCCTCCTGTCCAAGATCCACTCCTTTTGAAACGTTATACACAACTGCCGGATACGCTTCCGCAGCGGGTGCGCGATCTCGCGAAACAAATTGCTGATGGAAACGAGACGGCGTACGATCAAGTGAAAGCCATTGAACAATATTTCCATATGAACGGGTATACGTACGAAACGACGGACGTTGCCGTTCCAGGAGCCCATCAAGATTACGTCGACCAGTTTTTGTTTGAGACAAAGCAAGGGTATTGCGACAACTTCTCGACTTCTATGGTCGTGCTCGTGCGCTCGCTTGGCATCCCAGCGCGCTGGGTGAAAGGCTATACGTCGGGACGGCTTATTGGGGAACGGGACGGGCAAAACGTTTACGAAATCCGCAACAATGACGCACATTCGTGGGTGGAGGTGTATTTTGAAGGCGTCGGCTGGGTGCCGTTCGAGCCGACGCAAGGGTTTGTCAACCCGTATTCGTTCTCGCTTACCTCGCCAAATCCGGAAGAGCCGGCGCCGGCTTTGCAACCGGAAGAACAGGAAACGCCGCGGGTGCCGCTTGATCAATTGCTTGAGCAGCCTTCGACAACGGGGGAACGTTGGTGGAAGAAGATGGCAGACGCTTGGTCATGGCAAACAGGGTTGGCTGCGCTGGCGGCGGCGGCCGCGCTTGGAGGGGTTGGCTATGCGACAAGGAGAAGATGGTGGCCGCGCTGGACGCTCTTTCGGTTTCGCCGCCGGCAAAGCAGCGGACCGGAATGGCTCGTCCCTGCGTATTCTGCGTTGCTGCGCCATTTGCACGATTACGGGGTGAAGCGGAAACCGCACGAAACGTTACGTCAATACGCCGCCCAAGTGGACCGGTTATTCGAGACCGATGAAATGGTGCGGCTGACGAAATGGTATGAACAGGTTGTTTACGGTGTGGGCTATGGTGCGGACGATAGTCTTGAGGTGCGCCAATTGTGGGAAAATTTAATAAAAAAGACGATCTCTTGACCGCCTGCCGGCAAGTTGATAGAATGAATTCAAATTTGCATACGAATAGGACGCAAGCCCTTCATATATGCGCGGGAATATGGCCTGCGTGTCTCTACCGGGCCGCCGTAAACGGCCTGACTATGAAGGCAGAAGACGCTGCCATTCTGCCTTCATCCGTGTTTTTTGGGCGCTGGCAGCGCTTATTTTTTGGACGGGGTGGAGAACATGAACCAGGAAATGATCGTCGTGTTGGACTTCGGAAGCCAATATAACCAACTGATTACCCGCCGCATTCGCGAATTTGGCGTTTACAGCGAACTGCACCCGCATACGATTCGCGCCGACGACATTCGCGCGTTGAACGCGAAAGGGATCATTTTTTCCGGCGGGCCGAACAGCGTGTATGATGAGCAGGCATTTTCATGTGATCCGGCGATTTTTGATCTCGGGCTGCCGATTCTTGGGATTTGCTACGGTATGCAGCTCATGGCGCACCATTTAGAGGGCAAGGTGGAAAAAGCGGCGCACCGTGAGTACGGGAAGGCGCTCATTCAAGTAAAAAACAACTCGCTGCTTTTCCACGGCCTGCCGGATGAGCAAGTCGTCTGGATGAGCCACGGCGATTTAGTGACTGCGCCGCCGCCTGGTTTTACTGTTGATGCGACAAGCGCTTCGTGTCCGATCGCCGCGATGAGCGATGAACAGCGAAAATGGTATGGGGTGCAATTCCATCCGGAAGTGCGCCATTCTGTTTATGGAAACGATGTGTTGAAGCGGTTTGTTTTTGACGTATGCGGATGCCGTGGCGACTGGACGATGGAAAACTTCATTGACGAACAAGTGCACCGCATTCGTGAGCAAGTCGGCGGGAAAAAAGTGTTGTGCGCCTTAAGCGGCGGGGTTGACTCGTCGGTTGCAGCCGTGTTGGTGCACCGTGCCATCGGCGATCAGCTCACCTGCATTTTTGTCGATCACGGCCTTCTTCGCAAAGGCGAAGCGGAAAGCGTCATGAAAACATTCCGTGAGCAGTTCCAGATGAACGTCATTAAAGTTGATGCGAAAGAACGCTTTTTGGCGAAACTAAAAGGGGTCGCTGATCCAGAACAAAAACGGAAAATCATCGGCAACGAGTTCATTTATGTATTTGATGACGAAGCGGCCAAGCTCGAAGGCATCGAATTTTTAGTGCAAGGCACGCTTTATACCGATATTATCGAAAGCGGCACGGCGACGGCGCAAACGATCAAATCGCATCATAACGTCGGCGGTTTGCCGGAAGATATGAAATTCGAACTGATCGAACCGCTCAATACGTTGTTTAAAGACGAAGTGCGCGCCCTCGGCACGCAATTGGGGATTCCGGACGAAATCGTTTGGCGCCAGCCGTTCCCGGGACCGGGGCTTGGCATTCGCGTCCTTGGTGAAGTGACGGAAGAAAAGCTCGAAATCGTCCGCGAATCGGATGCGATTTTGCGCGAAGAAATTCAAAAAGCGGGGTTGGACCGTGACATTTGGCAATATTTCACCGTTCTCCCCGATATTCGCAGCGTCGGAGTGATGGGGGACGCCCGCACGTATGATTATACGGTCGCCATTCGTGCGGTGACATCGATCGACGGGATGACCGCCGATTGGGCTCGTATTCCATGGGATGTGCTCGAGCGGATTTCAACGCGCATCGTCAATGAAGTGCCGCATGTCAACCGCGTCGTCTATGATATTACAAGCAAACCGCCAGCGACAATTGAGTGGGAATAAATTGATAAACCCGAACAAAAGACGGGCATTTCTGATGAAATGTTCGTCTTTTTTCTTGACAATGGTTGTTGGTGTTGATACAATAACCGTGGATTGTGAATAATGTCGAATTCCGTCGTATAATCCCGGGGATACGGCTCGGGAGTTTCTACCAGGCTACCGTAAATAGCTTGACTACGAGGAATGTGAAGTAGGGAGTCAATGTCCTCTCTATATTCGCTATTCCTTCCTAGTCAACGCTTCTGGTAGCGACAGAAGCGTTTTTACTTTTTATATAGGGGGGACAGACGTGAGAAAGTATTTTCAATTTGACGAGCTCGGTACGAACTACCGGACAGAGATCATCGCCGGGTTGACGACGTTTTTGTCGATGGCGTACATTTTGTTCGTTAACCCGTTTACATTGTCGTTAGGGGCGGTTCAAGATTTTCCTGATGAACTGCGCATTGATCAAGGAGCGGTGTTTGTCGCTACCGCCTTGGCTGCAGCATATGGGTCGATTTTAATGGGGGTATTGGCCCGCTACCCGATCGCCCTGGCGCCGGGGATGGGGCTGAACGCCTTCTTTGCCTTCACGGTTGTGCTGCACATGGGGATTCCGTGGCAAACGGCGTTAGCCGGTGTGTTTGTCTCGGGTATTATTTTTACGATTTTATCGCTCACTGGCATTCGTGAAAAAATTATTGACGCCATCCCTGTGGAATTGAAGTATGCCGTTGGCGCCGGAATCGGGCTGTTTATTACGTTCATCGGCCTGCAAAACGCCGGCATCATTGTCAATAACGATGCCACATTAGTCGGATTGAGTGATTTGAAGGACGGTAATACATTGCTTGCCATTTTCGGTTTGTTCATCACCGTCATTTTAATGGTGAAAAAGGTAAACGGCGGCGTCTTTTACGGCATGGTCATTACGGCTGTTGTCGGTATGATTTTCGGCTTGATTGAAGTACCGAAGCAAATTGTCGGTGCCATTCCAGATATTTCGCCGACATTTGGCGTCGCCATCGAACACTTGCCGGATATTCTCTCGCTGAAAATGCTTGGCGTCGTCTTGACGTTCTTTATTGTCGACTTTTTCGATGCGACCGGTACCCTTTTGGCGGTTGCCAACCAAGCCGGATTGTTAAAAAACAACAAACTGCCGCGCGCCGGCAAAGCGTTGCTCGTTGACGCAACTGCCGTCATGGTTGGGGCGGTATTCGGCACATCGACCACAACATCATACATCGAATCGTCGGCCGGTGTCGCCGCCGGGGGGCGTTCCGGGTTTTCCGCGGTCGTGACGGGGATTTTGTTCCTGCTCGCGCTGTTTTTCTCGCCGCTGTTAAGCGTCATCACCGCACCGGTCACCGCGCCGGCTTTGATCATCGTCGGTGTCTTAATGGCCTCGTCGATCGGCGAAATCGACTGGAAGAAGTTTGAGGTGGCGGTGCCGGCGTTCTTCACGCTCATCACGATGCCGCTCTCCTATAGCATTGCCACCGGCATCGCTGTCGGTTTCATCTTCTATCCGATCACGATGCTGTTGAAAGGCCGCGGCAAAGACGTGCATCCGTTGTTGTATGTGTTGTTTGTCGTCTTTATTTGTTACTTCGTCTTTTTGCGGGAATAGGCATTCACAATCAAGGGCAGTTCTTCCAAAAGCCGTGTTACCGGCTCTTGGAAGGCTGCCTTGTTTTATGGAAGAACGGTTATACCCAACCGCGTGCTTTCATAGCTTCTGCCATTCGTTTGATTGAAATGATGTAAGCAGCAGTACGCAAATCTGTCCCGTACTGTTCAGCGGTTTCGTGAACTGCGTGGAAGCTTCGGACCATGATATCGGCTAGTTTCTGATTAACTTCTTCTTCGCTCCAATAATAGTTCATCAAGTTTTGTACCCACTCAAAATAAGAAACAGTGACGCCGCCCGCATTAGCAAGGATATCGGGAATGACCATAATGCCTTTGCCCGACAAAATTTGGTCTGCTTCCGGAGAAGTTGGCCCGTTTGCCGCTTCCGCTATAATTTTTGCCTGGATACGATCGGCATTGGCAGCGGTAATGGCGTTTTCCAAGGCGGCTGGAACTAAAATATCGACGTCGAGTTCTAATAACTGCGATGGCTCGATTTCGTATTGGGCACCATAGTCAAGCAAAGTTTGGTGATCTTTTACATGTTCGACTGTTGCGAGATTTAATCCGTCCGGATCATAGATGGCGCCTGTTGAATCGCTGACAGCCACAATTTTACATCCGAGTTCAGCGAGCAATTTTGCCGCAATGCGTCCTGCATTTCCAAATCCCTGGATCGCAACCGTAGCTCCTTTTAATGGCAGATGGAGTTTTTTCATCGCTTCCTGAATGGTAATGACACAGCCGCGTGCCGTCGCTTCATTTCTACCTTTTGAACCACCAATAATAAGCGGTTTTCCGGTGATCACTCCCGGAGAGAAAGCGTGATTCATGCGGCTGTATGTATCCATCATCCAGCCCATGATTTGTGGATTTGTATATACATCAGGAGCGGGGATATCCTTATCCGGACCGATGATTTGCGAAATTGCCTCAATAAATCCGCGGCTGACTCGTTCGAGCTCCCCGGTGCTTAGCGTTCGCGGATCACAAATAACCCCCCCTTTTCCTCCCCCGTAAGGAAGGCCGACAACCGCACATTTAAACGACATCCACATCGATAATGCTTTTACTTCATCTAGTGTGATATCCGGATGGAATCGGATTCCGCCTTTAGTTGGACCTAAGGCATCGTTGTGTTGGGAACGGTAGCCTTCAAATATTTGAATGGA
Source organism: Geobacillus genomosp. 3 (assembly GCF_000445995.2). GTDB lineage: Bacteria > Bacillota > Bacilli > Bacillales > Anoxybacillaceae > Geobacillus. Next base: position 250,711 of record NC_022080.4, read on the forward strand.
ACCGTCATCCATCTTCACAGGAAAGGACACGGACAGGACACGCATAGGACGCTTTAACATTTCAACGATATGAGGCTCCAAACCAAGTTTTTCCGCTGCGGTTTCAATCTGCTTTTTGGCGACTTCGTACGGGTTTAAGTTCTCTTTGGAGTCTTCTTTTGTGACAATCATCTGCAATTCCCCCTGGCTTGATTGGTTGGATTACGCTGATGTAATAATCCTATCACAGCCATTTATATTTACTCAATATTGATAATAAATATTAATTTTAAAAAATAGTGACACGAGATATCGCAGTGTAGTAGTTCTGGAAGCAAAAGTGTGATTCACACGGGAGATTTGACGGGAATTCGAAAAAGAACTAAAAGGAAGAGAGACAAGAGGTGTTCGTGGCATAGGTGTTTTATCAGGTTTAGCAAACGATTCGTTATAAAGTTGAAAGCGAGCATCCGCATGGCGCTGGTGAATCTTAATTGTATGAACCGAACTGGCCTGTGTAGTGATCGGGTCATCGTGGAAAGAAATCAACACAAGATTCGTTTTGGTTGCACGAAATGCGTGTGCACTATTCATAGTAACCTAAAAAATCTTGAATCAACCGTTGACACATCAAAAAGGAGGTGCTATATTAATAAAGCCGCATCAATGCGGTAAAAAAACAAAAAACATATTGACATAAGAAAAAAGAAATGATATATTATAAGAGTCGCTTTTGATTAAAGTGAATTTCTGAAGCGAAGGGATAAGTTTGTTCCTTGAAAACTGAACGAAACGAAGCGCGAGCGTTTCGACACCTTCGGTGTCGACGCTAATGAAGCCAATCAACTTTCTTTTTGGAGAGTTTGATCCTGGCTCAGGACGAACGCTGGCGGCGTGCCTAATACATGCAAGTCGAGCGGACCGAATCAGGGCTTGCTCTGGTTTGGTCAGCGGCGGACGGGTGAGTAACACGTGGGCAACCTGCCCGCAAGACCGGGATAACTCCGGGAAACCGGAGCTAATACCGGATAACGCCGAAGACCGCATGGTCTTCGGTTGAAAGGCGGCCTTTGGCTGTCACTTGCGGATGGGCCCGCGGCGCATTAGCTAGTTGGTGAGGTAACGGCTCACCAAGGCGACGATGCGTAGCCGGCCTGAGAGGGTGACCGGCCACACTGGGACTGAGACACGGCCCAGACTCCTACGGGAGGCAGCAGTAGGGAATCTTCCGCAATGGACGAAAGTCTGACGGAGCGACGCCGCGTGAGCGAAGAAGGCCTTCGGGTCGTAAAGCTCTGTTGTGAGGGACGAAGGAGCGCCGTTTGAACAAGGCGGCGCGGTGACGGTACCTCACGAGAAAGCCCCGGCTAACTACGTGCCAGCAGCCGCGGTAATACGTAGGGGGCGAGCGTTGTCCGGAATTATTGGGCGTAAAGCGCGCGCAGGCGGTTCCTTAAGTCTGATGTGAAAGCCCACGGCTCAACCGTGGAGGGTCATTGGAAACTGGGGGACTTGAGTGCAGGAGAGGGGAGCGGAATTCCACGTGTAGCGGTGAAATGCGTAGAGATGTGGAGGAACACCAGTGGCGAAGGCGGCTCTCTGGCCTGTAACTGACGCTGAGGCGCGAAAGCGTGGGGAGCAAACAGGATTAGATACCCTGGTAGTCCACGCCGTAAACGATGAGTGCTAAGTGTTAGAGGGGTCACACCCTTTAGTGCTGCAGCTAACGCGATAAGCACTCCGCCTGGGGAGTACGGCCGCAAGGCTGAAACTCAAAGGAATTGACGGGGGCCCGCACAAGCGGTGGAGCATGTGGTTTAATTCGAAGCAACGCGAAGAACCTTACCAGGTCTTGACATCCCCTGACAACCCAAGAGATTGGGCGTTCCCCCTTCGGGGGGACAGGGTGACAGGTGGTGCATGGTTGTCGTCAGCTCGTGTCGTGAGATGTTGGGTTAAGTCCCGCAACGAGCGCAACCCTTGCCTCTAGTTGCCAGCATTCAGGTGGGCACTCTAGAGGGACTGCCGGCTAAAAGTCGGAGGAAGGTGGGGATGACGTCAAATCATCATGCCCCTTATGACCTGGGCTACACACGTGCTACAATGGGCGGTACAAAGGGCTGCGAACCCGCGAGGGGGAGCGAATCCCAAAAAGCCGCTCTCAGTTCGGATTGCAGGCTGCAACTCGCCTGCATGAAGCCGGAATCGCTAGTAATCGCGGATCAGCATGCCGCGGTGAATACGTTCCCGGGCCTTGTACACACCGCCCGTCACACCACGAGAGCTTGCAACACCCGAAGTCGGTGAGGTAACCCGCAAGGGAGCCAGCCGCCGAAGGTGGGGCAAGTGATTGGGGTGAAGTCGTAACAAGGTAGCCGTACCGGAAGGTGCGGCTGGATCACCTCCTTTCTAAGGATGAAGAAAAGCGAAGGCCGTAATGGCCAACTGTCGATACACCGCGCTTTCGTTTCGTTCGGTTTTGAGGGAATGAGAGATTCCTTCAAAAGCGCCTGTGCCTGCGTCTGCTGACAGGTTCAGGGGGTTGCTTCATTTGCGTCTGCGTCTACAAGCGAATTCAGAGAAGCTGAATTCCTCGACGCAAGACCGCAGAGAAGCAAATTCAAGAAGCAGTCTCGTTCCTTGAAAACTAGATAACCGGAAAAGCAAAGGAAGAAGCCGAGAAGCGCTGTAGGTTAAGCTAGAAAGGGCGCACGGTGGATGCCTTGGCACTAGGAGCCGATGAAGGACGGGGCAAACGCCGAAACGCTCCGGGGAGCTGTAAGCAAGCGTCGATCCGGAGATGTCCGAATGGGGGAACCCCCTGCCCGTAATGGGGCAGGATCCATGCCTGAATCCATAGGGCATGGAGGGCACACCCGGGGAACTGAAACATCTTAGTACCCGGAGGAGAAGAAAGCAAACGCGATTCCCTGAGTAGCGGCGAGCGAAACGGGAACAGCCCAAACCAAGAGGCGTGCCTCTTGGGGTTGTAGGACCGCCCAGATGGGAGTGAGAAAGGAACGGGGTAGACGAACCGGTCTGGAACGGCCGGCCAGAGAAGGTGACAGCCCTGTAGTCGAAACTTCGTTCCCTCCCGGGCGGCTCCTGAGTACGGCGGGACACGGGAAATCCCGTCGGAAGCAGGGAGGACCATCTCCCAAGGCTAAATACTCCCTAGTGACCGATAGTGCACCAGTACCGTGAGGGAAAGGTGAAAAGCACCCCGGAAGGGGAGTGAAAGAGAACCTGAAACCGTGTGCCTACAAGTAGTCAGAGCCCGTTTAAGGGTGATGGCGTGCCTTTTGTAGAATGAACCGGCGAGTGACGATGGCGTGCGAGGTTAAGCCGAACAGGCGGAGCCGCAGCGAAAGCGAGTCTGAACAGGGCGTATGAGTACGTCGTCGTCGACCCGAAACCAGGTGATCTACCCATGTCCAGGGTGAAGGCCGGGTAACACCGGCTGGAGGCCCGAACCCACGCACGTTGAAAAGTGCGGGGATGAGGTGTGGGTAGGGGTGAAATGCCAATCGAACTTGGAGATAGCTGGTTCTCCCCGAAATAGCTTTAGGGCTAGCCTCAAGGTGAGAGTCTTGGAGGTAGAGCACTGATTGGGCTAGGGGCCCTCATCGGGTTACCGAACCCAGTCAAACTCCGAATGCCAATGACTTATCCTTGGGAGTCAGACTGCGAGTGATAAGATCCGTGGTCAAGAGGGAAACAGCCCAGATCGCCAGCTAAGGCCCCGAAGTGCACGTTCAGTGGAAAAGGATGTGGAGTTGCCCAGACAACCAGGATGTTGGCTTAGAAGCAGCCACCATTTAAAGAGTGCGTAATAGCTCACTGGTCGAGTGACTCTGCGCCGAAAATGTACCGGGGCTAAACGTGCCGCCGAAGCTGCGGGATGACCGTTGGTCATCGGTAGGGGAGCGTTCTAAGGGCACAGAAGCCAGACCGGAAGGACTGGTGGAGCGCTTAGAAGTGAGAATGCCGGTATGAGTAGCGAAAACAGAGGTGAGAATCCTCTGCGCCGAAAGCCTAAGGGTTCCTGAGGAAGGTTCGTCCGCTCAGGGTTAGTCGGGACCTAAGCCGAGGCCGAAAGGCGTAGGTGATGGACAACAGGTGGAGATTCCTGTACCACCTCCTTCCCGTTTGAGCAATGGGGGGACGCAGGAGGATAGGGCGAGCAGGCGGTTGGAAGAGCCTGTCCAAGCCGCAAGGCTGATCCGTAGGCAAATCCGCGGATCAAAAAGGCCAAGCGGTGACGGCGACGGAGTTATCCGGAAGTTCCCGATTTCACACTGCCAAGAAAAGCCTCTAGCGAGGGAAGAGGTGCCCGTACCGCAAACCGACACAGGTAGGCGAGGAGAGAATCCTAAGGCGCGCGGGAGAACTCTCGTTAAGGAACTCGGCAAAATGACCCCGTAACTTCGGGAGAAGGGGTGCTCGTTTGGGTGACGAGCCCGAACGAGCCGCAGTGAAAAGGCCCAAGCGACTGTTTATCAAAAACACAGGTCTCTGCGAAGCCGAAAGGCGACGTATAGGGGCTGACACCTGCCCGGTGCTGGAAGGTTAAGGGGAGCGCTTAGCGCAAGCGAAGGTGCGAACCGAAGCCCCAGTAAACGGCGGCCGTAACTATAACGGTCCTAAGGTAGCGAAATTCCTTGTCGGGTAAGTTCCGACCCGCACGAAAGGTGTAACGACTTGGGCACTGTCTCAACGAGAGACCCGGTGAAATTATATTACCTGTGAAGATGCAGGTTACCCGCGACAGGACGGAAAGACCCCGTGGAGCTTTACTGCAGCCTGATATGGAATTTTGGTATCGCTTGTACAGGATAGGTGGGAGCCAGAGAAGCCGGAGCGCCAGCTTCGGTGGAGGCGGCGGTGGGATACCACCCTGGCGGTATTGAAATTCTAACCCGCACCCCTTATCGGGGTGGGAGACAGTGTCAGGTGGGCAGTTTGACTGGGGCGGTCGCCTCCCAAAAGGTAACGGAGGCGCCCAAAGGTTCCCTCAGAATGGTTGGAAATCATTCGGAGAGTGCAAAGGCACAAGGGAGCTTGACTGCGAGACGGACAGGTCGAGCAGGGACGAAAGTCGGGCTTAGTGATCCGGTGGTTCCGCATGGAAGGGCCATCGCTCAACGGATAAAAGCTACCCCGGGGATAACAGGCTGATCTCCCCCAAGAGTCCACATCGACGGGGAGGTTTGGCACCTCGATGTCGGCTCATCGCATCCTGGGGCTGTAGTCGGTCCCAAGGGTTGGGCTGTTCGCCCATTAAAGCGGTACGCGAGCTGGGTTCAGAACGTCGTGAGACAGTTCGGTCCCTATCCGTCGTGGGCGCAGGAAATTTGCGAGGAGCTGTCCTTAGTACGAGAGGACCGGGATGGACGCACCGCTGGTGTACCAGTTGTCCCGCCAGGGGCACCGCTGGGTAGCTATGTGCGGACGGGATAAGCGCTGAAAGCATCTAAGCGTGAAGCCCCCCTCAAGATGAGATTTCCCATCGCGTGAAGCGAGTAAGATCCCTCGAAGATGACGAGGTCGATAGGTCCGAGGTGGAAGCGTGGCGACACGTGCAGCTGACGGATACTAATCGATCGAGGGCTTAACCTAACAAGAAAAGTGGAAGCGCCGCGGCTTCTTCCCAAAACGGTTATCTAGTTTTGAAGGAATGAATTTCCTTCTTGACATCGTTTGTTTTTTAAGTATAATAAATGATGTCAAAACTGAATCGCTTGCCTAGTGGTGATAGCGGAGGGGAAACACCCGTTCCCATCCCGAACACGGAAGTTAAGCCCTCCAGCGCCGATGGTAGTTGGGGCCAGCGCCCCTGCAAGAGTAGGTCGCTGCTAGGCAGGCAAAAATGAGGGAGCTGTTTGGTTCTCTCATTTTTTTGCCTATTTCGAATGAGTCATTTTTAATGACGCCATTTTAAATCCTCTCCCCCAAAATGTAAAGCGTGATCATCGTTTCCTAGACCCCCTTTTTCATAAAACGATAGGAAACGGAAACTCGCGAAAGGGTGTCCTGCACGGCATGGGACACCCTCTTTTTTTTATTATGCAGCGGTTGGCGGTTACTCGCCTTTTTTGATGACTATTTTCTTTTTTGGCTCTTCGGGAATGAGTCGGTGTAAGTGGATGAAGAGCAGGCCGTTATGGTATGTCGCCTCGATGCGGTCTTCTTTTACCGGGAACGGCAATGGGACGGTTTTTTCAAACCGGCCTTGGAAAATGCCTTCCTCCACTAAATCAAACCCTTTAAAGTTGAGATTGATCGTCGCCTTCACTTCCAGCGTCTTGTGTAATACATACACTTCCGCATCCTCGATTTTTTCCAGTCCGGGAAGGCTGATGACAATGAGTAATTCGTGGTTTTTTTTGTAAATGTTCATGCCTGATGATGGTTTGTTTGATGACGACAGCAGCGGCTGAATGCTTCCCCAAAAATCGTTTTGGAAAAATTGCTGCCAATGCTTTGTCCAATCGGAAAACGGTGTGAACGGGTTTTCATTAGCCATGGCGTTTCCCTCCTCCGCTCCTTCATCATATGCTTTCCCATTCATTTGGTGATTCGAAAAACACGAACATTTCCTTTCCTATAATATCAAATGTTCGATTTTACCTTGACATGATGCTAAAAAACCTGCTAATATAAAAGTAACTTCATTGTGTACAAAAGTATCCCTCATATAATTTTGGGAATATGGCCCAAAAGTCTCTACCCAATCACCGTAAATGATTGGACTATGAGGGGAAGGATCGGTTTTGGCTTTTTGCACATCGGTGGATGTAAGAGCCCGGAACGATGCTTTCCCTCGCTTACAAGAGGGAATGTATGTTCCGGGTTTTGTTATGTTTATTAAAGTTAAGGAGTGGAACGCATGGGCCCTCTAGTTGGAGTGATCATGGGAAGCCATTCGGACTGGGAAACGATGAAACACGCCTGTGCTATTCTTGAAGAATTAGGCGTCTCATTTGAGAAAAAAGTCGTATCGGCGCATCGGACGCCGGATGAAATGTTTCGCTATGCGGAAACGGCAGAAGAGCGGGGGATAAAAGTGATCATTGCCGGAGCCGGTGGGGCGGCTCATTTGCCGGGAATGATTGCGGCAAAAACGACGTTGCCGGTCATCGGCGTGCCAGTGCAGTCGAAAGCGTTGAACGGGTTGGATTCGTTATTGTCGATCGTGCAAATGCCGGGCGGGGTGCCGGTGGCGACGGTGGCGATCGGCAAGGCGGGGGCGACGAACGCAGGGCTGCTTGCAGTGTCGATCGTTGGACTGTTTGAGCCGCGCTATATGGAGGCGCTCAAAGCGCGGCGGGAGGCGATTCGAAAACAAGTAGTAGAAAGCAGTGATCAGCTTGACTAAGCGAAGGATTGTTCCGGGACAGACGATCGGTATTATCGGCGGGGGACAGCTTGGGCGGATGATGGCTTTGGCGGCGCGTGAGATGGGGTTTCGCATCGCTGTGCTTGATCCGACGCCTGATTCCCCGTGCGGGCAAGTGGCGGATGTCGAAATTACGGCAGCGTACGATGATCTGAATGCTATTGCGAAACTGGCGCAGGTGAGCGATGTGATTACGTACGAATTTGAAAACATTGATGCGCGGGCGCTTGCGTGGTTGGAGGCCAACGCCTATGTCCCGCAAGGAAGCCGGCTGTTGGCGGTGACGCAAGACCGGGCGCTCGAGAAGGCGGCGATTGTCGAAGCTGGGTTGCCGGTGGCGCCGTATAGGGAAGTGGACGGATGGGATGAGTTGGAGCAAGCCGTTGCCATGATCGGCTTTCCGTGCGTATTGAAAACGCGGCGCGGCGGCTACGATGGAAAAGGGCAATATGTGCTGCGCAGCCGAGAGGATGTGGAAAAGGCGGCCGCATTGCTTCGAATTGGCCCATGTCTTTTGGAAGGCTGGGTGCCGTTTGTAAAAGAAATATCGGTGATTGTGGCGAGAAATGTAGACGGGGAGACGGCTGTTTTTCCGGTGGCGGAAAATATTCATGTCGAAAACATTTTGCATCAAACGATCGTTCCAGCTCGCATTCCGAAAGATATCCAACAGCGGGCGGTCTGTTATGCCGAGACGTTGGCAGCGTCGTTTTCGCTTGTCGGGACGCTGGCGGTCGAAATGTTTTTGACAGCGAACGGGGATATTTATATTAATGAGTTGGCCCCTAGACCGCACAACTCGGGTCATTATACAATCAATGCATGTGCGACGTCGCAGTTCGCCCAGCACATCCGTGCGGTCTGCAACTGGCCGCTCGGCTCGACGGAGTTGTTGAAGCCGGCCGTGATGGTGAATCTTTTAGGGGAGCACGTCGAGCCGGCCATCGGACAGATCGAGTCGCTTGGCGGCGCGGCCTACCTTCATTTATACGGCAAGCATGAGGCGAAGCCAAAGCGGAAAATGGGCCATGTGACCGTACTGGCAGACGATGTGGAGGAAGCGCTGGCGCGAATCGAGTCGTGGCAAATTTGGCAAGATCGGAGGCTGGAACGAAGATGATTGAACGCTACACGAGACCGGAAATGGGAGCGATTTGGACGGAGGAAAACCGCTTTAAGGCGTGGCTTGAGGTGGAGCTGCTTGCCTGCGAAGCGTGGGCCGAACTTGGCGTCATTCCGAAAGAGGACGTCCGTCGCCTACGGGAAAACGCGTCATTTGACATCCGCCGCATTAAGGAAATCGAGGAAGAAACACGTCATGACGTCGTGGCGTTTACGCGTGCAGTTTCGGAGACGCTCGGCGAGGAACGGAAATGGGTGCACTACGGGCTGACGTCAACCGATGTTGTTGACACAGCGCTCGGCTATTTGTTAAAACAGGCGAACGCGATTTTGCGGCGCGATTTGGAAAACTTCATTCAAATATTGAAAGAGAAAGCGCGCGAACATAAATATACGGTCATGATGGGGCGCACGCACGGCGTCCATGCCGAACCGACGACGTTCGGGCTCAAGCTGGCGCTTTGGTACGCGGAAATGGAGCGGAATTTGGCGCGGTTTAACCAAGCGGCGGAGATGGTTGAAGTCGGGAAAATTTCCGGTGCGGTTGGCACATATGCGAACATCGATCCGTTTGTCGAACAGTATGTGTGCGAGAAGCTCGGGCTGACGCCGGCGCCGATCTCAACACAAACGCTTCAGCGCGACCGCCACGCCTACTATATGGCAACATTGGCGCTCATTGCGACGTCGATTGAGAAGTTCGCCGTGGAAATTCGCGGTCTGCAAAAAAGTGAGGTTCGTGAGGTCGAAGAGTTTTTCGCGAAAGGGCAAAAAGGCTCATCGGCGATGCCGCATAAACGCAACCCGATCGGCTCGGAAAATATGACCGGGATGGCGCGTGTCATCCGCGGCTATATGGTGACGGCGTACGAAAATGTGCCGCTTTGGCATGAGCGCGACATTTCCCATTCCTCGGCGGAACGCATCATTTTGCCAGATGCGACGATCGCCTTGAACTATATGTTGAACCGGTTTGCCAACATCGTGAAACACTTGCTTGTCTATCCGGAGAACATGAAGAAAAATATGGAGCGCACGTTCGGCCTTATTTATTCGCAACGCGTGTTGCTGGCGCTCATTGACAAAGGGATGACGCGCGAGGAGGCGTACGATTTGGTGCAGCCGAAAGCGATGGAAGCATGGGAGCGACAAGTGCCGTTCCGCCCGTTGCTTGAGGCGGACGAACGGATTACAAACCGGCTCACTAGCGAAGAGCTTGATAACTGTTTTGACTATCGTCATCATTTGAAGCATGTCGATACGATTTTTGCCCGCTTAGGATTGGATTGAGCAGAAAACGGCTGGCTTTGGCCAGCTGATTATGCGGAAAATTTTTAATCTTCTGGATAATGGAGGCGTGCACGATGCCGACAAAACAACAGTTGCTGTATGAAGGAAAAGCGAAAAAAATTTATGCGACCGATGAGTCCGGCGTGCTTTGGGTCGAGTACAAAGACAGCGCGACCGCGTTTAATGGCGAAAAAAAGGCGACGATCGCCGGCAAAGGGCGGCTCAATAACGAGATTTCCAGCTTATTGTTTTTGAAATTGCGCGAAGCGGGAATCGCCAATCATTTTATTGAAAAGCTATCACCGACTGAGCAGCTCGTCCAACAGGTGACGATCATCCCGCTTGAGGTGGTCGTACGCAATGTTGTCGCGGGCAGCTTAGCGAAGCGCATCGGCTTGGCGGAAGGAACGCCGCTTGAAACGCCGCTTGTCGAGTTTTACTACAAAAACGATGATCTTGGCGATCCGCTGCTGCTTGAAGACCATATTGCAATTTTGAAACTCGCTAACCGCGAGGAGATCGATCAGTTGAAACGAAAAGCGCTCAAGGTGAACGAAGTGTTAGGCGGCCATTTTGCGGAACGAAATGTAAGATTAATTGATTTTAAGCTTGAATTTGGCCGCACAGCAGACGGGGAGATCGTTTTAGCCGACGAGGTTTCCCCTGATACGTGCCGGCTGTGGGACGCTGACACGAATGAGAAGTTCGATAAAGATGTGTTCCGCCGTGACCTTGGCAGCTTGACAGAGGCGTATGAAGTCATTTTACAACGGTTAGGGGGAGAATCGGCATGTATAAAGTAAAAGTGTATGTGACGTTGCGTGAAAGTGTGTTGGATCCGCAAGGGACCGCGGTGAAAGGGGCGCTTCACAGCTTGTCGTATACGGAAGTGAAAGACGTGCGGATCGGCAAATTTATGGAACTGATGATCGAAAAAAGCGACCGCGACCTTGATGAGATGGTCCGTGAAATGTGTGAGAAATTGCTGTCCAACCCGGTCATTGAAGATTACCGCTACGAAATTGAGGAGGCCGTCGCCCGATGAAGTTTGCCGTCATTGTGTTTCCGGGATCGAATTGCGACGTCGATATGTACCATGCGATCGCCGATGAGCTTGGCGAGGAAGTCGAATATGTCTGGCATGATGAGGACAACTTAGACCGGTTTGACGCCATTTTGCTTCCGGGCGGCTTTTCGTACGGCGATTACTTGCGTTCGGGAGCGATCGCCCGCTTTTCGAAGGTGATGACCGCCGTCAAGCAAGCGGCTGACGCCGGAAAACCGGTGCTTGGCGTGTGCAACGGGTTTCAAATTTTGCTTGAAGCCGGCTTGCTTCCTGGGGCGATGCGCCGCAATCAAGAGTTGAAGTTCATCTGCCGGCCGGTGCAGCTTGTTGTGGAAAACAACGGAACGATGTTTACGTCTGCCTACGACAAAGGGGAAGTCATTACGATTCCCATCGCCCATGGCGAAGGAAATTATTATTGCGATGAACAGACGCTGAAGCGCTTAGTGGAAAACAAGCAAATCGTGTTCCGCTACCACGGCGAAAACCCGAACGGCAGTTTAATGGATATTGCGGGCATCGTCAATGAGCGGGGCAATGTGCTTGGCATGATGCCGCATCCGGAGCGGGCGGTCGACGCCTTGCTCGGCAGCGCGGACGGACTGAAACTATTCCGATCGATCGTCAACTATTGGAGGGAGACGCATGTCGTTACTGCTTGAGCCGAGTGCGGCGATGATTAAAGAACAAAAACTGTACCGCGAGATGGGATTGACGGATGACGAATTTGCGCGCATTGAAGCGATTTTAGGACGGCTGCCGAACTACACGGAAACCGGCATTTTTTCGGTGATGTGGTCGGAGCATTGCAGCTATAAAAATTCCAAGCCGGTGCTCAAAAAATTCCCAACTGACGGCCCGCACGTGCTGCAGGGACCGGGGGAAGGCGCTGGAATCGTCGATATTGGCGACGGATTGGCGGTGGCGTTTAAAATCGAAAGCCATAACCATCCGTCAGCGATCGAGCCGTATCAAGGGGCGGCGACCGGAGTCGGCGGCATTATCCGTGACGTCTTCTCAATGGGGGCGCGGCCGATCGCGCTGCTCAATTCGCTTCGGTTTGGCGAACTGACATCGCCGCGTGTGAAATATTTGTTTGAACATGTCGTCGCCGGCATTGCCGGGTATGGCAACTGCATCGGCATCCCTACCGTCGGCGGTGAAGTCCAGTTTGACCCGTCGTATGAAGGGAATCCGCTTGTCAACGCCATGTGTGTTGGGATCATCCGCCATGAAGACATTCAACGCGGCGTAGCGACCGGAGTTGGCAATACGGTCATGTACGTCGGGGCGAAAACGGGCCGCGACGGCATCCATGGGGCGACGTTCGCGTCAGAAGAGTTAAGCGAACAATCGGAAGCGAAGCGCCCGGCTGTGCAAGTCGGCGACCCGTTTATGGAAAAACTATTGCTAGAAGCGTGCCTAGAGGCGGTCAAGTCCGATGCGCTTGTCGGCATTCAAGATATGGGCGCCGCGGGGCTCACGAGTTCGTCCGCCGAGATGGCAAGCAAAGGCGGCTTTGGCATCGAGATGAATTTGGATCTCGTCCCGCAGCGCGAGACTGGCATGACGCCGTATGAAATGATGCTCTCGGAATCGCAGGAACGGATGCTGCTTGTCGTCAAGCAAGGGCGTGAAGACGAAATCGCCGCGATTTTTGCCAAGTACGGGTTGGAAGCAAAAGCGATCGGCAAAGTCACGGATGACAAAATGCTTCGTCTCTGGTTCCGCGGCGAGGTGGCGGCGGAAATTCCAGTCGACGCCTTGGCGAAAGACGCGCCGGTTTACTATAAGCCGTCGAAAGAGCCGGCCTATTACCGTGAATTTCAGGCGATGGCGCCGTACATTCCGGTGATCGAAGACTACAACGACACATTGCTTGGGCTGCTCGCCCGACCGACGATCGCCAGCAAAGAATGGGTGTACGACCAATATGACTACATGGTGCGGACGAACACAGTCGTCGCCCCAGGATCAGATGCGGCGGTTGTGCGCATCCGCGGCACGAATAAGGCGCTCGCGCTGACCACAGATTGCAATTCGCGCTATTTGTATTTGGACCCCGAGATGGGTGGGAAAATCGCTGTGGCCGAAGCGGCACGCAACGTTGTTTGTTCGGGGGCGAAGCCGCTCGCGATTACCGATTGCCTTAACTTTGGCAGCCCGGAAAAGCCGGAGATTTTTTGGCAGCTTGAAAAAGCGGTTGACGGGATGAGCGAAGCATGCCGCGTGTTTGAAACGCCGGTGACAGGCGGAAACGTCTCCCTTTACAATGAGACAAATGGTGAGGCGATCTATCCGACGCCGGTGGTCGGTATGGTCGGACTTATTGACGATCTTTCCCATATTACAACGCAATCGTTTAAGCAAGAAGGCGACTTGATCTACGTGATCGGTGAGGCGAAGCCGGAGTTTGGCGGCAGCGAGTTGCAAAAATGGCTGGAGGGCCGCATTTTCGGCAAAGCGCCGGAGCTCGATTTGACGGTCGAAGCGAGACGCCAGCGCCAGCTGTTGACGGCGATCCGCGCCGGAGTCGTGGCGTCGGCACACGATGTGGCTGAAGGCGGATTGGCAGTCGCGCTTGCTGAATGTGTCATCGGAGCCGATGGGCTTGGGGCGAATGTGACGATTAGCGGCGATGTGACGAGCGAACTGTTCAGTGAAACGCAATCGCGTTTTGTCGTGTCGGTGAAAAAAGAACACCAAGAAGCGTTTGAACAGCTTGTGGAAGCGAAACGGATCGGTGAAGTGACAGGCGACGGCATCTTGACAGTAAACGGGGAACAGGAGGAAACGTTTATCCGCCTTTCGGTTGACGAGATGCGAAACGTCTGGAAAGGGGCTATTCCATGCTTGCTGAAATCAAAGGATTGAACGAGGAGTGCGGTATTTTCGGCATTTGGGGACATGAGGACGCCGCCAAGCTCACGTATTACGGGCTCCACAGCTTGCAGCACCGCGGCCAGGAAGGAGCGGGCATCGTTGTGGCATGCGGCGGTCACTTATCCGGCTATAAAGGTCTCGGCTTAGTGACAGAGGTGTTCCAAAGCGGGACGCTCGATGTGCTTCACGGGCCGGCGGCGATCGGCCATGTCCGTTATTCGACGGCGGGCGGAGGCGGTTATGAAAACGTTCAGCCGCTTTTGTTCCGCTCACAGACAGGTTCGATGGCGCTTGCCCATAACGGCAACTTGACGAACGCTCTTGAACTGAAACTGTCACTCGAAGCGCAAGGGAGCATTTTTCAGACGACATCGGATACGGAAGTGTTCGCCCATCTCATCCGCCGCAGTCAGGCGTCAACGTTTGTCGGGCAAGTGAAAGAGGCGCTCAGCCAGATTGAAGGGGCGTTTGCGTTTTTGTTGCTGACGGAAGAGGCGCTTTATGTTGCGCTCGATCCGCACGGCTTCCGGCCGCTGTCGCTCGGCCGTCTCGGTTCGGCGTATGTCGTCGCTTCGGAAACGTGTGCGTTTGATGTCATCGGTGCTGCGTACGAGCGTGAAGTGGCACCCGGCGAACTGCTTATCATCAACGGGGAAGGAGTGCGTTCGGAACGGTTTGCCCCGGAGCGGCCCCGATCCATTTGCAGCATGGAATACATTTACTTCGCCCGCCCGGACAGCCATGTCGATGGCATCAACATCCATACTGCAAGGAAAAATTTAGGAAAACGACTGGCGCTCGAAGCGCCGGCTGACGCTGACATTGTCACCGGCGTGCCGGACTCGAGCATTTCCGTCGCTATCGGTTATGCGGAAGCGAGCGGCATCCCGTATGAATTAGGGCTCATCAAAAACCGTTACGTCGGCCGGACGTTCATCCAGCCGTCACAAGCGTTGCGTGAACAAGGAGTAAAAATGAAGCTGTCGCCGGTGCGCGGTGTGGTGGCTGGCAAGCGGGTCGTGATGGTTGACGATTCAATCGTGCGCGGGACGACAAGCCGGCGTATTGTGACGATGCTCCGCGAGGCAGGGGCTGTAGAAGTGCATGTGCGTATCAGTGCGCCGCCGATCACCCACCCTTGTTTTTACGGCATTGATACGTCATCGAGAGAAGAACTGATCGCAGCAAAACATTCAGTAGAAGAGATCCGACGTTTGATCGGCGCTGATTCGTTGGCATTTCTCAGCAAGGAAGGAATGATGACGGCGATCGGACGTCCAGATGTCTCGCCGCAGCGCGGGCAATGTTTGGCATGTTTTACCGGCCAATATCCGACCCGCGTCGGCCAAGTCACCCGGCCGTGCTTAACGGTGAAATAACATCTGAACGGAAACGCGATCATGTTCGAAGCTGGCCGCATGGCCGTCAAAGGGAGGATTAAATGTGGCAAACGCATACAAACAAGCAGGGGTTGACATTGAGGCCGGCTATCAGGCGGTCACCTTGATGAAACAGCACGTGCAAAAAACGATGCGTCCGGAAGTGTTGGGCGGAATCGGCGGGTTTGGCGGCTTGTTTGATTTATCGGCGCTTGGCTACCGGCAGCCGGTGCTTGTATCTGGCACGGATGGCGTCGGGACGAAGCTGAAACTGGCGTTTTTGTTGGATCGTCACGATACGATCGGGATTGACTGCGTGGCGATGTGTGTCAATGACATCGTGGTGCAAGGGGCAGAACCGCTCTTTTTCCTCGATTATATCGCCTGCGGCAAAGCAATGCCGGAAAAAATCGCTGCCATTGTCAAAGGGGTGGCCGATGGTTGCGTGGAAGCCGGTTGTGCATTGATTGGCGGGGAAACGGCAGAAATGCCGGGAATGTATGACGAAAATGAGTATGATTTAGCAGGGTTCGCTGTTGGCATTGCTGAAAAAGAAAAGCTTGTGACCGGACAAACGATTCAAGCGGGCGATGCGCTGATCGGACTGCCTTCAAGCGGCTTGCACAGCAACGGCTACTCGCTCGTGCGCCGCATCGTGTTTGACCAAGCGAAGTTGGAGCTTGATCGCATTTATGAGCCACTTACCGTTCCGCTTGGTGAGGAATTGCTGAAGCCGACGCGCATTTACGCAAAACCGTTGCGTTCGGCGCTCGGACAGTTTACGATCAAAGGGATGGCGCATATTACCGGCGGCGGATTTATCGAAAACATTCCGCGCATGCTGCCGGATGGACTTGGTGCCCGCATCAACCGAGGTTCTTGGCCGGTGCTGCCCATTTTTGACTTCCTGCGCGACAAGGGTGGCCTCGAGGAAGAAGAGATGTTTTCGGTGTTTAATATGGGCATTGGCCTCGTGATGGCCGTCAGTCCGGAAACGGTGGCGCCGCTTGTGAAGTGGTTGGACGAACAAGGCGAGCCATCGTATCTCATTGGCGAAGTTGTTGAAGGAGAGGGCGTATCGTTTGCCGGAGGGAACGAGGCATGAAGAGGCTAGCGGTGTTTGCTTCCGGAAGCGGGACGAACTTTCAAGCGATCGTCGATGCGGCCAAGTGCGGCGATGTGCCGGCGGAAGTGGCGCTTTTGGTGTGCGACCGCCCGGGCGCGAACGTCATTGAACGGGCAGCGCGTGAAAACGTGCCGGCGTTTGTGTTTACGCCAAAAGACTACCCATCCAAGGCGGCGTTTGAAAGCGAGATTTTGCGTGAGTTAAGGGAGCGGCGCATCGACTGGATTGCGCTCGCCGGCTATATGCGTTTGATCGGGCCGACATTGCTTTCGGCCTATGAAGGGAAAATTGTCAACATTCATCCGTCGCTGTTGCCGGCGTTTCCGGGCAAGGACGCGATCGGCCAGGCTTATCGGGCGGGCGTTTTGGAAACGGGCGTCACCGTCCATTATGTTGATGAAGGGATGGATACCGGACCGGTCATCGCCCAACGCGCTGTCCCGATGATGCCCGGCGAGCCGATCGAGGCGCTTGAAGCGCGCATCCACGCGGTTGAACATGAGTTATACCCGGCGGTGTTGCGCATGCTGTTGGCGGACAAGGATCAACAAGAAGAAAGGATCGAGAGCGATGGCAGTCAAACGAGCATTAATCAGCGTGTCCAATAAAGAAGGGATCGTTCCGTTTGCGAAGCAGCTGGCGGAACTTGGCGTCGACATCATTTCGACCGGTGGGACGAAACGGGCGCTTGAAGAGGCCGGCGTTCCGGTCATTTCGATCTCTGATGTCACCGGGTTTCCGGAAATTTTGGACGGGCGCGTCAAAACGCTGCATCCGGCCATTCACGGCGGCATTTTGGCGGTGCGCAGCGATGAGCGCCATCAAGCGGCGCTTAAGGAGCATGGCATTCGCCCAATCGATTTGGTCGTGGTGAACTTGTACCCGTTCCAGCAAACGATCGCCAAACCGGACGTGACGCTTGCCGAGGCGATTGAAAATATCGATATCGGCGGCCCGACGATGGTGCGGGCGGCGGCGAAAAACTATGCCGATGTCGCGATTGTCGTTGACCCGGCTGACTATCCGATGGTGATCGAAGAACTGAAAACAACCGGTTCGATCCAAGCAAAGACGCGGCAGCAACTGGCGGCGAAAGCGTTCCGCCATACGGCGGCGTATGATGCGATGATTGCCGAGTATTTAACCAATCTCACCGGCGAGAACTATCCGGAAACGCTCACCGTCACCTATACGAAAAAACAATCGTTGCGCTATGGCGAAAATCCGCATCAATCGGCGGCGTTTTATGCCAAACCGCTCGGTGCGGCTTTCTCGATTGCGCAAGCGAAACAGTTGCACGGAAAAGAGCTGTCGTATAACAATATTAACGACGCCAATGCGGCCATCAACCTTATTCGCGAATTTCAAGAGCCGGCTGTAGCGGCGATTAAACATATGAACCCGTGCGGCGTCGGGATCGGCGCGACGCTTCTTGAGGCATTTACGAAAGCGTATGAAGCGGATCCGGTCTCGATTTTTGGCGGCATTATCGCTGTCAACCGGGAAGTGGACAAAGAAACGGCAGAGCGGATGCACGACATCTTTTTAGAAATCGTCATCGCCCCATCGTTTAGCGACGAGGCGCTTGCCATTTTGACGAGAAAGAAAAACATCCGTCTGTTGACGCTTGATTTTACTGCGCCAAAGGTCAAAGAAAAAACGTTCGTGTCCATAAACGGCGGTTTGCTTGTGCAAGAAGCGGATATGCATACGCTTGAAGACGCCGAATGGAACGTCGTCACGAAGCGCGAGCCGACAGAGGCGGAACGTGGACAACTTCGTTTTGCCTGGAAAGTCGTCAAACATGTTAAATCAAACGCCATTGTGTTGGCGAAAAACGGCATGACGATCGGTGTCGGCGCCGGGCAAATGAACCGGGTCGGCGCGGCGAACATCGCCATTGAACAAGCCGGGGAGCAGGCGGCGGGCGCAGTGCTTGCATCCGATGCCTTTTTCCCGATGGATGATACGGTTGAGGCGGCGGCGAAAGCGGGCATTACGGCCATCATCCAGCCGGGCGGCTCGATTCGTGATGCTGATTCGATCCGCAAGGCGGATGAATACGGCATTGCCATGGTATTTACCGGTGTTCGCCATTTCAAACATTAAACGGCGGCAAAAGGGGAGGAAGACGATGAACATTTTGATAGTCGGGCGCGGCGGGCGCGAGCATGCCATCGCTCAGAAGGCGGCGCAAAGTCCGTTGGCTGGCAAGCTGTATGCGGCGCCGGGCAACCCGGGCATCGGGGAAGTGGCAGAGCTCGTCGACATCGAGGAACTCGATATAGATGCGCTTTTGCAGTTTGCGAAACAACATGCGATTGATTTGACGATTGTCGGGCCGGAAGCGCCGCTTGCCGCCGGCCTCGTCGACCGCTTTCTGGCCGAGGGGCTGCCTATTTTCGGTCCGAACCAGGCGGCGGCACTCATTGAAGGAAGCAAGGCGTTTGCGAAGGAACTGATGAAGAAATACGGCATTCCAACGGCGGAACATGCCACCTTTGCGTCGTATGAAGATGCGAAAGCGTACATTGAACAAAAAGGCGCCCCGATCGTCATCAAAGCGGACGGGTTAGCCGCTGGAAAAGGAGTCACCGTCGCCCAAACGGTAGAAGAAGCGTTAGCCGCGGCGAAGGCAACGCTTGTCGATGGGCAATTCGGCAAAGCCGGCAGCCAGGTCGTCATCGAGGAGTATTTGGAAGGTGAAGAATTTTCGTTTATGGCGTTCGTGAACGGCGAGAAGGTCTATCCTCTTGCCATCGCCCAAGACCATAAACGGGCGTATGACGGAGATGAAGGGCCCAATACCGGCGGAATGGGAGCGTATTCGCCAGTGCCGCAAATTTCCGCCGAAACGATCCAAATCGCGCTTGAGACGATTTTGCGTCCGACCGCCAAAGCGTTAGTGGCTGAAGGCCGGCCGTTTACCGGTGTGCTATATGCCGGGCTGATCGAAACGAAAGACGGACCGAAAGTGATTGAATTTAACGCCCGCTTTGGCGACCCAGAGGCGCAAGTCGTGCTGCCGCGGCTGAAAACCGATTTCATTGAAGCGATCTTGGCGGTGATGGAAGGAAAAGAGATCGAGCTTGATTGGACGGACGAAGCGGTGCTTGGCGTCGTGTTGGCGGCTAAAGGCTATCCGGGCGCCTATGAGCGTGGGGCGGCCATCCGGGGATTGGATCGGCTCGATTCCGATGTGCTGTTATTCCATGCCGGGACAAAGCAAGAAGGTGGTACACTGTACACGAACGGCGGACGCGTTCTTTTGTTAGCCGCCAAAGGACATACACTGGCTGAAGCAAAAGAAAAAGTGTATGCACAGCTTGCCCGAATCGACAGCAATGGGTTGTTTTACCGCCGGGACATCGGCCGGCGCGCTATCGAACGCGCCTCCGCCGCACATACACGTACGAAAGGGCAATAATGCCCCCGATCAATGTCGCTAACACAAACGACATGTCGGTCATATATTCCAGCAACATGATCATTCACTCCTTTGGATTGAAGGTGTCCCAAACGCGGGACACCTTTTCTAACGTGAAGCAGAACTTCCGGCAAGAGCGAAGCGAGTCTTCAGCCCCCTTGGGGCATTGTGGCGGGGAGAACCGTACGGCCTCGAGCGGTTGCTCCTGCCTGGCCGTTTATTTATGTCGGATTGACAACAGCTTCTTTTTGTTCTTCAAGCAGCCGTTCACGCTGCATATTGTCAAACAAGGCTGTCAGTGGACAAAAACGGGTAATCCCTTCACCGACTTTCATGGCCCCAAGCAAGACGGCAAGCAGATACGATGTGCACCATGGCCGCCGGGCCAAACGGGCGGTCGCCCACGCCACAACAGTCAAACCGAACGTAATGCGGATGAGCGCATTCACAATGCCGATATTCGCCATTGGCGTGTCCCTCCTCATCTTTTTATTGTGAAAATCGCTTTCGTGCGTTAAAATGATTATATGGAACGATTAGGAAACAAGGGACGGGGTGTCAATGGGCGAACAACGCTACCGATGGAAAAGCAGTGAATTGCGTGAACAGGCAGCGGTGATGGATGGCAAACAATCACCGACCAAAGTATTGACGAACGCAACGTTTTTGCATTCCTATTTTCGCGAATGGGTAAAAGGGAATATATGGATACATGGCGACCGCATCGTGTACGCCGGAGAGCGGCTTCCCAGCCGCGTCGATGAAGTGTGTGAAATCATCGACTGCCGCGGGTATGTGCTCGTCCCTGGCTACATTGAGCCGCATGTTCATCCATTTCAATTATATAATCCCCATTCATTTGCCCGTTATGCAGCAACGTGCGGGACGACGACGCTAATCAATGATAATTTATTTTTCCTTTTGCATCTTGACGATGAAGAGGCGTTTTTATTTTTGAAAGAAATGAATGCGCTTCCAACATCGATGTATTGGTGGTGCCGATTTGACGGGCAGACGGAGTTAGAGCGGGAGGATGAGCAGCTATCAAACGCCCGGATCAAACGGTGGTTGGATCAAGAAACGGTTCTTCAAGGCGGCGAGCTGACGTCGTGGCCGAAGCTCATCAGCGGCGATGACATTGTCCTTTACTGGATGCAAGAGGCAAAACGACGGCGCCGCAAAATCGAGGGACACTTCCCGGGCGCTTCGGAGAAAACGCTGGTGAAAATGGCGCTTTTCGGTGCAGACGGAGATCATGAAGTGATGACAGGAAAAGAAGTGCATCTGCGCCTTTGGCACGGCTATACGGTTACACTTCGCCATTCCTCGATCCGTCCGGATTTGCCGGTGGTGCTTGAGGAAATGAAAGCGCTCGGCATCCGGCACTACGACAAATGCTTATTGACGACCGACGGCTCGCCGCCGGCATTTTATGAAAACGGGGTCATGGATGGGCTGATTCGCATCGCCATTGAACATGGCGTGCCAGTCATCGACGCGTACGCCATGGCGACGATCAACGCCGCTCGCCATTATGGCATCGAACATCTTCACGGCAGCATCACAACCGGCCGGATTGCGCACATCAATTTTCTGCGCTCGGCTCATGACCCGACGCCGGTGCAGGTGCTCGCCAAAGGAGAATGGGTGAAGCGGGAAGGGGAGCCGACAGGCGCATGGCCGGCGCCTGAGTGGGAACAGTTTGGCATTCGGCCGCTTTCATTATCATGGGAGCTTGAATGGGACGATTTGCAATTTTCGATGCCGATGGGGTTGCGCATGGAAAATGCGGTGATTTTAAAGCCGTATTCTGTTTCGGTCGATACGTCGCGCGACCGCTTAGGGCACGACCATGACGAATGCTTTTTAGTGCTGCTTGACCGAAATGGCCAATGGCGTGTCAATACGCTGCTTAAAGGGTTTTCATCGGCGCTTGGCGGGCTTTCGAGCTCGTATTCAAACACCGGCGATTTGATTTTGATCGGAAAGCATAAGGAAGATATGATGCTTGCTTTTCGGCGGATGAAGGAGATCGGTGGCGGCATTGTACTTGCCGAGAATGGGGAGATTTTGTTTGAACTCCCGCTTCCGCTTGGCGGCATGACGTCCACTTTAGAGATGGAAACGTTGATGCACGAGGAAAAGACGTTCGTCCGCCTTTTGCGGGAGCGCGGGTATCATTTTGAGGATCCCGTGTACTCGTTGCTCTTTTTGCAATCGACCCACTTGCCGTATGTGCGCATCACCCAGCGCGGCATTTACGATGTCATGCACAAAACGGTACTCTTTCCTTCAATAATGCGGTAAAATAAAAAAGAAAAAAGGTTGTGTATCCATTGAAACGTTGGCTGTATGCCATTGGCTGTATGGCGCTGCTCCTTGGCGGCTGCACCGCCCAAAGCGAGCCGGAGCCGGCGAAACCGCCTGTGCAAGAGCAGCCGCCCCAGCCTCCGGCAGAGGAGAAGGAGAAGGAAACGTTTCCGTTGACCGGGCTGCCAGCGGAAGGGGACGTCCGTCAGCGGGTCGTCGGCGTGATGGTCAACAACCATCCGAAGGCGCGTCCGCAATCGGGATTAAGCCAAGCAGATATCGTGTACGAGGTGCTTGCCGAGGGGGATATCACCCGTTTTTTGGCGCTTTATCAAAGCGATCGGCCGGAACGGGTCGGGCCGGTGCGGAGTGCGCGTGATTATTATATTGATTTAAGCGAAGGTTATAACGCTATTTATGTTTGCCATGGCTGGAGCCCAGAGGCGAAAGCGAGGCTCGAACGGGGCGAAACTGACTATTTGAACGGACTCTTTTACGATGGGACGCTGTTTGAGCGCGTTTCCTTCCGCAAGGCGCCGCATAACTCATACATTACGTTTGCCAATATTGAAAAAGGGGCGGATGACAACGAATACGCATGGACGGACGATATCGCCCCACTGCCATTTCGTTCTGATGAGCCAAGCGGGGAGAAAGTCGGGACGGTCCGCATCGCCTATTCGCACCGCCTATACGCCCAAGTGGAATATCGCTACGCTCCGGAGCAAAAAGGGTATTACCGGTATAGCGGCGGCGAGCAGACGATCGATTACGATACGCGCGCTCCGGTCGTGGTGCAAAATGTGCTAATCATCGCCGCCCGCCATCAAGTGATCGACAGCTACGGGCGGCGCGACATTGATTTCACTTCCGGCGGCCAAGGCTACTTGTTGCAAAACGGCGTCATCCAGCCGATCGAATGGAAAAACGTCGACGGCCGGCTGCTGCCATACCGCGATGGGGTGCCGGTCGGGTTCGTGCCGGGCAAAACGTGGATCAATATCGTTCCGGAACTGACGGCTGTTCAATGGTGACGACGCGCAAATGACCGTTGGTCCGGCGGCGCGCCTCGCTAGTTTTCTAAACGATGAACAAAGAATGTCGTCAACAAGCCAAAACCAAGTATGTTGATCGGCCGATAAAGACGGGTTGGGAAGGCGTTGATTCCCTTTTTTGTGCTGTAGTCGGCAGACGGTTTGCTCATCGACGATGGGCTGTTGGCGCATGCCCTCTCCGAACAAGGAACGACTTGCAGGCACAAACTCCATTGGCCCGCCGTCGTTCTTGTTCGGAAAAGGCAAAGATGCTTATGTTCGGCCATACAATTTGCGGTTTCACCAAAGCAAGGAGGAGACATACATGCAAATCGATAAACTGCGCGGCAGGGAGCTTGATCAACTGTTTAAAGCCATTTTGTCGTTGCGTGACTTAGAGGAGTGTTACCGTTTTTTTGATGACTTATGCACCGTCAACGAAATTCAGGCGCTTGCCCAACGTCTGGAAGTCGCCCGCATGTTGCGGGAAGGGTATACGTACCATAAAATTGAAACTGAAACCGGAGCAAGCACGGCGACCATTTCGCGTGTCAAGCGCTGCCTCAACTACGGCAACGATGCCTATGCGATGGCGCTTGACCGCATTAAAGAAGAACAGCTGCAAGAAGAAAATGAAGCCGTGACAGACTGATCAGGAAAGGAGATTCCTTCCATATGAAAAGGAACTCCTTTTCTTTTTGCGGATTTGTTATAATGAAACAATGGAGAACGGAGTGGAAGGGGTATTGTCATGGAAGAGGTTCGCGCTTGGCGCCATGTGTTTAAACTCGACCCGAACAAGTTGATTGATGACGAGCGCCTTGAGCGCCTTTGCGAGTCGGGAACGGATGCGGTCATCGTCGGCGGAACGGACGGAGTGACGCTCGATGGTGTGCTTGATTTATTGGCCCGCATCCGCCGGTTTTCGGTGCCATGCGCGCTTGAAGTCACAAATCTTGAGGCCTTGACGCCGGGGTTTGATGCGTATTTCATCCCGATCGTGTTAAACAGCCGCCATGTCGATTGGGTAATCGGCCGTCATCATGAGGCGGTGAAACAGCATGGCGACGTCATGAACTGGGAGGAGATTTTCGCCGAGGGATATTGCATTTTGAACCCGGAATGCAAGGCGGCGAAGCTCACTGAGGCCGACACCGGACTGAGTGAAGACGATGTTGTGGCCTACGCCCGCCTCGCTCAACATTTGTACAAGCTGCCGATCTTTTACCTCGAATATAGCGGCACATACGGCGATCCGATTCTAGTGGAAAACGTGAAACGGGTGCTCGATAAGACGCAGCTGTTTTACGGTGGCGGCATTACTGCGCCGGAACAGGCGGCTGAGATGGCGCGCTACGCCGATACCGTTGTCGTCGGCAACGCCATTTACGAATCATTTGAGCAGGCGTTGTTGACCGTGGCCGCTGTGAAGCGGGTGAACGAGGCAGAATAGAACATATGTTTTATTGGTGGTGGACATGATGAATTTTTTATCGGAAAAGCTACTTGCGCATTTAAACAAAGAGCAGCAAGAAGCCGTCAGGACGACGGAAGGCCCGCTGCTCATTATGGCGGGGGCGGGAAGCGGAAAAACGCGCGTGTTGACGCACCGGATCGCCTATTTGATGGCGGAAAAGCATGTGGCGCCGTGGAACATTTTGGCCATTACGTTTACGAACAAGGCGGCGCGTGAAATGCGGGAACGCGTGCAGTCACTCTTAGGCGGGGCGGCGGAAGATGTCTGGATCTCGACGTTTCACTCGATGTGTGTCCGCATTTTGCGCCGCGACATTGACCGCATCGGCATCAACCGCAATTTTTCCATCCTCGATTCGACGGATCAACTTTCCGTGATCAAAACGATTTTAAAGGAAAAAAACATCGACCCGAAAAAATTTGAACCGCGTACCATTTTAGGGACGATCAGCGCGGCAAAAAACGAGCTGTTGTCCACGGAACAATTCGCGAAGCGGGCCTCGACGTATTACGAAAAAATCGTCAGCGACATCTATCAAGAATACCAGCAGCGCCTGCTTCGCAACCATTCGCTCGATTTTGACGATTTGATCATGACAACGATCCAACTGTTTGACCGCGTGCCGGATGTGCTCCACCATTACCAATATAAGTTTCAGTACATCCATATTGATGAATACCAAGACACGAATCGCGCCCAATATACGCTCGTCAAAAAGCTGGCGGAACGCTTTCAAAACATTTGCGCCGTCGGCGACGCCGACCAGTCGATTTACCGTTGGCGCGGGGCGGACATCCAAAACATTTTGTCGTTCGAGCGCGACTATCCGAACGCAAAAGTCATTTTGCTTGAGCAAAACTACCGCTCGACGAAGCGCATTTTGCAGGCAGCGAACGAAGTGATCGAGCATAACGTCAACCGAAAGCCGAAACGGCTTTGGACAGAAAATGCGGAAGGGAAACCGATCCTTTATTACGAGGCGATGAACGAAGCGGACGAAGCGCAGTTTGTCGCCGGCCGCATTCGCGAGGCGGTAGAGCGCGGCGAGCGCCGCTACAGCGATTTTGCCGTCTTGTACCGGACGAACGCCCAGTCGCGCGTCGTCGAGGAAATGTTGCTGAAAGCGAACATTCCGTATCAAATTGTCGGCGGCTTAAAGTTTTATGACCGGAAAGAAATTAAAGACATTCTCGCCTATTTGCGCGTCATCGCCAATCCGGACGACGATTTAAGCTTGCTTCGCATCATCAATGTGCCGAAGCGCGGCATCGGGGCTTCAACGATCGACAAACTCGTTCGCTATGCGGCCGGGCATGAACTGTCGCTCTTTGAAGCGCTCGGGGAGCTTGAGATGATCGGGCTTGGCGCCAAAGCGGCCGGGGCGCTCGCTGCGTTTCGCGGCCAGCTCGAGCAATGGACGCAGCTGCAAGAATACGTCTCCGTCACCGAGCTCGTCGAAGAAGTGCTCGACAAATCCGGCTACCGCGACATGCTGAAGGCGGAGCGGACGATTGAAGCGCAAAGCCGGCTTGAGAACTTGGATGAGTTTTTATCGGTGACAAAGCATTTTGAAAATGTGAGCGACGATAAATCGCTCATCGCCTTTTTAACTGACTTGGCGCTTATTTCCGACTTGGACGAGCTGAACGGGACAGACGAGGGGGCTGAAGGTGATGCGGTCGTTTTAATGACGCTTCATGCCGCCAAAGGGCTTGAGTTTCCGGTCGTCTTTTTGATCGGCATGGAAGAAGGCATTTTCCCGCACAACCGCTCGCTCAATGATGACGATGAGATGGAAGAGGAACGGCGGCTGGCGTATGTCGGCATCACCCGCGCGGAGGAAGAACTTGTGCTGACGAGCGCGCAAATGCGAACGCTGTTTGGCAACATCCAAATGAACCCGCCATCACGCTTTTTGGATGAAATTCCGGCGCATTTGCTCGAGACGGCCTCGCGCCGTCAAGCGGCCGCCTCCCGTCCGGTCGTTTCGCGCCCGCAGGCCAGCGGCGCCGTTGGGTCGTGGAAAGTCGGCGACCGGGCGAACCACCGAAAATGGGGGGTCGGCACCGTTGTCAGCGTCCGCGGCGACGGCGATGACCAAGAGCTTGACATCGCCTTCCCAAGTCCGACCGGTATTAAACGGCTGCTTGCGAAATTTGCGCCGATTGAGAAAGTGTAAGAAAGGAGAACGGGTGAACGTATGGACCGCCAACAAGCCGAACGGCGCGCGGCCGAGCTGCGCGAACTGTTAAACCGCTACGGGTACGAATATTATGTGCTTGACCGCCCATCCGTTCCGGATGCCGAGTATGATCGGCTTATGCAGGAACTTGTCGCCATTGAGGAACAGTATCCGGACTTGAAAACAGGCGATTCGCCGACTCAGCGCATCGGCGGCCCGCCGCTTGAGGCGTTTCGCAAGGTGACGCATCGCGTTCCAATGATGAGCCTGGCCAACGCATTTAACGAGGGTGACTTGCGCGATTTTGACCGCCGCGTCCGCCAGGAAGTTGACGAGGCGGCGTATGTGTGCGAATTGAAAATCGACGGCCTCGCCGTCTCGGTCCGCTATGAGGACGGCTATTTCGTCCAAGGGGCGACGCGCGGTGACGGGACGACGGGCGAAGACATTACGGAAAATTTGAAAACGATCCGCTCGCTGCCGCTGCGGCTGACAGAACCGGTGTCGCTTGAAGCGCGCGGCGAGGCGTTTATGCCGAAAGCATCGTTTTTGCGCTTGAACGAGGAGCGGGAGGCGCGCGGTGAGGAATTGTTCGCCAATCCGCGCAACGCGGCGGCCGGCTCGCTCCGCCAGTTGGATCCAAAAGTGGCGGCGTCGCGCCAGCTGGATTTGTTTGTATACGGCTTAGCCGACGCCGAGGCGCTCGGCATCGCTTCACACAGCGGGGCGCTTGATTATTTGCAGGCGCTCGGCTTTAAAGTGAACCCGGAGCGGCGGCGCTGCGCCAATATCGATGAGGTGATCGCTTTTATCAACGAGTGGCATGACAAGCGGCCGCAGCTTCCGTATGAGATTGACGGCATCGTCATTAAGGTCGATTCATTCGCCCAACAACGAGCGCTTGGCGCGACAGCGAAAAGCCCGCGCTGGGCGATCGCCTACAAGTTCCCGGCCGAAGAGGTCGTTACGACGTTGCTCGGCATTGAGGTGAACGTCGGCCGCACCGGTGTCGTCACTCCGACGGCGATTTTAGAGCCGGTCCGCGTCGCCGGCACGACGGTGCAGCGCGCCACTCTTCACAATGAAGACTTTATTCGCGAAAAAGATATCCGGATTGGCGACGCTGTCACGATCAAAAAAGCAGGCGACATTATTCCTGAAGTCGTCGGCGTCGTCGTTGACCGGCGCGACGGGGACGAAACGCCGTTTACGATGCCGACGCACTGCCCGGAATGCGAAAGCGAGCTCGTCCGTCTCGAGGGGGAAGTGGCGCTCCGCTGCTTGAACCCGAACTGCCCGGCCCAGCTGCGCGAGCGGCTCATCCATTTTGCCTCAAGAGCAGCGATGAATATCGAGGGCCTGGGCGAAAAAGTCGTCACCCAGCTGTTTAACGCCGGCCTTGTCCGTGATGTCGCCGATTTGTACTGCCTGACGAAGGAACAGCTTATCGGGTTGGAACGGATGGGGGAAAAGTCGGCGGCCAACTTGCTTGCGGCGATTGAGGCGTCGAAGCAAAATTCACTTGAACGGCTGCTGTTTGGCCTTGGCATCCGCTACGTCGGAGCGAAAGCAGCCCAACTGCTTGCCGAGCATTTTGAAACGATGGAGCGGCTCGAACGGGCGACGAAAGAGGAGTTGATGGCCGTCCCCGAAATCGGGGAGAAGATGGCGGATGCGATCACGGCGTTCTTCGCCCAACCGGAAGCGGTCGAACTGCTCAATGAACTGCGCGCCTACGGGGTTAATATGGCGTACAAAGGACCGAAGCGGGCGGCGGAAGCGCCGGTTGATTCGGCATTCGCCGGCAAAACGGTCGTTTTGACCGGCAAACTTGCCGCGATGTCGCGCAATGAGGCGAAACAACAGATCGAGCAGCTTGGCGGGCGCGTCACCGGCAGCGTCAGCCGCAGTACTGACCTTGTCATCGCCGGCGAGGATGCCGGATCGAAGCTTGAGAAAGCGCGGCAACTTGGCATTGAAGTGTGGGACGAAACACGATTTTTGCAAGAGATAAGCAGGGGGGAACGATGAAACGAATTTCACCGCTCAGCAGCTTGGTTGCCTGCCGTTGGACGAAGTGGGCCCGAAAGCGGCTTGCCGTCCTCGGGCTCGTCTCCGTCTGTTTGTTGTCGGCGTGCGCGCCAAAATTTGACGAAGGCGAACAAGTTGTGCAAGACAAAGGAAGCAAAGAGCAAGAAGCTGTCATTCCGAAATACAATATTTCTGATTCGCATTACCGCGTTGTCTTGCCATTTAAGCCGTCCGGGGCGCGCGGACAGGTAGTTAACGATTTAAACACGCGCCTTGATGTTGATGAGTTTGAGACCGGACTCATGCGTTTGGCCTCCGAACAATTTTCCCCGGACGATTACTTGTTCCAAGAGGGACAATATTTGGACGGTGAGACAGTCCGAAAATGGCTCGCCCGCAAGCGGACGGACAGTCAGCTGAGGGCAGAGAAAATGAAACCGGAAGACAACATCGGCTTAAACCCGCCAATGAGCGATACAGGAACGAATGAGCAAAAAAACAAACAAAGCCCAATTTATTTGGCCAGCATTTTGGAGCACGACTACTTAGTGAAAGTCGATAACGACAAGGTAAAACTTGGCGGTGTTGCCATCGGCTTGGCGTTAAACTCCGTCCACTATTACGCGACCGAGCAAGGCTACCCGCGTGAGGTTAAACTCAAGGACGATGTCATCGAACGGGAAGGAAAGCGGATCGCCGCCGAGGTGTTGAAACGGTTACGAAATATAAAAGGGCTCGGCAACGTGCCGATCACGATCGCCTTGTACAAACAGGCGCCGCGCTCGTCCGTCACTCCAGGGCATTTTTTCGCCGTCACCCATATTGATGAGGGGAGAAATACGATCGATAAGTGGGAAGCGGTGAACGAGGAATACTATTTATTCCCGTCCGATGAAGCGGAAGAAAATCACCGCGACGACTGGCTGAAGTTCAATAACTTTAAGTCAGATGTCGAAGACTTTTTCCCGAACTACACTGGCATTGTCGGCAAAGGGCTGTATGTCAACGACCAACTGCAAAAGTTGACGATCAATATGACGATCCCATTTTATGGGAAAGCAGAGGTAATCGGCTTTACGCAATATGTGACCGGTTTAGTGATGGAGAAGTTTCCAGACTATATCGCTGTCAACGTCTACATCTCTTCAGCCGGCCAGCCGGAAAGTCTCATCGTACGCCAGGCGAAAGCGGACGAGCCGTTTGTGCATATTTATCAATGACAACACAACGTGCCGCATCCTCTCTGGACGAGCCAGAGGGGATGTGTTTTTTGCGATGTTACGGTTCGAAAAGCTGGTGAAAACAAATTCGCTGGCAGCCCGTCGGTGTGATTTGCCGGATGGAAAACAGACTGGTAAAATAATGAGGACTTAGATGCGAGTAAAGGTGTGTCACGATCATGAAAGCCATTTGTGTGTTTTGCGGATCAAGTTACGGACGAAGCATGAAATATAAGGAAGCGGCGAAAGCGCTCGGAACGTTTCTCGCCCAAAGCGGCATGACGCTCATTTACGGCGGCGGGATGCGGGGCTTGATGGGGGAAGTCGCGGAGGCGGCGCTTCGCCATCAAGGACGCGTGGTCGGGATCATTCCTCAATTTTTGAAAGCCCGGGAAGTGGCGCATGACCGGTTGAGCGAGCTAGTGGTTGTCGATACGATGCATACGCGCAAGGCGAAAATGTATGAGGCGGCCGACGGGTTTATCGCCCTGCCAGGCGGGTATGGGACGTATGAAGAGCTGTTTGAAGTGCTCTCATGGTCGCGCGTCGGCCTCCACCAAAAACCGATCGGCCTGCTTAACGTGGAAGGGTTTTTCGATCCCCTTCTTCATTTGCTTCGGCATACAGTCGACAACGGATTCGCCGCGCCGGAGGACCTCGAGCTGATCGTCAGCGCTGAGGATGTTTCAACGCTGTATGAGCGGATGAAAAAGTTCCGCCATCATCGCTGTTCTGGAACATGAAGGAGCGGTTGACCGCTCCGCCGGTAGAGATGCTGCTAAGCTGGCGAGTTGTTCACTTCATACGCGACGCGGATGCCGGATTCAATGGCGCCTTGAATCCATCCGTGGTGGGTGGAAGCATGCTCGCCGGCAAAATGCACCCTTCCTTCGGGGGCCACGATATACGGCGACAGCTCCGTCACCTGATTGGGCTTCATCATCGTGAAGGCGCCGCCGGAGTACGGATAGCGCACCCAGCTATGACTTGTTCCGGTTTCAAATTCACGGTACACTTGTTCGCCGTGGATGACGGCTAAGTTTTTCAACGTATATTCAAGCCGCTCTTCATCGCTTAAGCTGTCCCAGGGGATCGTGTCGTCCTCCCACGTATAGCTGGCTAGCACCACTCCCGGCCCGGCCGTGCCGATGCCTTGGCTCGGGTATTGGGTGTAGCGAATCGGCAAATCCGAGACGGTTTTGCCCCCGAACATCCCCTCTTTTTCCCAAAACCGTGTTTTAAATTGGATGCCGGTTTTCGTTGAGCCCGCATAATGGAGTTCGCGAATCGCTTTCCATTTGTTTTCGGAAAATGAATGGCGCGGTTCGATGTCGACAAACTGCAAAACGGAAAACGGGATGGTGACGATCACCCGATCAGCGGTCGTTTGAAACGGTTGGAGAATTTTCGTATGGGTCGCATGAATGGTGACGCTGTTTTCGGTTTGCACGATTTTTTGCACTTTATGGCTAAAGAGGATGTCATCCTTCAGCTGCGGCAAAAAGGCCTTTGGAAGCCGATCGTTTCCGCCGGCAATTTCGTAAAAGCGAATATTCGGCGTAAACAGCACCATGAGTTCACGCAACATCTCAAGAAACGAAAGTTCGGGGAATCCTTCTAATGAGAGAACAGCTTTGATCATATCGATGGCTCCCACGGACAACGACAGGCCGAACGGGTTGTAACGCAAATACGAGTCAAGCGAGTAGCGGTCGAGCTGTTCGATGACGATCGGCCAATGTTTTTCCGGGTGTTGCGCAATGAATTGAACGACCGGGCGAATGGCCATCTGCAATAACTCGGAAGCGGTTTTGCCCCGTTCATGCGGGGCGACCGGAAAGCCAAAGAGGCCGGGATGCCGCTCATATTTGTCAAGGCGCGCTTTCACGCCGCGAAAATATACAATGTCGCGCGGGGTGCTGTTGATAAACGGATGGAGCGGCAAGTTGAATTTTTGGATGTATTCGAGCGTCAATCGATGGGTGTGGGGAATGCGCATCGCGCCGGCTTCGAGATACTGGTCGTCACGGAAGTTGGAGCGGAGCGTGTAAATTCGGCCGCCGACCCGCTCGGACGCCTCTAAGATGGTGATGCGATGGCCGGCTTGCTTCAGCAGTGACGCCGCGACAAGCCCGGCCATGCCGGCGCCGATGGTGACGATATGTTGAGGGGACGACGGTTTCTTTAAGCCGTTGCGAATGATCGAGATCATCGTTTCCATTGATAGTTTTGGAGAAACATAAGGATGGGACACGGTTGGATTCCCCCCTTTGCCGATTTCCGCAGCAAGGCGTCGCTGACGCGGTTACTTCATTGGTATTCGACCGCAAAGGGGGATATGCGAGAATAAGAGCGTCCATCATAGTTTAGAGCCGATATACGTCCCGCCGTCCACTTTCATGTGGCGATGGCTGGGCCAACCGGCCAATTTGCACAAAAACGGGCGCGTCGATGGATGGCGGCGGTCAGCCTCGTACAACCGAAGCGCGATGCCGCCGACAGCGAGCTCCGCGTACGCTCCCGTCTCATCGCGCCCGACATCGGGTTCGGGCAGGTCAAACAGCCGGCGGTAGCCATGGATCGCCCGCTGGAGATCGAGGGTGTAGACGCTAATCGACGACAGCGAAATAGAGCCGGCCGGGTGGCGCATGAGCGGCGCCAGCTCGTTCATCCGCACGTCATCATCGTCGCCCCACTGGATGAAAAACGGATAGCGAAACGTGCCGTCTGTGTCGTCTTCGATAAACAGCATCGACCATGTGAGCCGCTTGCCGTCATCGCGCTCGCGGCTGCCGGGGAACGGGCCGACCGGGGTGAATCCGTTTCGTTTGAGCTGTGCTGCCACCGCTTCGATGTTGTCCGTGCGGAAGGCAAATTGGGAGAAGCCGTTTCCTTCTTGGCAGTCGGCGACAAGCTGGGCGATGAGCGGATTTCCGCACGTTTTCGCCGTCTGCCTATCGGCGATGGCGATCCATTCAATGTAGCGCAAATGTTCGAAGTAGCATAATGCGTTATACGTTCCCCACGACGGGTGGCGTCCGCCATGGATAGCTGTAAACCCCCATTGTTCAAACGCTGTTTTCACCTGCTCCGGCCGTTCGGTTAAGTGGACGAGATGATCAAACGCGACATGCATGACGGCGACCTCCTCCTAGACTGGGAATCGATTAGCGGAACAACCTTTCTTTCAGCTTGTAAATGATGCGCTCGTTATCGACGGTGCGGTGGGCGATAAAATTCAAGTCCAGCTTGATGTCTTCGATTTGGGCGGTCAATTGTTCGCAGTGGGAGTTCATTTTTTGTTCGAAGCGGTCCACGGTTTGTTTCAATGAGGCAAATTCGTGATGAAGCTGGTGGACGTCAGCGGTGAGAGCTTCCAGCTTCGCGTCTGTTTTTTGGTAGCGGAGAAGAGCAGCCGCGATGCCGTTCCATTCCGTTTGCCCGGCGCGAAGCGAATCTTGTTCTTGGCGCAGCCGCTGTTGTTCCAGGCGGATTTCTTGCTGTTCTTTGCGAATTTCTTGTTGCTCTTTCCGGATTTCTTGCTGTTCTCTGCGAATTTCTTGTTGCTCTTTTCGGATTTCTTCTTGTTCTTGACGAATGGCGATTTGCTCCCGCTCGAGCCGCTCTTGGCCGTTCACGAGCTTTTGCAGCGTACCGTCCATGGCGTTCAGGCGGTCGTGCACTTGGGCGAGCAGCGCTTCACTCATCGTCATCATTCCCCCTTTTTCGCCTGTTACGGCCATTATAGTACATATGTTCGGATGTGTCAACGGACAACTAGGCAAAAGATGGCCGGATGGTTGCTTTATTTCCTAAACGTTTGGTATCATCATAGTATTGTGGAAGGTCGACCATGTCGGAGGTGAACACAATGTCGCGAATTTCCATTGACCAAGTCAAACACGTCGCCGACTTGGCGCGGTTGGCGATTACGGAGGAAGAGGCGGAGATGTTTACGAAACAGCTTGATGCCATCATTACGTTTGCCGAGCAGTTGAATGAGCTGGATACGGAAAACGTACCGCCGACATCGCACGTGCTTGATATGAGAAACGTGATGCGCGAGGATATTCCAGAACCGGGGCTGCCGCGCGAAGAAGTGTTGAAAAACGCGCCAGATCAGCAAGACGGCCAGTTCCGTGTGCCGGCCATTTTAGAGTAAGGAGGGGGATTTATGTCGCTTTTTGACCATTCCGTGTCAGAATTACATACGTTGCTGAAGAAAAAAGAAGTGTCGATTTTCGATTTAGTCGACGAATCGTACCGCCGCATCGATGAAGTGGAAGAGAAAGTGCAAGCGTTTTTAACATTAAATGAAGAACAGGCGCGGGCGAAAGCGAAAGAGTTGGATAACCAGCTCGCCAAAG
This sequence comes from Geobacillus genomosp. 3, assembly GCF_000445995.2. Taxonomy (GTDB): domain Bacteria; phylum Bacillota; class Bacilli; order Bacillales; family Anoxybacillaceae; genus Geobacillus. The sequence continues at coordinate 285,003 of NC_022080.4, forward strand.
GCGAAGAAACGAACCCGCTGTTCGGCTTGCCGATCGGCATTAAAGACAACATCGTCACAAAAGGGCTGCGTACGACATGCGCCAGCAAAATTTTGTACAACTTTGACCCGATTTACGACGCCACTGTCATGGAGCGGTTGAATGCCGCAGGGACGATCACGATCGGGAAGTTGAACATGGACGAGTTCGCCATGGGCTCGTCGACGGAAAACTCCGGGTTTCAGCTGACGCGCAACCCGTGGGACTTAGAGCGCGTTCCGGGCGGTTCCAGCGGCGGTTCGGCGGCGGCGGTGGCGGCCGGCGAAGTGCCGTTTGCGCTCGGCTCGGATACGGGCGGTTCGATCCGCCAGCCCGCGGCGTTTTGCGGGGTTGTCGGATTGAAGCCGACATACGGCCGCGTGTCGCGCTTCGGGCTTGTCGCGTTTGCGTCATCGCTCGACCAAATCGGCCCGATTACGCGTACGGTGGAAGATAACGCCTACTTGCTGCAAGTGATTTCTGGCGTTGACCCGATGGATTCGACATCAGCGAACATCCCGGTGCCCAACTATGTCGAAGCGTTGACGGGCGATATCAAAGGCTTGAAAATCGCTGTGCCGAAAGAATATTTCGGCGAAGGCGTCGACGAAGGCGTGCGCCAGTCGGTGCTTGCTGCGCTCAATGTGCTCGAGAAACTTGGAGCGACATGGGAAGAAGTGTCGCTGCCGCATTCCAAGTACGCCTTGGCGACATACTACTTGCTCGCTTCGTCGGAAGCATCGGCCAACCTTGCCCGCTTTGACGGCGTTCGCTACGGATATCGGACCGACAACGCAAAAAACTTGATCGACATGTACAAACTGACGCGAAGCGAAGGGTTCGGCAACGAGGTCAAGCGCCGCATCATGCTTGGGACGTTTGCCTTAAGCTCGGGCTATTACGATGCGTATTACAAAAAAGCGCAAAAAGTGCGGACGCTGATCAAGCGCGACTTCGAAAACGTCTTTGACCAATACGACGTCATCATCGGTCCGACCACGCCGACGCCAGCGTTTCAAATCGGCGAGAAAACGAGTGATCCGCTGACGATGTACGCAAACGACATTTTGACGATCCCGGTCAACCTGGCGGGCGTGCCGGCCATTTCCGTGCCGTGCGGCTTTGTCGGCGGCTTGCCGGTCGGCTTGCAAATCATCGGCAAGCACTTCGATGAAAGCACGGTCTACCGCGTCGCTCACGCCTTTGAACAGGCGACCGACTACCATAAGCAAAAACCGGTGTTGTAAGGGGGGTTAGGTGATGAACTTTGAAACGGTCATCGGACTTGAGGTGCACGTCGAGCTGAAAACGAAATCGAAAATTTTCTCCAGCAGCCCGAACGCGTTCGGCGCACCCCCGAACACGCAAACGAACGTCATCGACTTAGGGTATCCGGGCGTGCTGCCGGTGTTGAACCGCCAGGCGGTCGAGTTTGCGATGAAAGCGGCGATGGCGTTGAACTGCGAAATCGCGACCGAGACGAAATTTGACCGCAAAAACTACTTTTATCCGGACAACCCGAAGGCGTACCAAATTTCGCAATACGACCAGCCGCTCGGCAAAAACGGCTGGATCGAAATCGAAGTGAACGGGAAAAAGAAAAAAATCGGCATCACCCGCATTCACTTAGAAGAAGACGCCGGCAAATTGACGCACACAGGCGACGGCTATTCGCTCGTTGACTTTAACCGCCAAGGGACGCCGCTCATTGAGATCGTCTCGGAACCGGACATCCGTTCGCCGGAAGAAGCGTACGCCTACTTGGAAAAATTAAAAGCGATCATCCAGTACACAGGCGTTTCCGACTGCAAAATGGAAGAAGGGTCGCTCCGCTGCGACGCCAACATTTCGCTCCGTCCGATCGGGTCGGACAAGTTCGGTACAAAAACGGAATTGAAAAACCTCAACTCGTTCAACTTCGTTCGCATGGGGTTGGAATACGAAGCGAAGCGGCAGGAGAAAATTTTGCTCTCGGGCGGCGTCATCCGTCAAGAAACGCGGCGGTTTGACGAAGCGACGAAAACAACGATTTTGATGCGCGTCAAAGAAGGATCGGAAGACTACCGCTACTTCCCGGAGCCGGACTTAGTCATGCTCTATATTGACGACGAATGGAAAGAGCGCGTCCGTGCCTCGATTCCGGAGCTGCCGGACGCCCGCCGGAAGCGGTATATCGAGGAATGGGGCTTGCCGGAATACGACGCCAAAGTGCTCACCTTGACGAAAGAAATGGCCGACTTCTTTGAAGCGACCGTCGCCAACGGCGCCGACCCGAAACTGGCGTCCAACTGGCTCATGGTCGAAGTATCGGGATACCTCAACGCCGAGCAAAAAGAGCTCCATGACATCGCCTTGACGCCGGAAAGCTTGGCAGGGATGATCAAACTGATCCAAAACGGCACGATTTCGTCGAAAATCGCGAAAAAAGTGTTTAAAGAACTCGTCGAAAAAGGCGGCGACCCGGAACAAATCGTCAAAGAAAAAGGGCTCGTGCAAATTTCCGACGAAGGAGCGCTGCGCAAAATCGTGCTCGAAGTGTTGGATGCCAACCCGCAGTCGGTCGAGGACTTCAAAAACGGCAAAGACCGCGCCCTTGGCTTCCTCGTCGGGCAAGTGATGAAAGCGACGAAAGGGCAAGCGAACCCGCCGCTTGTCAACAAGCTGCTTGTCGAAGAAATCAAGAAGCGCTAAATGGCAAGAAAAGCCCGCCAATCAGCGGGCTTTTCCTATAAGGAGATTTTTTAGATTTTTTGAAAAATACAATTGACAGCCCACAGCGGAAATGGTAGATTTTTATATAAAACCAACTGAATTAGTTGGATATAGACACCAGGATGAGCGGGAGAGGAAGAAACAAAAAAGAGGGGGATAAAAACGATGAGTGAAGAACGCGCTTTCCGCCCGGAAACGCTCGCCATCCACGCCGGGCAAAAAACGGATGCGGAAACGGGCTCGCGGGCGGTGCCGATTTACCAAACGAGTTCATATGTGTTTCGCGACAGCGAGCATGCAGCCAATTTATTTGGCTTGAAAGAGGAAGGATACATTTACACCCGCATTATGAACCCGACGAACGATGTGCTTGAAAAACGGATCGCGGCGTTAGAGGGCGGTGTGGGGGCGCTCGCGCTCTCATCGGGGCAGGCGGCGGTGTTTTATTCGCTCATCAACATCGCGTCGGCGGGCGATGAAATCGTCTCGTCTTCGTCCATTTACGGCGGCACGTACAACTTGTTCGCCCATACGTTGCGCAAATTCGGCATTACGGTGAAGTTCGTCGACTCGTCCGACCCGGAAAATTTCGAGAACGCCATCACCGATAAAACGAAAGCGTTGTTTGCCGAAACGATCGGCAACCCGAAAAACGATGTGCTCGACATCGAAGCGGTGGCTGCCATCGCCCATCGCCACGCCATTCCGCTTATTGTCGACAACACGGTCGCGAGCCCGTACTTGTTGCGGCCGATTGAATTCGGCGCCGATATCGTCGTCCACTCGGCAACGAAGTTCATCGGCGGGCACGGCAATTCGATCGGCGGCGTCATTGTCGACAGCGGCAAGTTTGACTGGAAAGGAAGCGGCAAGTTCCCGGAATTCACTGAACCGGACCCGAGCTATCATGGTTTGGTGTATGTCGATGCCGTCGGCGAAGCGGCGTACATCACGAAAGCGCGCATTCAGCTGTTGCGCGACTTAGGAGCGGCGTTGTCGCCGTTTAACGCGTTTTTGCTGCTGCAAGGGTTGGAGACGCTCCACTTGCGGATGCAGCGCCATAGCGAAAACGCGCTCGCCGTCGCCAAGTTTTTAGAAGAGGAAGAAGCGGTCGAATCGGTCAACTATCCAGGCCTTCCGAGCCATCCGTCCCATGAACTGGCGAAAAAATATTTGCCGAACGGGCAAGGGGCGATCGTCACGTTTGAAATCAAAGGCGGCGTTGAAGCCGGCAAAAAACTGATTGACTCGGTCAAGCTGTTCTCTCATTTGGCCAACATCGGCGATTCGAAATCGCTCATCATCCACCCGGCCAGCACGACGCACGAGCAGCTGAGCCCGGATGAACAGCTGTCCGCTGGCGTCACCCCGGGCCTTGTGCGCCTGTCCGTCGGCACGGAAGCGATCGACGACATTTTGGACGACTTGCGCCACGCCATTCGCCAAAGTCAGACGGTGGAGGTAAAGTAGTGCAGGTACAAGGAAAGCCACCCGCTTGCCGGGTGGCTTTCGTAAGCTCAGAGACAGCTTGTTTTTTATAATGGGACACTGCCTTACGGTTCCAGATTGCCTTGGTACGCGCACTGTCGTGTTTGCTAGTTGATGCCGGCTCGTTTCCAGGCAGGCAAGCTAGGAACATGGCGTCCTCAAGTTTGTGTTTCCATGTTAGGGCCAATGGCCTGTCACAATCCTTTCGGCGTCACTTTCTTTTCGACTTTGCGCAGCAGCCAGTCAAAGGCAATCGCTAAGACCGCCGCGGGGATGGCGCCGGCTAAAATCAAGTTTTTGTCGGCGATGCGCAAGCCGCGGTCGATCAAGTCGCCAAGCCCGCCGGCGCCGATGAAGGTCGCGAGGGCGGCGACGCCGATCGTCAGCACCGTCGCCGTGCGGACGCCGGCCATGATGACAGGGAGCGAGAGAGGGAGTTCCACCATCCATAAAATTTGCCGCGATGTCATCCCCATCCCTTTCCCCGCGTCGACAAGCGCCGGGTCGACGCCGAGAATGCCGGTGTAGGTGTTGCGCAAAATCGGAAGCAAGGCATACAGCGTCAAGGCGATGATTGCCGGCAGTTTGCCGATGCCGAAAATCGGAAGCATAAATCCAAGCAAGGCCAGGCTCGGAATCGTTTGAATGATGGCGGCTACTCCAATGATCGGCTCGGCGAGTTTGCGATACCGCGTCAACGCGACGCCGAGCGGTACGGCTATGACGATCGCAATGCCCATGGCGATGGCCGATAACAGCACATGTTCTTGAAACGCAATCCAAATGTCATGTTTTCGTTCGATCAATGTTTGCAATAATTCCATTGTATCCCTCCTTGGCGGAAAAAGCGGCAGCGGATGGCTGCCGCTCGGTCACGGGCTGAAACTGAAAGATTGGCAAGGTTTTGGTTCACTGGCAGAACCGATCCTGTTGGCAGACAAGCGGTTCTGCCTTCTCAACATGAGGCGTGTGTATTCAGGCGAACGAGCGGCGAGTTTCTAGCCCGATGGCGGGAAACGGGGCGCCCCGTTTTTGGCCGTCGTTCGCCCCCGTTATTGTCGTCATGCGTGCTGCTGGAACGTCCACTCCGCGAGCGCGCGCATCATGCTCGAGCGCGTGATCCCGCCGACGAGCCGGTCGCCATCGAGCACCGGGATGATGCGCACATCCGGGTCTTGGAACAGGGCGGCGACGTTCGTGACGTCCGCTTCTTTCGCCAGCGTCGTCACATCGTAATCGGCGATGTCGGCGACTAACAAATGCTCTTCTTGATAGCGCTGTTCAATTTGTTTCAGCGTCACGATGCCGAGAAAGGCCTGCTTTTTATCGACCACGACCAGGCTGTCGACTTTTTTCGCTTTCATCAATCGGAACGCCTCGGCCAAACCGCGGCGCGGCGAGATCGTCGCGACGTCCGCCGACATTAAATCTTCCGCCGTCGGCACGGCCGTCTGGCGGGTCCGCAGCCGGTCTTCGCCGATAAACTCGCGGACGAACGAGTTCGCCGGCCGCCGGAGCATTTGGTCCGGCGTCGCGAACTGGACGATTTCCCCGTCTTTCATGAGCGCAATCCGATCGGCGATTTTGATCGCTTCATCCATATCGTGGGTGACAAAGACGATCGTTTTGTGAATCTCTTCTTGCAGGCGGACGATGTCATCTTGCAGCTGCTCGCGGCTGATCGGGTCAAGAGCGCTGAACGGCTCGTCCATTAAAATAATGTCTGGCTCGGCGGCCAAGGCGCGGACGACGCCAACGCGCTGCTGCTGCCCGCCGCTCAGTTCCGACGGGTAGCGGTGTTTAAACGTCGCCGGATCCAGGCCGACGAGCTCAAGCAATTCGTCAACCCGTTTTTCATAGGTGTGTTTTTCCCATTTTTTCAGCTTCGGCACGAGTGCGATGTTTTCCGCGATCGTCATGTGCGGAAACAAGCCGATTTGCTGGATGACGTAGCCGATGTTGCGCCGCAGATCAACCGGGTCGAGCTGGGAAATGTCTTGCCCGTCGATGTACACTTTGCCTGAAGTCGGCTCGATCAAGCGGTTGATCATCCGCATCGTCGTCGTTTTTCCGCACCCGCTCGGCCCGATCAAGGCGACCAACTCTCCTTTGCGAATGTCGAGATTAATATTCTTTAAGGCGACAAAGCCGTCCTCATACTGTTTCGTGACGTTTTCAAACCGAATCATCCACATTCCTCGCTTTCTAGTCGATCAGTCCCTCCGCTTTTAAGAAATCAATCGCCACCTCACGCGGCCGTTTTCCTTCCAAGTTCACTTCACCATTTAATTCCATCATTTTTTCATCGGTTAAAATATTGGCCAACTTGTTTAGTTTCTCCTCAAGCCCCGGGTTGGCGTCCAACACTTCTTGGCGGATAATCGGCACAGCGTGGTACGGCGGGAAGTACTGTTTGTCATCTTTCAATACGACCAAATCGTATTTTTTAATCCGGGCGTCGGTCGTGTAGGCGGTGATGACGTCAATTTCGCCGTTTTTCGCCGCTTCGTATTGCAAGTCCGGATCGATCGTCACTTTTTTCTTGAATTGGAACCCGTACGTATCGACAAGCCCGTCATAGCCGTCGCTTCGCTCAAAAAACTCGGCGTCTGACCCAAACGTAAGGGAAGACGAATGTTTCACCAAATCGGAGTACGTTTTCACCCCGAGCTTTTCCGCCAAGTCTCTGCGCATGGCCAAGGCGTAGGTGTTGTTAAATCCGAGTGGTTTGAGCCAAGCGATGTTGTATTTTTCGTTATATAATTTCTTCGTTTCGTTGTAAATTTGTTCGGGCGTCTTCGCAGGATCGTACGGCTGTTTTAAAATGTTCAAATACCCCGTCCCGGTGTACTCGACATACATGTCGACATCTCCGTTTTCGATGGCTTGCTGGAGCATAAACGCGCCGCCTAAACTGTCTTTCACGTCAACATCCAAATCGGTATTGGCTTTTACATATTCCGCCAGCAAATGCGTCAAAATGACTTGCTCGGTAAACTTCTTGCCGGTAATGACAATTTTCCCTTTCGCATCACTCGTTCCGCTGCAGGCTGCTAGTCCAAACATAAGCCCGACAGCGAGCAAAGACATGATCCATTTTCGCAACATGATTCCTCCTTTTTTGGTTACGATTATACAAAATGAAGGGGGATAAAAAAGCGGCAACAAGACGCGGAGGGGTGAAAAAGCGTCACAGAAATAGGATATCGCAATTTGGGCTCAGCTGGCAAATTTGGTATCGACCGATATATTTGTCTGTCGCTTTCTCTCACGGCGATGAGCGTTCTCTTCTCCTTGATCCTAAAACATACTCCGGAATGCTTGCGAATCCTCTTAAATACTCCGAATTCGAGAGGTTCGAACAAGCCCTGTGCTCGTCCATCGATGTGTCGGCCATGCGCTTCCCCGCGCCGTTGATCGAGAGGGCGCCCCGTTTGCCGCGGGAAAGGCTGGCGGGTTCCATGGCGCAGGCGAACGGATCAACACGTGAACAAAAACGGCAGCTCACGCCTGCCTGGTGAAAAGGGAATCGGTGTGGAACGTTTCTTTATGGGGAACACGTTACGCACGAACAAGGCGGTGAAGGGTGCTTTCCGTTTTGAAGACGCGAGCGTTCAAAACATGCAGTCCCGCTTCATGTTCGGCGAGGGAAGGCAGCACTTTGTCTTCCAGGATGGAGGTGATATGGGTGAGGTCGCCTTTCATATGATGGAGGTCGTGCGCCATCGCCTCGTATTTGGCGGCCAGCACTTCTTGCCCGTGGCGGAGCGCTTCGGCGATCGCCTTCGTTTCGTTCGTGCGCTCATCCAGCAAGTCGATTCGCTGGGCAAGCGTGGCCGTCTGCTCTCTCAGTTGACCGACCTGGTGCTCAAGGTTGCTTGTCCGCTCATCGAGCTGGGCCACTTGCCCCTCCAAGGCGCCAACCCGCTGCTCGAGCGATTCGACCGCCGCGCGCGTCGCTTTCACTTCATGCAAAATTTCCCGCAGCAACGCTTCCATTCGTTTCATCTCCTTTTCGCTTCTATTTTACAAAAAACGCGCCCCGATGGCGAGAAAAATAGGAAAACGGTTTGAGCTGGAAAAAGAGTAGGGGGAATCGTTACAATAAACGTAGAGAAAACGAAGCGAAGGTGGACGGAAATGGACGCCACATGGCTCAAACCCATTGTCGAAGCAAAGTATTTATCGACGGAAAACGCGCACCGCTACCGGGCGATTTTGCGCTACTTTTACATTCAGCACGAGCGGATGCGGCAATATTTGTTTCCTGAAGAAGTGTACGCCTTTTTAAAGCAGCACGAGGAATTTGCCGATTACACCGAAGACGATTTGCAGCAAGACCTCGACCAGCTCGTCAAATGGAACAACTTGATCGCCCGCCAAGAGACGGCGCATGTGCGGACGATTGAAGAGTTTAAGAAAAAGCGGTTCCGCTACCAATGCAGCCCGTACACGGTGGAGATTGAGCGGATGATCCGCACGCTTGAACAGCTCGGGGATTCGTTCGGGGGATCGCTTGAGAAAACACGGTTTGACCGCTTGTACGCCTCGCTTTCCCGCATGGAAACGATCATTGCGTCTGATTTTCAAGAGCAGCGGGACGAACTGCATCAAGTATGGGAAGAGACGTTTGACTATTTCAAGAAGATCATTCAAAACTCCGCTGATTACATCGCTTACTTGCACAGCGAAAATTTAGAAGAGCGGATGACGTCTGAGGCGTTTCTTGTCTACAAAGAGCAGTTCACCGCCTATTTGCGCGATTTTATCGCCGCCTTGCAAAAAACGTCGATGCAGATTGAACAATTGCTTGAAGATTTGCCGGAAGAAGGGGTTCGGCAGTTCATCGAGCATGTCGTCGACTATGAGCGGTCGATCCCGCGCTTTGCCGAAGCGCTGCCGCCGCGTCCTATGCAGATTGAAGAAAAATGGGAGACGTGGCGCAGCTTGTGCGAATGGTTTTTAGGGCGCGACGGGCGTGAGAGCGAGCTGTCGTTTTTGCAATACCAGACGAATGAAGCGATTCGCCGCCTGACGAGGGTTGTGCAACGGCTTGGCGAGCGGCATCACCATTTTCGCAGCCGCAAAGGCGACTACTTGCATTTGGCCCGTTGGTTTTCCCGCCTTGAATCGATTGAAGAGGCGCACTGCCTGTCAGCGGTCGTGTTTGGCTGCTTCCATACGAAACATCTCGTCGCCGATGCAGGGGCGACGGACAATATATATCGCGACGTATGGGATGAGCCGCCGTTTGAATGGGTGACAAAACCGCGCGTCCGCCATTACGGGGAAAAGAAAAAGCCGCAGGCGATCGATGAGAAAGAGATGGAAAAAGACGAAGCGCGCCGCCGCTATTTGGAAGAAAAGGAGCGTGAGGAAGCGGCGCTCAGACAGCTTGTGACCGATGGAAAAATCGTGCTTGCCGAACTTCCCGAAGTGAGCCCTTATGTGCGGAAAACGCTGCTCGGCTGGATCGCCAAGGCGATGGGGCGTGAAGGACAAGCGGTGAAGACGGAAAACGGATGGGTCGTCAAAGTGGTGAACAAAGACGGCACGATTTGCCTTCGCGCTGAGGATGGGGAGCTGGTGATGCCGAACTGTGAAATCCATGTGCTTTCAAGGGGGAATGAGAATGGAAACGGCGTTTGACGACCAGGCGAAAGAGGCGCTCGCCGCGTTGTTTGAACAGTTTTGGATCGTTCGGGAACAGGAGCCGGAGTTGTATCAACTTGTGCGCGAGCGCGAACATGTGTTGAAAAGGTATGTCGAAGAGAAGTTCGGCTATCGGCTCATCGTGCATCGCTATTTCGCCAAACTTGAGAAAATCCCGGCTGAACCGGAGCCATGGATGGGGATCGAGTCGTTTCAAGAGCCGCTTGACTACGCGTTGTTTTGTTGCTTGATGGCGTATTTGGAAGGCAAGGCGGTGGAAGAGAAGTTTTTGCTTTCCGACGTATGTGAGGAAATCCGCGCTATGTATCCCGGAGATATACCGGTTGATTGGACGAACTACTCGCACCGGCGCGCGCTTATTCGCGTGCTGAAAACGGCGGAACAAATCGGGCTCATCCGCCGGATGGATGGGGAGGTGGAAGCGTTCGCTCATCACGCCGGGGAAGAGGCGCTGTACGAAGTGCCGGTGCTGGCTCGCTATTTCATGCGCACGTATCCGAAAGATTTGCTTCGGTATGAATCGCTTGAGGAACTGCTCGCCGAGGAGTGGAAGGCGGCGCCGCAAGACTATCGGCGGCACCGTCTGTACCGAAAACTGTTTTTGTCCCCGGCGGTGTACCGGACGGAAGGGGATGAACAAGACTTTTACTACTTGCGCAACTTTCGCCATCGGCTGCGTGATGATATCGAAGCGCATACGCCGTTTCGGTATGAGCTGTACAAAAACGCGGCGATGTTGACGCTTCCTGAGCGGCAGGCGCCGTACACCACTTTTCCTGATCAGAAAGGGACGTCGGAGATCATTCTTCATTTTGCTGCTTTGGTGCGCGAACGGCTTGAGGAATGTCCGCCGGATGAGTATGGCCGCCTCCGGCTGACGCCTGAACAATTTTCCGCCTGGCTGGCTGATTGCCGCCGCCGTTACGGGTGCGGATGGGGGAAGACGTATCGTGACATGTCGGCCGCCGAGCTTGTTCGAGAGGTGCTTGCGGCGCTTAGCGAATGGTGCATGGCGGATGTGGAGCACGATACCGGCATGATCGTCCTTTATCCGCTTCTTGGTCGGCTTTCAGGACGGTATCCGGACGATTTTGACACGAAAGAGGGGGAGGAGCATCATGAACCCGTGGGTTCTTCATCGCGCCGGGCTGATTAATTTTTGGTATTACGATGAGCAATATTTCCATTTCGCTGACGGAAAGCTGCTCTTGCGGGGGAGCAACGGGGCGGGCAAATCGGTGACGATGCAAAGCTTAATCCCCGTGCTTTTGGACGGCAAAAAGACGCCCGACCGCCTTGACCCATTCGGCTCGCGGGCGCGGCGGATGGAAGATTACTTGCTCGGGGAAAAAGATGTCGTCAACCGCGACGAACGAACCGGGTATTTGTTTTTGGAATACAAACGAAAACAGTCGGACCAATACGTGACAACGGGAATCGGCTTGCGCGCGAAGCGGCAAAAAAGCCTCGATTTCTGGGGATTTGTCATCTTCGACAACCGCCGCGTCGGTCATGACATCGCCCTATATAAAAAGGAAAAAACAGGGGAGAAAATCCCGTTGACGAAACGCGAGCTGGCCGCATTGCTTGGCGCGGGCGGGACGGTCGTCGAGACGCAAAAAGAGTATATGGAGCTTGTGAATAAACATGTGTTTCGCTTTGAATCGATCGAAGCGTTTCAAGAACTGATCGAACTGCTCATTCAACTGCGCAGTCCGAAGCTGTCCAAAGATTTTAAGCCGACGGTCATTTACGAGATTTTGGAAAGCTCGCTGCCTCCGTTGACCGACGAAGAGCTTCGCCATTTGTCGGACACAATCGAAAACATGGACCAGGCAAAACAGCAGCTTGAGCAACTTGAACGCGACGAGCGGGCGTTGAAGCGCCTTTGCGATCAATACCGCCTGTACAACGAATATATGATCGCCGAAAAAGCGGCAGAATACGTAAAAGCGGTCAAGCAGGCCGAACAGCTCGCCGCCGAGCAACAACGCCTGCACGATGAAGAAGAGCGGGCGCGAACGACGCTTGATGAGCTTGAGGAGTCCATCACCCGCCTTGGCCGCGAAGAAGATGTGCTGCGCTCGCGTGAAATCGACTTGGCCGGCCACGAAGTGTTCCAGCAGGCGGAGAAGTACGAACAGTTGAAGGCGGAGCGCCAGCGCCTGCGGGAGCGGCGAGAGCGGCATGAGCGGACGATCGAGGAGAAGGAACGGATCGAGCGCCAACGCCGCCGCCGCCTCGATGAAGCGGAAGCACGGTTGGACGACCTTGAGCGGAAGCTTGAAGACGAGCTGGAGCAGCTGAGTATGGATGCCGACGAAGGATCCTTTTCCTTGCATGAAACGAACGAAGGCGACTTTCACCGCCATCGCCAAAAGGAGCAGGAGTTTTTGTTTGCCGCTTGGAAACAGGAAGCCGACCGCCATATCGAGCGGCTTGAAGGGCTGGCCCGCCTTTGGCGCAGGCATGACGATTTGCAGCGGCGTTATGAAGAGGCGAGCAACGAAGCGGGGGAGCGGCAGCGGGAAATGGACGAATGGCGGCATCAGCAACGGAAATGGGAAGAACTGCTCGAACAAGAGAAAGAGCGTTTTGAACAAGAGGTGCTTGCTTGGGTCGAGCGGGGAGGGGTCGACGTTTCCGAAGCGGACATTCAGATGTTTTTGCAACAAGTGGGCGGCATATATGAACAATACTCGGTCGATGACTTGAAGCGCCCGTTCGTTCAAACGTATTATGCCGCTGTCGGCAAGAAAAACGATGAGAAATGGCGGCTCGAACATGACATCCGCCTGTTGGAAGAGAAGCGGGCAGAGCGTGAAGCGGAACTCTGCCATTGGCGGGAGAAGCGCGATCCTGAGCCTGAGCGCGACGAACAGACAGAAGCCGCCCGCTCGGCTTTGGAACGGCAAGGAATTCCGTTTGTTCCGCTCTATGCCGCCGTCGAGTTTGCCGACCATGTACCCGACCCTGTACGCGAACGGATCGAATCAGCGCTTTCGCACGCCGGTCTGCTTGACGCACTCATTACGGCCCGCGAGGTCGATGTCGCCTGCGACCGTGTTCTCACCCCAAACCCGGTTCATATGGCGCATACGCTGGCTGATTATTTGCGCCCCGACGAAGAGGCTCCTGTGCCAGCCGAACGGATTGACGACATTTTGCGAAGCATCGTCATCGCCGATGTGGAACAGCAAGCGGGCATGACGCTGGATGAGCAAGGGCGCTATGCGCTCGGTCTTGTCCGCGGTCATGCGCCAAAGAGAGACAAGGCGATGTTCATCGGCCGTGCAGCGCGGGAACGGTGGCGGCTCGAGAACATCGCGGCGTTGGAAGCGGAGATCGCCGCTTTAGGTCAAGAGATCGAACGCCTGAGAAGGGAGCATCAGGCGGTGGAAGCGGCCATCGAGGAGCTGGCCGATTGGTTTATGGCGTTTCCGTCCGACCGCGATGTGCGCACGGCGTTTGAGGAAGCGCAAGAAGCGCGCCGTCAGGCCGAAAGCAAAGAGCGGGAGTGGAAGCGGCAAGAAGAAAAAGCCATCCTCTTGGCGCGGGAATGGAAACAAATCAAGCAGCAGCTCCGTGATGAGTCGGCCGAGCTTGACTTAGCCTTTTCCCCGGAAGGCTGTGAACAGGCGCAGTTCGCCATGAAATCGTACGTCCGCCATTTGCACGAACTCGAAGTGCTTTACCGCGAGACGCGCCATACCGAAGCGATGATCGCACAACAACGCGAACAGCTCGAAGCGCTGCGCGAGGAAATTGACGAAGCGAAAGGGGAACGAAATCAGCTTCGCGATGACGAAGAGCAACTTGCATTGCGAATGTCAGAGATGGAACGGACGCTGAAACAAATGGGGGCGGATGACATTCGGGCGGAAATTGCCCGCATCCAAGAACGGTTGGTATTTTTGCGCGGAGAAATTCCGCGCCTTGTCAACGAACGGGCGCGGACAGAACAGCGCCTCATGCGCCTCGTCGAGGAGCGGGAACAAGGGGAGCGGCGAGAATCGTTCGCCCGCCAGCTGGCCGCGATGTGGGAGCGGTCGTTTGCCGATGAAGCGGCGCTTGGGCTCGTAGACCTCGACCGTTCGCTCCCCCTTTTGGAGCAGGCAAAAGAAGCGAAACAACGATACGAAGCAGCGCTAAAAGAGACGCGCTCCTCACTTTTGGCGCGGCTGAACACCGTCTTTTTCCAAGAGTCGTCCAACTTGACCGAATATCGAGCGGCATTCGAGCCGTTGATGGAACAAAGAGAGCACGAATGGATCGCCGCCGCGCCGGATGACGAGATGGCGATGAAAGCCGCCGATTGGCGGGAAAAACAAGAGCGCCATGTCATTTACCTCGATTATAAAGGCCAGCGCGCCACACCGTTTGCCGTGCTCGCTGAGGTGGAGCGCGACATCGCCCTGCAGCACGAATATATGAAAGAACAAGACCGCGAGCTGTATGAAGATGTCATTCTAAAATCAGTCGGCCGCATTTTGCGCAGCCGCATCCAGCGCGCCGAGCGGTGGGTGAACGATATGAACAAGCTGATGGGCGGTCTCGATACATCATCAGGGCTTGTGTTGTCCATTCAATGGAAACCGAAAACGGCGGAGACGGAAGCGGAGCTGGATACGAAAGAATTGGTGCGCCTTTTGCGCATTGATTCGCGGTTGTTGAAAGAGGAAGATTTGCAGCGGGTGACGAACCATTTCCGCTCCAAAATCACGCGCGCCCGCGAATTGCTTGAGGAGCGCGGCCAAGGCAACACGCTCCACCAGATCATTAAAGAAGTGCTGGACTACCGGAAATGGTTTGCCTTCACCTTGTACTATGAAAAAACAAACGAGCCGAAACGCGAGCTGACGAACCATCGCTTCTACCAATTCAGCGGCGGGGAGAAGGCGATGGCGATGTACATTCCGCTCTTTGCCGCGGCGTATTCGCGCTACCAGGAAGCGGGTGATGACGCGCCGTACATCATCTCGCTCGACGAGGCGTTCGCCGGCGTTGACGAAAACAATATCCGCAATATGTTCGGCCTTGTCGAACAGCTTGGTTTTAACTATATCATGAACTCGCAAGCTCTTTGGGGCGACTACGACACCGTGCCCGCTTTGTCCATTTGCGAACTCGTCCGCCCGCGCAACGCGTCGTTTGTCACCGTCATTCATTACCGTTGGAATGGGCGCGTCAAACAGTTGGTTGCCGACGACAAAGAATGGGAGAGGGTTGAGACGTGAGCATCGCCAAGGAAGCCGCCGCCTTTTTCCGCTCCGAGCGGGCGTTTCATCGTCTGTTTGTCGAGATGAAACGCAAGTACGAGTCACTTGGCCGCGTGGGAGGCACGGTTTCGCTGCAATCGTTCTCTGACGAAGAACGGGAGGCCATCGCCGCCTTTTTCGGCAAAGACGTCGCCCGCGTCTCCCTTTCCACTTTTGAAAAACAGCTCGGACAAACCAAGTTTGCGGGCGTCGGACTTGTCGCTCTGCTGGAACAATATTTTGGCGAATCGCTCGTGTCGAAAAAGGAGCGGCTTCAGGCGGAAGAGGACGAACGGGAGCGGTTTTTCGCGCGCCTTGTAGAGGAACATCATTGGTTCGCGACGATCCGCAGCCAGCGCTTCGTCCAAACGGCGTACGAAACGAACCGCGATGGCCTTGAAGCAGCTGTCCGCCTCGTCGGCGAGGCTCTCCGCCGCCTGCCGCTTTCATCCTACATGCGCCTCCCGCTCTTTGCCCAACAAGTGGCGGGCGATCCGCACGCGTTCGACCTGTCCACACTGTCAGGAAGGCTGCTGTTGTCCGCCTTGCAAGCGGCCGTCCCAGGCCAATGGGACGCGACGTCTGTGGAGAGTGTCAATGAACTGTTGCAGTCCGTCGGATTGCTCCGCGAAGATATATTAAACTTTGCCACGTGCGCCAACATCCTGGCGGAAACCGAGGAAGGGCCTCATCGGGTCTTTTCCGCCGCCGTCGAGGGGAACGTTGCGCTGAACGTGCCGTTGCGAGAAGTGCTGCCCCTCGCACGCGCCCACCCCGCCTGCGGCCAAACAGTGTACATCGTCGAAAACGCCGGCGTTTTCTCGACGTTGCTTGACACCCGCGCCCCGCTTGTGAGCACGAACGGACAAATGAACCTAGCGACAATCAAGCTGCTCGATTTGCTCGCGGCCTCTGGCGCCAAGCTGTATTATTCGGGCGACTTCGACCCGGAAGGATTGGCCATGGCCGAGCGGCTGCTCGAACGGTACGGTCCAGCCGTCACCCTTTGGCGTTTTTCCTTGGACGATTATATGGCCGCCAACCCGGTCGTGGACCTCCCTCCTGAGCGCCTCGCCAAACTCGCATCCGTGGCGTCCGAGCCGCTGCGGCCAGTGAAAGAGGCCATCGAGCGAACGAAAAAAGCCGGCTATCAAGAAGCGATCATCGAGAGGCTGGCGAGGGATATAAAAGGGTAGCGCGCACCTTGTCTTTCCACAGACCGATCAGGGGAAGGTGCCGGAAAAAGAGCGGAGCACCTTCCTCTTATTGTGTTCACGAAACTTGAAAGTACCATTTCGGAAAAAGTTGGGGGACATCACCGTCTTCAGCTGCCATGAACACTACGATGGATCTTCCTTATTGATGATTCAATTTCCATTTTGGACGGTTCTCGACTTCCGCTTTCTGGCGGTGGAATTGCGCAAATTGCCGTGGCGAGTACATTCACCATAACAACCCCGTCGCCGCCGATTTGCCAAACATGGGGGATGATGGTCATAGTTCCCCTGAGATTATCGCTGTGGTATAATAAATTCAAAACAGAAATACCGTTTCTTGTAGTCATAGTTCCCCTGAGATTATCGCTGTGGTATAATTCCTGCAACGTGGTAATCTCATCATGCTCGTCATAGTTCCCCTGAGATTATCGCTGTGGTATAATCGGCGTGTTCCTCGAACATGCGCCAGCCGAGTCATAGTTCCCCTGAGATTATCGCTGTGGTATAATCTACGGGCGCGAGAGAGGCCTTCTCGAAGCGTCATAGTTCCCCTGAGATTATCGCTGTGGTATAATTAATACCATGAAGGCATGGCTGAGATCGTGGTCATAGTTCCCCTGAGATTATCGCTGTGGTATAATATAACGAACAGCAAGTGAACAGGAGGACAAGTCATAGTTCCCCTGAGATTATCGCTGTGGTATAATAAATACACGGACTAGGTTATCACCGTACCGTCATAGTTCCCCTGAGATTATCGCTGTGGTATAATACGTATCCAAAAAAGCCTGCTATCTCAAGGATCGCAGGCTTTTTTGCTTTCAAAAAAATGCAAATGTGCTTATGCAAAAAGGGGAACCATTTCGGTTTTTTTAAAAAAGCGTCAGCTGGGTAGATGTTATTTTCTTTTCCTGTGCTGTGGGTTCCCCAAGAAGCAGCTGCATTTTTGCGTACTGCTTTTCCGTTACGACCATTGCCCGAATCGACCCTTGAGGGGGTAAGTTGTGTTTTAACCTCGCCAAGTGTTTGTCCGTTGCCTCATGTCCGTGGCAGACGCGGCTGTAGACCGAAAACTGCAACATATCGTATCCTTCGTTTAGCAGGAATGTACGAAACCGCCGGTATTCGCGCTTCTCCCGGTTGGTCACGACGGGAAGGTCAAAAAAGACGAGCAACCGCATGAATTTACTCATACACGTGCAGTTGCAATGGGAGAAGTTCCGGCAATTTCAACAACGAAGGATCCTGGCTCCGGCTTGCGGTGACGAAGCTTTTCGTCATTTCTTCCACCGCGTTCACGACGGTCAGTTTTTCTCCGTTCACTAGTATGTCCATATTGGTCAAATTATATAAGTCTGCCCGAACGGACGGAGAAAATTCATCATCCGGTTGAATGTGTTGGGCTACGTATAGGTCGACAAGCGGGCGCAATACTTCCATAAAGTCATCAGCGAGATTAAATTTGTTCAATTCATTGTCGTGGTAAATCCCAAGGCAAGGGAAAAAGCCATACCCAACGAGAGAGCGGGCGACGAGTCCCCGCATAATGGCGTATCCGTAATTTAAGGAAGTGTTCACCACAGAATCGCTTCGCCGGGTAAATTCGTTGCCAAATAAATACTGGAAGTACTTTTTCGCTCCATACGCTTCACGGTTATTGCTGTCTCCAGAGTCGACGGTTTTGCTTATGCGGTATAGCTCGTTGGCTCCTTCTTTGTTCAGGAACTCCAAACACTTTCCTTGATTGATGAGTTTTTGGATCACGATCCGCTGCCAAATTCGCTTTTTAAAAGGCTTGGAGTAGGCGTACTGCATGTGCAGCACGCCCACTTGGCGGGAATGTTTTTGAAACGGCTGCAGCAACCCATTGGGGAGCCGTTTTTGGTCACAGGTGAATAATGCAATATTATGTTCGGCCATTTTGCTTAAAGCGATTGCCGTGATACTGACGGCCTGTTCCTCGATGATAATGGAACAAATATCCTCGAGTGGGATAGACACTTTCTCTTCTTGTTCAATCACGAGTTGATTGTAACGGACGGACAGTTTTCCCGGTTTTCGAATGAGCAGATGACGCCAACCCAACTCTCTTTTCCCCTCTCACTTTGTAGATGTTGCCAAGCACATCTACTTGATATTTCTCGAATCGTTTGAGGGTTCTTGAACCGACGCCGGATAGAGAGAAACTGCGGTCATGGCTGATCAATTCCATTCCACCCGTACCTGAGTGAATCGTCTTATAGTATGCAAAAAAGTCTTTAATTTTGATTTCTTCACCTGTACTAGTCCTTATTGCCTTTTCCCGAGGAAGCTCAATGCGAATGAGATCATTCGGATACAAGCTGAATTGGAACGTATAGTCTTCCGTCATTTCCTTCCACTCAGAGTACGGCTTGTTCGGCTCGATGGCTTTGTTTGGCAAAACACCTTTCATGATGTCCATCGTGTAGACGGGGACACAATAGTATTTCCCGTCCTTTTCAAATACGTCAACCCGAACGATGTTGCTGTTGTAGGCGACGGTTTTGCCGTCATTGAGCGGGACGACTTGGTTTTTCGTGTCAATAATTTTTACTGTCCGGATGATAGGTCCAGGTTCTCCATTCTTTTTCGGTTTGTACAGCGGTTCTTGGAATGCCTTTTTCGGGTCGTTGTTATGTTCAAGCAACCGCTGGCGGATTGCCTCGTATGTCCTTGGATCGCTTTCCTTTCCGTACATTGGAAAATGTCCGCTCGCATCCAGCTTAATTTCAGACAGTTTCGTTTTGACGACAGTTTGGATTTTCCCGCTCCGTTCATCGATACCGACGTAGCGCCGCAATGTTTCTTGATGAGCCGCCCCTGTGACACTCCGCTTCGGCATTCGGGATACAAAAACCGGATGCAACGATTCGAGTTTCTCGTTATCATAATTTCCAAGATTGAGAGCTTTTATACTCTCTTTCGGATGCTTTGATAAACGCGCTCGCAGCTCATCAGCGAAATGCGGCCAAGGTTGCGGGAAATGCGGTTCGGTCTTTTTGGCCAGTTCTTTGTTTTGCTCGCGCCGTTGGTAAAAGGCGGTGATTTTGGCGATATCGCTTGGCGTTGTGCAGGCGACGATGGCGGCATCTACCGCATGGTGCAAATCGGATTCTTCACGGTTTTTGTTAAACTCCCAGCGGCTTCGCAAATGAGCCGTAATGCGGCCGTTGACAGTGTATACCTTTTGTTTGTCATCGCTTTCAGCGAATTTCAGATGTTCGCGGATAAAGTTGGCGAAAAAACGTGAAATATACCGAGTGTCATTTAAGTTTCGATTTTTAAATTCTGTTTCTTCATTTTCGTCATAATGGAGCCGGAGCAGCCGGTCTCGTTTCTTTTTGGAAAACTGCTTGTTCGTTAACACAAATGTCTCGAACTGGTGCCAACGTTCTGTGCCCACCCCTAAATACTCGGCAGGGGTGCGGTTTCCTTTCTCGCGGTTTTCTTTGGTCAATACCAACACTTTATTGGTATAGCTGTCGTCCAAGCTTCGGCTGTATGGAATCACATGGTCTACTTCCGTATACCCAGGTTCAAGCAGCCGCTCAATTTCAATCGGCTGAAGCGAGTAGGCGCATCTTCCGTTTTGTTCGCTCCACAGCTTGAACTTGACGATGTCATGGCCGGTTGGGTTTAGCGTCAAGCCATACTCCATGAGCTGGCGGATGGCAGTCTCGTTTTTCTTCCGGTTTTCATCTTGCTCTCTTTTTGTTTTCCGCCGTTCGTCAAACGTTTGTGATAAATCGCGGGCTAACTCGATGTGAATGGATACCGGCGAACCGTATTTTTTTATAATGGCATTTACCACTTTTCGCGCCTGTGTCAACGCACGCATGACGACCGGGTTGGCGATCGACGGAATATTTGGCAGCAACATTGTTTTTTGCTTCTTCCTTGGTCCTGTAAACTTGTATCCTGCCCGCTCACAAGCAGAAGAGTAGACTTCGCCTTGTTCCATATACGGAAGAATGTTGTGAAGCGCCTTTAGCGACAGATGGCCGAACTTTGTGAATGATAAGTTCAAAAGTTCTTCAATCAGTTCGTTGTCATACGTTTTGTTCGCCAAATTCGGCATCGGTTTCCCATTCTGTTCATACTCATTTTGCAAGTAACTGCGAACATCGGCATCATCCTTGAATAATGTCAGGGCGTAACCGAATGTATCAAAATCGATTGGGAGAAATGAACTTGATTTCCCTTTTCCATAAGCCTTATCGATGACTTTCCGAATTTGGTGATAGGCATCGAGTTCAAGGAAACGGATCGTTTCGTTTTGCTTTAATGGCATGTTCCGGTCATAGACAACGCCTTTAAAGTAGGTGTCGTCGGGCAAACGGAGCAACGTCCGTATATCATGATAGGTAATTTTGTTTTTTTGGAATGCCTGTTCATACAAAAGGCGGCGTTCCTCATCAGTGAGTCCCCGTGTGCCTGCCGGGGAGACGAGCCGTAATTTATTGATATGCTCCCAAGCGATGAATGACTGGAATGTGTATGTTGCTTTTGGCGCCCGTTTTTCTTTCGGTTCAAAGGTACAAAAGCCGACTTTTTTCTCGATGTCATCTTTGGAAGCGAAGGGACGTTGTGACGCCCAGATGGCGATATATTCATTCTCGAACTCTTTCGTGCAATTCATATTCCCAAATTCACGCTGTTTGGTGAAAATAAGTTGAATCTCGCGCTCTAAGTCATCGCGGGCGATCGTGTTTGTGTAATGTTCTCCTTTGTTGCGCTTATGGAGTGCAAACTTTGGATCTTTCACGATCATCTCGGCGACGGTCCGGTAGCTTGAGAGAATGGCCCGGTTTTCTTCGATATGTTTGAGCATGGTGCTGTTTTCCCTGCTGTTGTGTTCGCTTTTGCGATTCGATTTGAAGCCGCGCCGTTTGGCCAAGTGAAGGAGGACGCGGGCCAACTCGTCGCTATTCAATTTTCGGTCCAGTGCCTCAACACGCAGTTGCCAGACATCAATTTCATGCCTTTCCTCAAACAGCTTGTCCAGTTCCTCTTTCATTAAAATTCCTTCACGGATGAGCAGGCGGCGAATGCGTTCCAGACGATGCTTGCGGCGGCGCAATCGACGCCGGGCCGAGCGGGCGAGGCGGCGTGGGAGAGCTAGCGATTCTCCCGTTTGTGGGTTTTCCGCTCTGTCGAAAATACGGACACCTAAGTCTTCGATACGCGGAATGTCCAAATTCACAACCGCCCAGCCGACAGAGGTAATGCCGATATCCAGGCCGATTTTATATCTCACGTTCATCCCCTCCCAATGGTATCGTTATGTAGTAAAAAAGACCTCAGCGTGTTCCGCCAAGGTCTTCGTTTGCCTGAGGATGGGGAATGCCCGCCAAAAGCGGGCGATAGGCGATCCCCAACGCCGCGGGTCAGTCTGCCCTAGGCAGAAAGCCCTTATCATAGTAACCCTGAGATCATTGCTGTGGTATGATCCTATTACTATAATAATGGGTAAATTCGGAAAATGCAAGCGATCTTTTCCGTGTGTTTCTTAAAAAGTAGTGCATTTTAAGTTTACTCATGTTTGGGAAAAGGAAAACGTACCCGTATGGTCTGCGCCATGGCGCAGGTATAGATCCAAGAACTGACCGGGCTGCCGGCGGAAAAGATCGAACAGCTGAAGGAGTAAACCCGCTTCAACATTGTCGTCGACCTCCAATCATGCCAAAACCCTAGGGGCGACGACAATCTTTTTATGCCCCTCAATCTTACAGCCATCGAGTATGAAGAGGATTGACGGAATTTTTAAAATTCGATATTCTGAAAATAGCCTTAGCAAGAAAGCTTGATATCAAAGGTATTTCTGGGGTTTTATCGTACCTATGAGGGATTGAAACTTTGTCTTTCCGTTGAAATAATCACGATACGCATCAGTTTTTATCGTACCTACGAGAGTTTGAAACGGAAGTTAGCCGCTTTCTCCATGCGCTTCCGCCTAGTTTTTGTCGCGCTTATAAGAGGCGAAACTCTCTTCAATGTCACGCCATCGCCTGAACGTCTTCTGTTTGAAGAAACCGGATGGCTGCACTTCCCCGGTCGACCCGCTTCGTTTTGCATCCGCTGCTCATTCTTGCGCCGCTTGCTTCGCAGGAAGCCGCTTTTTTGTTCCACACATGGGACGTTTTGGCATCTGCTTTTTTGTATAGCCCCATTGATCCAGAAGCATGGTTGTTCACCGCCTTTCTTTCCCGTTGCTGCATTTCCTCAGTCCGATGCGATATACTTGACATGGGAACAATCACGCTTCTTTCTCGTTCACCGTCGTGTCGGCGGACATGCTGCGTTGGCGTTGGACGGTTTGAAAGAAGGCGGAGAAAAGCGACGGGGGTGGGATGGATGCGCCGCAAGCTTCGCGATCTCGGTTTTTCCATCGGCACGCTTCCGGTGGGGAGACGCAATCAAATCACGGATGTGCCTGGGGTGCGGGTCGGTCATGTGACGATTCGTAAAGATGTCGATGAACGGACGGTGATTCGCACCGGGGTGACGGCGGTGCTGCCGCACGGAGGCCATTTGTTTTTGGAGAAAGTGCCGGCGGCTTGTTTTGTGTTGAACGGGTTTGGGAAAACGACCGGGTTGGTGCAGGTGGAGGAGCTTGGGACGATCGAGTCGCCGATTATGCTGACGAATACGTTCAGCGTCGGGGCGGTTTGGCAAGGGACGCTGGAATATATGTTGGAGGCGACGCCGGAGATTGGGGATGTGACGGGGTCGGTCAACATTGTCGTCGGGGAATGCAATGACAGCTATTTGAATACAGCGCGGGTGATGGCGGTGACGAAGGAGCATGCGAAAGAGGCGATTGCCGCGGCGCGGGTGGAGATGGAAGAAGGAGCGGTCGGGGCCGGGACGGGGATGATGTGTTTCGGCTGGAAAGGGGGCGTCGGCAGTTCATCGCGGATCGCGGGCGGGATGTATACGGTCGGGGCGCTGGTGGTGAGCAATTTCGGCCGGCGCGAGGAGCTGCGGTTTGTGCCGTATGTGCCGCCGGCGTTCGATGAACGGGAAGTGCCGCCTGGGTCGATTATGATGATCATCGCGACCGATGCGCCGCTCGATGCCCGGCAGTTGAAGCGGCTGGCGAGGCGGGCGACGGTGGGGCTCGGGCGGACGGGAAGCTGCGTCCATCACGGGAGCGGTGATATTGTGATTGCGTTTTCCAACGCTTACACGATCCCGCATTTTTCCGATTCCGCCCTTCAATCGGTCCCGCCGCTCGTCCGCGACGATGCGCCGCTTATGAATGAGCTGTTCCAGGCGGCGATTGAGGCGACCGAGGAAGCGATTTGGAATTCGCTCACGATGGCGGAGACGACAACCGGGCGCAACGGGCGGATCGGGGAAGCGATTCCGTATGCGCTGCTGGAACGGGTGAAACGGGCGTGGTGAGAATGGCCACAGTCGTCTTGCCAGCTGGACGGCGGTCATGGAGAGGGATGAAAGTCAAGATTATCGCATCGTTTGCATGGGGACAAGGCTCTCTGCTTGTGGCGTTGGCTCAACAAAACAGCCCGAAAGGAATCCGCCTTTCGGGCTCTGTCCGTTTTTCGCCGGGCGGCGTCTATCAGTGGAAAACGGCGGAGCACTGCCTCTTTTCGAATGAGAGGTCTGGCAAAACCGACGTTTCTTCGCCGGCGCCGCGAAACGAACCGGGCTTAGTGCCGGCTATGGAGGCGGTGTTTCCAAGCGGCGAGTTTTTCTTTTATGTCAAATGGCTGCGCCCCCGCTGCCGCCTGGCGGTTGGCGTAGCCGACCAACGCGCCGGTGGCGATGAGCAAGAGACCGGATAAGGCGAACATGTAGGCGATGGAAAACAGCCCAGCGACCGCGCCGGCGGCGGTCGGGCCGGTCAAGTTGCCGAGGAAGCGGCTGCTGGCGGTGACGCCGAACACCCGGCCTTGGATGCGGCGCGGGCTTTGCGCGTTAATCAGCGCTTGAATGGCAGGCCATACGCCGCCGACGACAAGCCCTTGCAAGAAGCGCCAGACGTACAGTTCATAAATATGGTCCGTCCACACTTGCGGCAAGGCGAACAGGCCGGACAACACGAGCAAGATCGGCAGCATTTTCTCCTGCCCGATCCGGTCGCCGAGCTTCCCTAAATACGGCGCGCCGATCATCGTCGCCAGCCCGGTGATAGAGGAGGCCAGCCCTGCCAAAAAAGCGAGATTGCTAGAATGGCCGACGAGCGATTGGACGAAAATGGTCATCATCGAGTTGACGCCGAGAACTGCGATTTGTACGAGAAAGGTGGCGACAAACAAAATGATGAGCGGCCGGTGTTCGAACACTTCTTTGAAACTCGCGTGGTGTTCTTTCGTCTGCGGCGCGACCGGATCTTGTTCAAGCCAAACGATCACCGGCAACAGCGTCAGCAAAATGCAAAACCCGGTTACGAGAAACACCGGACGGAAGCCGAACAGATCGGACAAGACGCCGCCGATGAGCGGCCCGACGATGTTGCCGGCGATGCTTCCCGTCTGCAGCGTTCCGAGCGCCTCGCCGCTATGCTCTTTCGGCACGACGCGGGCCAAGTATGAAAACGAGACGGTGATAAATCCAGAGAAAAAGCCGACCAAAAAGCGGAGAATGAGCAGCGCCATCGGCGAATGGGCGAACGCCATGCATCCGGTGATAAGGCCCATGCCGATCCCGGCGCGGATCAAGTTGGCGCGCTGCCCGTACCGGTCCGCAAACACGCCCCATATTGGCGCCATGACGGCCGCCGACAAAAACGTCGCCGAAAAGACAAGACCGGTCCAGACGCTCAACGAGTGGCGCTCCGTGACGCCCATCTCCCACAAAAGCAGCGACAAAAACGGAATGACCATCGTCATCCCAGCCGAAACCATGAAATTGCACAGCCAAAGAATGCGGACGCTTCGCTTCCAGTTCAAAGAAGGTCATCTCCTGTATTATTTCGCTTCTCTAATGATTTTACCACGATGGAAAAACAAAGGAAATGATTTTGCTTATCAATTGAACAAGTTGGTGAAAAACAACCGCTTCGCTTGATTTGTCGAAACCCGCAAGGAGCAAAGTGATGGTGTCGGCGGGCTGTTCAATTTGAGAAACAATGGTGGTAAGTCGCCGCTGTTTTAGACGGCTGGTGAAAACCGATGATGTTCGCGTAATCGATGGTTGATGTTTGGGAATTGGAAAAGTTTCGCAACTGGGGAAACGCCCGTTTGGTCCGCCGCTCAGGCAGTAAGTCCGTACAAACACCATCCCCCTTGCCAGCCAGGCAAGGGGGTCATCTATGTCAAAGGGGGAGGGGGAAATTAGGCGTGATTGGCTTGGGCTTCTTTCCATTTCGCCAGCTCGCGCTCCACTTCTTCGTCAAACGGCACGGGGGACAACGCTGCGTTCGTTCCGAACCGGGCGGCGGCCGCTTCGGCCTCTAAGGCGATGACGCGCTCTTCCATGCGGGCGAAACCGCGCAGCGCTTCATCAGCGGAAAACGAGGCGAGCGCCGTGTCGATCCGTTTCAACGCCTGGGCGGCATTCACCCGCGCGGTGAGCTCCAGCTGTTTGGCGGAAAGTTCATCGTACCGCTCGCGCAGCTCGTTTAAGCGATGGGCGACTTCCGCCGTTTTCGCTTTGATGGCGTCGTATTGTTGCTTGTACGCCTCGAGCTTTTTCTCATACAGCAATTTGTCGCGCAAGGCGAGTTTGGCGACCGATTCTTCGTTGCGCTCGAGCGCCAGTTTCGCTTGGCGGCTCCGCTTTTCAATGGCCGCCTCCGTTTGGGTGATGAGCGTTTCATAGCGCCGCTCGGCGACCCATTGCCCAGCAAGCGCTTGGCGCCCTTGTGCAAGCTGCTCCTCGAGGTCGCGCAAATATTGTTTCGTCATGGCAATCGGGTCTTCCCATTGGTCGATTTGTTCGTTCACTTCAGCGAGAACGATCGTTTTGATCCGGCGAAAAATGCCCATGTGGTTTGGCCTCCTTTTGAATCGTTTTTTCCCATTCGTCCAACCAATCGACAGAAACGGACGGCGGTGCGGGCATCCATGCTTTGGCGGCTGCCGGTTTTCGCGCTTGGCGGCGTCCTAAGGCGTAGACGGCAGCCAGCGCCAGCAGCACCAGCACCCATTTCGGCAACAGGGCTACAACACCTAAAGCGACCAACACCCAACCGATCCAGCGCTTCGACCGCGTCGCCGCGAGCCACACCGCCCCCGCGCCGGCAAGCAACAGCGGGATGAGCCACTGCATGAACAGCCCTGCCATCATCCAGCCTCCGCGCGGCCCGATGCCGAACGCTCGATGAGGATGCCCGAATCCGCCGTGCATGCCGTCAAACGGAACACCCGGACGGCCGTGGGCCATCACGTCATGCGGCGCGAGACCGTGAAACACGCTGACCCCGGCAATGACCGCGAGCGCAAGCAGAAGAAAGGTCTTTGCCTTTTTCACATCGTCACCTCCTTTTTCAGTGGTGGACTGGCTTACGGTTTGTATTGTAGAAGGGAAAGGAGAAAATGAGGTGAAAAGCGAAATCTTTTTTTCAGCGGATTATGAATATAATGATCTGTCACGCATGGGTGAGGGATGTCATAACGAAAATGGCGGGGAGGAAGTGAGATTGGTGAGAGCGTATGCACTGGATGTTGGGTTCGCTCTGTTTGTCTTTTTGTTTTTCTTCTTGTTTTCTACGTTTAACGTCGGGTACTATGCGTACGGCTCGTTTCTTGTGTTTGCCATCGGTTCGTTGCTCGTCGGCCTGGCGAGAATATGATGGAATCCGCATGCGCGGTTGGGCGGCGTTCTGGTCGGTTCGTTCCTGATCATCGCGGTCTCTGTCATCATCATCCGCCTGTTTCCCATCGAAGTCCGCGATGTCGGAGACGTGGTCATGCCGTATATCAACGCGGTCGTGAATGCGTTGATATATTTTGTCATTCTTCACGCCCTCCACCTGTTGCATCGCCTAAAGAAGGGCGACGTTCCGTTTGCGAAAAAACGCTGAAGTGTGGGAAACGGCTCTTTATCTGGCCATCCAAAGCGAAAGGTGTCCCGACTCGGCTGGGACACCTTCTGCTTTAGAAGCAAAGTATGAACACGCCTCAAGACCGTGCGCCGCAAGACTTACGCAGGCAGACGGACAAGAAATTCCGACCCCTGCCCGGGTTGGCTTTGAACGTGGATCGTGCCGCCGTGGGCCTCGACGATCCATTTGGCGATCGACAGCCCGAGGCCGTGGCCGCCTTGTTGGCGCGAGCGCGCTTTGTCGACGCGGTAAAAGCGGTCGAAAATGCGGCCGATGTCCGCAGGCGGGATGCCGATGCCGGTGTCCTTGACGGAAAGGACGAACTGCTTCGGTTCGGTGCGGATCGACAGCGTCACGTCTCCGCCCTCAGGGGTGTATTTGATGGCGTTGTCAAGCAAAATGTACAACAGCTGCGTCAATTTGTCCGGGTCGGCGGTGACGATTGCTTGTTCTGGGGCATGAAAATGCATCGCGATCTGCTTTTTCGCCGCCAGTTCCGACACGAGCTGGAACGTGCGCTCGGCGTGCGGGCGGAAGTCGAACGTCTGCTTGGCCAGCTCCAACGCGGCGTGTTTCGCGTCGGCGCGGGCGAGCGTCAACAAGTCGTTCATCAGCTTCGTGATCCGCTTCAGCTCCTCGCGCAGGCGGTCGAGCAGGCGGCGGGCAAAGTCGTTGTTCATCACATCCTCTTCGAGCGTGAGCGCCTCAACGGACGAAAAGACGACGCTCAGCGGCGTCCGCAGCTCGTGCGAGGCGTCGGCGACGAACTGGCGCTGCCGCTCGTACGCTTCTTCAATCGGCGCAAGCGCCCGCTTGGACATAAAGAAACTAAGCGCCACCCCGACGGCGAGAAACAGCACCGCCAAGCCGATGAGCACGACAAGCAGCCAATGAAACACCCCGAAAAACGAGGTGACATCGATCCCGATATACAGCATGCCGACAAAATCGCCATGAAGAACAAGCGGATGGGCGGCGGCGAGCACGCGCCAGTTGCGGGCAGCTTCATGGGCGAGGCCGGGCATATGCTCGGGAAGGGAGACGTTCATGTACACCGGAGCGCGCTCGTCGAACTCGAGATGGGAGAGCGCGTTTAAAAAATACGGGCGCAGGCGCGGGTGGACTTCATCCCCCGCCAGCAAATCGCCATTCGGGCTGATGACGTAAAAAAAGAGTTGGTCTTCACTCAAGAGGACGACGCTTTCATCATCAAACAAATCAAAATTGCTTTGTTTCAGCAAAAACTGCTCGATCGTGTTCGCCTCTTGCTCGGCGAGGCGGGTGATGCGCCGCTCTTGGTCGGACGTGGCGATCCAATAAAAGAGCGCGGCGGCGATCATGATAAACAAGGCGAGAAACAAGGTGAAAATGCCGCTATAGAGCGCCGTCAGCCGCCAATGGGCGCGGCGGAACAAGTCGGCGCTCCCTAAGCGGCGCAGCCAGCCGCGCCATTCAGTCCATCGATTTCTCAATTTTATATCCCACCCCGCGCACCGTTTGAATGACATCGTCTTTCAACTTTTTGCGCAGCAATTTGATCGTCGCGTCGATCGTTTTCATCGACACGTCCGCATCCCAGCCCCAGACGCGGTCCAATATCGTCTCCCGCGGCACGACTTGCCCTTGGTTTTGCACGAGCAGGTCAAGAAGCTGAAACTCGCGCGGAGTGAGGAAAATTTCCTCATTGCCGCGGTGGAGCGTATGGCTTGTCCGGTTCAAGGTGAAGCCGTGAAACGCCACCGTTTCCTCTTGAAGCGGGATGAACGTGCGGCGGGCGAGCGCTTTTAAGCGCGCGACGAGCTCATCGATTTCAAACGGCTTGACCAAGTAGTCATCCGCCCCGGCTTCAAGCCCGGTGACGCGGTCTTGCACCGCGTCTTTCGCCGTCAACATCAAAATCGCCCCCGTATAGCCGTTTTGCCGCAGGCGGCGGCAAATGTCGACCCCATCGCCGTTCGGCAGCATCCAATCGAGCACGACGACATCGTAAAACTCCGCCATCGCGTAGTCGTACGCGTCTTCCCCTTCCTGCACCCAGTCGATATGGTCGATCCCTTTCTTTTTTAATAAGTGGACGATCAGCTCCCCTAGGTGAAGATCGTCTTCGGCAAGCAAAATTTTCATCGCCACTCCTCCGTTCTGTCTCTCTCCCTTTTTATCATACCAAATCGTTCATGAAAAAACGGTGAAAAAGCGGCGCATTCGCCGTGCAGTTGACTGTTCTCTGAAAGAGAATTTTCACCATTTTTTCACTTTCCTTGGCTATGATGATGGGCGAAGAGGTGAAGGAGGCAGGATCATGATGAAAAAAATGAGGAATCTGCATCTTTGGATTGGGTTGATCAGTTCTATCTTTTTACTCGCTGAAGCGGTGACCGGGCTGCTTTTAGCTGAACCGTGGCTCATCGGCCAGGCAGAACGCGGCGAGATGCATCGCGCCATACAAGAGGGCAGCGCGTTCGGAGCGGGACAAGCATCGGGGGCGGGATCGTCTGCTGTTCCGATGGCTCCGCGCGCCGAAGGAGGGTCATCACTGATGATGTTCATCCGTCAATTGCACGAAGGGAGAATCGGTTCGCTCGACATCCGCTGGGCGGTCGATCTCGCCGCGTTGGCGATGATCATTCTTACGGCAACAGGCATTTACTTGTCGATTCGTACGCTCGCCGCTGGACGCAGACGAAAACAAAAGCGGATGTCACCCGCACCCGAGACGATGTAAACGGATATGGGCTGGAAAGAGGGACGAGAACATGCAGCGGAACACTTGGCTAATAACCATAGGGAAGCGCCGCCACGGCTGGTCTTCCGTGTATGCCAGGCCGATTGATGTCGGCGGCATCGTCGTATTCCACTCGCCTTTTCGTTGCTTTGCGTCCATTCGTTCGAAGCGGTCGGATAGAGGAACATTCCATTATAAGGAGGAGATGTGCAATGGATATGATGCCATTTGAACCAACCCCGACGCCGCAGCCGAAACGCCGCGGCCGCTTTATCTCCTGGCTCGCCGCCTCGGTCGCTGGGGCGGTGATCGGCAGCGCGGCGACGTGGTATGTGGCACCGAAATGGATTCACGGCGAAACCCACTCCCAAACGGAAGCGGCGGAAACGACCGCAAAAAGCGAGGCGCTGCCGTTGCAGCCGACGGCGAACGTCAAAACGAATATGATTGACGCCATCAACAAAGTGGCCGATGCCGTCGTCGGGGTCGTCAACATTCAGAAGCAAGTCGACTTTTTCTCTGATCAAGCACAAGATACCGAAGCGGGAACGGGTTCGGGCGTGATTTTCAAAAAAGATGGTAACGCCGCCTACATTGTGACGAACAACCATGTCATTGAAGGTGCGAACAAAGTGGAAGTGGCGCTCCCGAACGGCAAGAAAGTGAACGCCGATATCGTCGGAGCCGATGCACTCACGGACCTTGCCGTCTTGAAAATCCCGGCCGACGGCGTGACGAAAGTAGCGAGCTTCGGCGACTCGTCGAAGGTGAAGATCGGCGAGCCGGTGGCGGCGATCGGCAACCCGCTTGGGCTCGATTTGTCGCGGACGGTGACCGAAGGGATCGTCAGCGGCAAGCGGACGATGCCCGTCTCGACATCAGCGGGCGACTGGGAAATTGACGTCATCCAAACCGACGCGGCGATCAACCCGGGCAACAGCGGTGGGGCGCTCATCAACAGCGCCGGCCAAGTGATCGGCATCAACAGCATGAAAATCGCCGAAACAGGCGTCGAAGGGCTCGGCTTTGCCATCCCGAGCGAAAACGTCAAACCGATTGTCGAACAGCTCATGAAAGACGGGAAAATCAAACGCCCGTATCTTGGCGTCCAGCTCGTCGATGTCGCGGATTTGTCCGATGACGTCCGCACGGATGAACTGAAATTGCCGTCCAACGTGACATATGGTGCGGCCATCACGTCGGTCGAACCGTTCTCGCCGGCGGCCGAAGCCGGATTGAAATCAAAAGATGTTATTACGGCCATCAACGGCCAAAAAATTGACAGCGTCAGCGCCTTGCGCAACTATTTGTACACGAAAACATCGATCGGCGACCGGATTAAAGTGACCGTCTACCGCGATGGGTTTGAGACGACCGTCTCTGTCACGCTTAAGGCGAGAGAAAGCAGCCAGTCGTAAGAAGAAATCGCCTCTTTTCCAGCGAATCAGCGGGGAAGAGGCGATTTTTTGTGTGAAGCACTTGTTCACGATTAGTTCATCCGTACCACTTTTCCGTCGGGCCAATTGTGCTCTTGTTTGGGGAGCGGTGAGGACGACGTGAAACTGCTTCATGTTCGAGAGTGGGGATGCCTCCAATGCAGTGCGGCTCACGACCGGGGCATAACGCCGCTCGGAATTATTTAGAAGGGAAGGGCTTCGTTTGTTGTCGTTACAAGGCAGCTGAACCATGGGACGCACGGGGGGCGGCTTGGCTAGCAGCCTGTCGTGGGGTGGGTATTTCCAAGAATTCCCTAACTCTAAGAGTGAGCGCAGATGGGAGAGTGTTCGTACCCTCTCATTTTTGTGAATATATTACTATTTTTCCATTAGTAATAAATAATCTTTTTTTTTTTTATTTCTAATAGAATTTTAATTGTAAATATATTGATTTAACGGAGGTGTTTGTATTTTATGAGAAAATCTTTCTTGCTCTCTCCACTTGTCGCTTTGAGCCTCATTTGCACATCGGGTATTGTATGCTGAGGAGGATGCGCATTTCGGAAAATGTCCTTACGAGCGGTAAAAGTAAAATCAGTATAAGTAAAGCCATGTGTAGGTTGTTTTTGAAGAAAGGATATATAAATTCATGAAGGGGCTGGTTACGTAATGAAACGATTTATACCTTATCTCGCTGCTCTTTGTTTCTCTTCTTTGCTCCTCCTACAACCTTATTCAGTTCATATTCCACATAGTTTGGCTAAGTCGTCTAATCAACAGAATGAAAATTGTACATCATGCCAAAAAGTACGGGAAGTTTCAAATTTCAAAACGGATAAAGTAAAAGATATCTACTTGATCAACGATGTAAAACATACTTTAAGTCAATTTTACAATGCTAAGCTTAGCAAATTTAAAAATAATGATTTTGAGTGGCGTGAATCCATAAAAGTAGATTATCAGAATGGAATTTCTGTTGTTATGATTCCATCTAAAGATAATCCAAAGTATAATGATCAAAAGGCATATTTAGTCGTAGGTGTAGATGGAAAACAGGGTCAATTGACAGATCCCACCTATATTGAACTGAAAAAAATCAATGATAAGTTTATGTTATATACGATCAAAACTTTGGATGATGTTAAAATCGTAACAGCAACCATTAACATGGCGGATGGGATGGTTACAAATGTTGAATTTTACGAAGAAAATCATTTGATTCAATCAAATGAGGTTAAGGCTGGATATTGGGATCGAGTGCAAGAATGTATCAAAAACAACTGGAGGACATTCCCTTCTTGGGCGAAGTTTGCGTGTGAATCCGCTTGCGGAGGTTGTTTGTTTGCCAGTCCTTATGCGTGTGGTGCTTGTCTAGGATGCTTAGGGGGATATGCGATAGGCTGTGCTCTTGCCTCTATATAAAGGCAAATTTTTTTCAAGGAGATGGTGCCAGTGCCGTTATCATTCAGGCAAAGAGGGGCATTGTGGAATGTCATCATGATTGTTGTATTATCGATCATGGCTATTTTTACTTATCCCTCCGAATGGTCTCACTTTTTCATTGTTGTTGCTGGCATTGGAGTGTTTATTACCCTAGATAAGATGTCCAAAAATAAAAGCAGGAAATGGAGAATCACTATTGCGGCGATTTTCTTTCTCGTTGCTTTCTCTATGTCTGCATACTATGTATTAAACTAGCGATGTTTTCACCATGTTTTGAGCATTTAAAAGGGGATGTGTAATGTTAAAAAAAGCAAAATTGGCTCTTCACCACAAGTTGTACTTGAGATTTTAAGATAGGTATGCATAGGGAAAATAGAGGATACAAAAAATGCGAATTTTCCTGTATGGTAAAGGTGACCAAACCAAACCATTGGAGGAGAATTCGCATGTACGCTCAGTTTATCAAAGAACTCATCGATTTACCAGATGTTTTGATTCAAAAGGTGCGAAAAGAAGAAGAACGTTGGATTTTCGAACTTTCTCTACCCGAACAATGCCCATTATGTCCTGTCTGCTTGAAGCGTACAATCAAAATGACAGGCAAAAAGAAGCAATGGATGCATGGGTATGCTCAACGGATCGGCATCTTTTGGGTGGAACTCCCTGTGGAGCGTAGACGTTGTGGTACATGTGGCATGACATTCAGCACGTCTGATCCCGGAATTTCCCCTCGAAGTGTAGCGACGGATGCGTTTCAGCAATGGGTCGCGCACTCTTGCATCGGAACATCCATTCAGGCAGTGGCTCGTATGCTCAAGCTTCCTTACACGACCGTGGAACGTTGGTTTTATACCCATGCCCCTTCCTTCCTATCGAATGACATCCAACCAAAGGCAGTTTGTGTCGATGAGTTTGCGTTTCGAAAAGGGCATGATTACGGAGTGGCGATCATGGATGCCGAAACGGGAGAAGTGTATGCCCTTGAAGCAGGAAAGAACGAGGAAGCCATTGGACGTGTGTTGGCTCCTGTGTCTGATTCTGTTCAGTATGTCGTGAGCGATTTGGCTCCAGCGATGAAAAAAGCCATTCAAGGGGTGTGTCCGGAAGCGAAGCATGTGGTGGATTATTTTCATGTGATTCAATTGTTTACGGAAGCGTTGGATCGATGCCGCAAATCCTTCGGAAAAGGGAACAAGAAACATGGGCATGTCCGGTATGTTTGCCGCTTATTGACCCAGCGCCCCGAGAAGCTCACCGAGGAGGAACGCCAAACGGTGCGGGAGTGGCAGAAAGAGAGCGATTCCTTGCAGGCTGTCTATCAATCCCTTCAACATTTTCGTTATGTATCCAAAAGCCAAAACGAGCGACAAGCGAAACGTCGTTTGAACGCCTGGGTTCATCGGTATTTGTTTTGTCCTTGTTCTGCTGTTCGCGCCATCGCAAAATCACTCGTCAAACGAACAGACGAAATCATATCGTGCATGTTATCCCCTTATTCAAATGGGAAAATGGAGGGAACAAATAACAAGATCAAGCTGATGAAACGTCGGGGATACGGATACAGAAATATCCAGCGTTTTGCATTGCGGGTTCGGCTAGAAACAGCTAACATACTTTCATGACAGGTGCAAGTACAACTTTTGGTGATGAACCAGAACAAAAAAGTTGAGGATATTAATACCACTATCACATTTTCTCGGCCATTAGAATTTAAGGAATTAAAGGAATTTGTAAAGAAACACAAAGTTAATCCTCAACAATTTGTAGCACGTGCTGTAAAAGGTGATGAGCGTATAACACTTGCCTTTAAACCACACGTGGAGGAGAAACATGTTAGTATGGTGAAAAAACAACTTAAAGAGGAATACAATGCGGAGTTTGTTGGTTTTATTGATATGTACGGTTTTGTGAGTCATGAAGATTTAACAGCAATTGAAAATGATCAAGTTACTTTCCTTGCTGATACAACAGGAGATAAATATTTCTTGAAACACGAAAAAGACAATGGTTTTGCCCATGCGCTTTCTTGGTTATTAGAAGATGTTAAGAAGAAAAAAGAGGAAAACAATAAATAATTAAAAAATCTTAAAGGGGATAGACTCCCATGACAAAAAAATTTCGTCACCATCGGAAGGGTGAAAACCACCTTCTGTCGAATGGTCTCCTTGCAGCTGGGGTCATGAGGTCGTGGTATCTATGGTACGGAAAAGTCCGAAGGATAGACCGACCCCAGCAGCCTGGTGCACCACGGAATGTCGCTCCCTTTTGGGAAGCACGCAGGATAGATGCTTGAACAAAGGCTGCTGCACCAGCTGTTTTTGAGAACGAAGCAGGGAGGGAGACCGATGCGCGTCTTGTATGAACGCTGTTGCGGATTGGACGTGCATAAGCAATCGGTTACGGCTTGCGCCCTTACCCCTGAAGGCAAAGAGATTCGCACGTTTGGTACGCTGACCGACGATCTCGAGGAGTTGGTGGATTGGCTGAAAGAAAAAAGGTGACGCACGTGGCCATGGAGTCGACGGGCGTATATTGGAAGCCAGTGTATCATCTCCTCGAAGCAGAGCCGATCGAAGTGCTTGTCGTCAATGTCCAACACATCAAGGCGGTTCCCGGGCGAAAGACCGATGTCAAAGATGCCGAATGGATCGCGGACTTGCTTCGCCATGGATTGCTAAAAGGGAGTTACATCCCTCATCGGGCTCAGCGTGAACTCCGGGAACTGGTCCGTTATCGGCGCAGTTTGATCGAGGAACGGGCACGGGAGCTCAACCGCATCCAAAAAGTGCTGGGAGGAGTCAATATCAAGCTTTCTTCGGTCGTATCCGACATCAATGGGATGTCGGCCCGGCTCATCATTCGCGCCCTGATCGAAGGAAAGGACGATCCGGCGGCCCTCGCCAGCTCGCCAAAGGGCGGCTGAAACAAAAAACGGAAGAGCTCCGGCGCGCATTGAAAGGAGTGATGGGGCCGCATCAACGCATGATGCTGGCCGGGCAATGGCGTCATGTGGAGTATTTAGATGAAGCGATTGCCCGGTTGGATCAGGAAATCAAGGAACGAACGAGCCCTTTTCATGAAGCGCTGGAGCTCATTGATACGATCCCGGGAGTAGGGCGGCAAAGCGCGGAACAAATTGTAGCGGAAACCGGGACGGATATGAGCCGGTTCCCTACCGCCGCGCACTTGGCCTCATGGGCCGGAATGGCTCCCGGGAATCATGAGAGTGCAGGGAAACGGTTGTCAGGTCGATCGAGGAAAGGGAACAAGAAGCTGAGGTCGTGCCTCGTGGAATGCGCCCGTGCCGCCGCCCGAACGAAGAACACGCACCTATCGGCCAAGTATCATCGGATCGCCAAACGAAGAGGAGCGAATCGAGCGATTGTCGCGATCGGGAGAACGATTTTAGAAATGATCTATTACATCTTAACTCGAAAGGAACCGTATAGAGAGTTGGGAGCCGACTACTGGGATCGGCAGCGAGAAGCGAGCATCGTGCGTCAAACGGTGAAACGATTAGAGGGGTTAGGGTACGAAGTGAAACTGGAAAAAACGAGTGCGTAGCATCCATAAACCACATATATACTGAAATACCTTTCTTTGGAATATGTTTCCAAAGGCTAGGTGGGGATCGTTTTTTGTTAAATGGTGTTTTCAGGATAGATATCTACTTCCTTTAAGTTTTTCATTAGGAGTGAAATCATGTTCAATCCAGAACTTTATTTTTATTACATTTTGTTAATTACTCTTTTAATTTTTACTTATTTATTCTATAGAAGAACAAAAAATTTATCTAAAACACTCCTTATGACAATTACTGCACTTTTTTTCGTATCCATAGTTTGCAGTATTAGTTTAGCACTTAATTATTATCAATCACTGAAACCGAATACAGAAGGTATTGGAATTTCAAATGTGATCGCATATTGGCTACTAGGGGAGGATGCTTGGGCACCAGTATGGACTATTCAGTTATTCAAAAAGGCTTACTCTATTTCCTTATGGATTACACTTATTTTATTTGGTCTCCTCATAATTCTTTTATTCATGAAAAGGAAAGAAAGTGAATGAAAGACATGAACTAAAATATTGGATACCAAAAATTTAACATCTTTCCGAAAGAAGTCTCCCACTTCTAAACGAAGTGAAAGTGGGAGATGAATTTCGGTTAGGTATAGCCTAAAATTGTCTCTTTTTTGTGTGTTATGATATAATCAGTTTTAGAAAAATGAAAGGCTGTTGTATCAATGAAATTAGACAATAATAACCATTCAGTGTTCCTATTGTATTATCATCTTGTGCTGGTTGTAAAATATCGCAGACAAGTGATTGATGATACCATATCTGACTATGCAAAAGATATGTTTGTGAGATTGGGTAAAAATTACAATATTTCCTTGGTCGAATGGAATCACGATATGGACCATGTGCATATTTTGTTCAAAGCACATCCAAATAGTGAATTATCCAAGTTCATCAATGCCTATAAAAGTGCAAGTTCTCGACTGATCAAAAAGCATTTTCCGCAAGTGAAAAGAAAACTGTGGAAAGAATATTTTTGGTCAAGAAGCTTTTGCCTGCTTACAACGGGTGGTGCGCCCATTGAAGTAATCAAAAAATATATCGAAAATCAAGGTATGAAGTGATGTGGTGTCGATATGGCAAACAAAGCCTATCAGTTCCGTCTATACCCAACAAAAGAACAAGAACAACTGCTCGCCAAAACCTTCGGTTGTGTCCGTTTTGTGTATAACAAAATGCTTGAAGAACGCATACAACTGTTTGAAAAGTTCAAGGACGATCAAGAATCCTTGAAACAGCAAACATGTCCGACCCCTGCCAAGTACAAAAAGGAGTTTCCTTGGCTAAAAGAAGTGGACAGCCTTGCGCTGGCAAACGCCCAATTGAATTTGCAGAAAGCGTTTCAACACTTCTTTTCTGGCCGCGCTGGATTTCCCAAGTTCAAAAACCGCAAGGCGAAACAGTCGTACACCACAAATATGGTAAATGGCAACATCAAGCTTTCAGATGGCTATATCAAGCTGCCCAAACTGAAATGGATCAAGTTCAAGCAACACCGGGAGATTCCTGCCCACCATATCATCAAGTCTTGTACGATCACGAAAACCAAAACAGGAAAATACTATATTTCGATTCTCACAGAGTACGAACATCAACCTGCCCTAAAAGAAGTACAAACGGTTGTTGGGCTTGACTTTTCCATGAGTACGCTGTATGTCGATAGCGAGGGTAAGAGAGCCAATTATCCTCGATTCTATCGCAAAGCATTGGAAACATTAGCGAAAGAACAGCGTAAATTGTCTCGTAAAAAGAAAGGCTCGAATCGTTGGCACAAACAGCGTCTGAAAGTAGCGAAGCTGCATGAGAAAATGGCCAACCAGCGCAAGGACTTTCTGCATAAGGAGTCGCACAAATTAGCGAAACGGTATGATTGCGTGGTCATCGAAGACCTCAACATGAAAGGGATGTCACAAGCCCTCCATTTCGGTCAAGGCGTTCATGACAACGGCTGGGGCATGTTCACCACTTTCCTTCAGTACAAGCTGGCCGAACAGGGGAAGAAGCTGATCAAAATCGACAAATGGTTCCCCTCGTCCAAAACGTGTTCGTGCTGCGGTCGAGTCAAGGAGTCTCTATCGCTTTCTGAACGGACATTCCGCTGTGAATGTGGATTCGAGAGCGACAGGGACGTCAATGCGGCCATCAATATCAAACATGAGGGCATGAAACGATTGGCGATCGTCTAATTTGTCCTCGAACCGTGGGGCACACGGGGATCGCTCGGTCAACTTCCCATCATGAGATGGGATTACCCGAGAAGCCCCCACCTCTAAGCGAAGCGTAGGTGGTGGGAGTATGTCACGCTGATCGAAAAGCATGAACTGCCTTCTGTGTACTGGGAAGCACGGTTTCATGGGGATTATCTGTACGTGCTGTTTGAGCCGCAAAACGGGAACAAGGCGGATGATGCAGGGGAAATGAACATCTTCCACCTGCGCACCGCTCAACTTGCCGCCAAGTTTACTGTGCCGAAGCAAAAGCACAACTTGCAGACATTTCACGTGATGGGTGAAATACAATAGGAGTAGGGGGATGACGATGGGACCGAGCATGCCAGTCTGGATGTTGATTGTATACTGGGGGCTAGGCGTGGCCACGTTTATCGCCGGCGTGGCGGCGCTTATGGCGGGAACGATTCGCCGCTCGTATTCGTTGGCGGTCGTGATCGCGGTGCCGTTGTTTTTTCTAAACAACTTCCATACGATCGCCAGGGTCGGCGTCGATGAGTTCACCTACTGGCAGCAATCCCTCATCCAAGGGCAATGGTGGGCGTGGCTGTCGCTTGTGCTGTTTCGGTACATGATCGGGTATTGGGTGCTGCTCGTTCGCGGCATTCGCGGGCGGCGGGCCGCATCGATGGGAGCGAGAGGGGGAAAGGGAGATGGAGTTTCGCGACTATGAAGCGTTTTGGCCGTTCTACTTGACCCAGCACCGCAAACCGGCGACAAGGCGCTGGCATTTTGTCGGAACGAGCTTCGTGTTTTTGTTTGTCATCATCGCGATCCTAACGAGAAACGCATGGTGGCTGCTCGGCGCGCCCGTGGCCGCCTATGCGCTCGCGTGGTTCAGCCACTTTTTCATCGAAGGAAACAAGCCCGCCACCTTCGGCCATCCGCTTTGGTCGCTTCGGGCCGATTTCCGCATGTACGGGCTCATGCTTACGGGCCGGCTTGGGCGGGAGCTGGAGCGGCTCGGGCTTTCCGAGGATCGGGATGTCAGTCAAAATGGATGGGAACAGCGATAAACAGGCCTTTCCCCCTGGGGATTTCTGGATGTTTTGGAGAGATCGGGCGATGATCATATGGAATGGAATATCAGGGAGAAAGCCCCTTGTCTTCGCATTACTTCTTCATTTGTTCAATCTTTTCAGGCGGCAGTCCGGTCAGTTCATGAATCGTGTCGGCATCATATCCTTTTGCCAACATTCGTTTCGCAACATCCATCTTTGCTTTTTCCATTCCTTTTTCCATTCCTTTTTCCATTCCTTTCTCCATTCCTTTCTCCATGCCTCTTTGTTCGTATGAAACGATGAGTTCCATGACTTTGGCGGCCTCCTTCTCCTCCATTGTATTCACCTCATTTCGCAATCGGATTTCTTCTTCCTCCGATAACCGCAAATATGTTTCGAAAAAGCCGAACAACAGCCGCTGTTTCGCCTCATCCAGCTCGAGACGAATGAGCATGCGCAAAAACTCTTTTTTCACTTCGATCCTTTCGTCTTCATTATACCCCATTTTGCTTAACAAAGCGGCGGCGACCGGGTTGTTCTGACGGATGTACTCGCGCCACGGGAGTTTGCGCAATTCTATGGTCAAAAAACGGAAATCGAGAACGGTCAAAAACGGAAACTCCACAGTGAAAGAGGAAGGTTCACCGCGAGTGGCGTCATAGCTGAAGATGGCGATCGGAAGAATACGGCGGCGGTGTTTTTGAAATAAGCGGCTGAAATAAATGAACATTCGCTCTGAAAAAGTGGGTTGGATGTAACTTTGGTGTTCGATGTGGACAATGATCAGCCCATCTTCCCCTTTTAGCTTTGTCTCGACCAATAGATCGACTCGATGTTTTTCCCCTGCAGTAACATCGGTCAACACTTCTTCTGATAAAAAGGAAAGATGGTGAAAGTCAACATGCTCGTATACATGCGGAAAGAAGAGGAGAATGAATTCTTCAAAAAATGTACTTAACAACTCTTTAAACAGGCGATCATGGTCAATGCGCGTTTCTGACATGGTCTCCCTCCCTATGTATTTTTGGATTCCCATCGCTTTATTCGCTCTACACAACGCAAAATCCTGCCTGTCCAAAGCATTTTTCATAGAAGTTTTTTGTTCAAAGAAAGGAAATCGGAAGGAGTGTGTCGAATTTTGATGACATTGGAAAAATGATGAAACCAACCGTTGATCCGCCCGTATCAATAAGTAAAGGCGAAAGGGAGGGAGGGAAATGGTTTTTGGGCATCCGCCTGAGGTCATCTATGGGATCGTGCTCGTAGTCAGCGCGGTGTTGACGATCGTGTATTTTTTCTTTAGTGATGTGCTGGATGGCGTATTGGATGCAGTGGACCACCCGTTGTTCAGTCCGCAGCTGATTTTATCGTTTTTCATTGTCAGCAGCGCAGTCGGGCTGTTGGCGGAATGGTATACCGATTGGGCCTCCAGCTTGATCCTGTGGCTAGGCATCGGTGTGGCGCTTGTCGCGGTGCTGCTTTTGCATTTTTTCGTTTTTTTGCCGCTCCGTTCGGCTGAGGCGTCGCTCGGGTATACGGATGCCGAATTGGAAGGGTCGCTCGCGAAAGTGATCGTCCCCGTGCCGCCTGACGGGTTTGGGGAAATTCTCATTTCCCGCAAAAGCGGGGCGGTGGCGAAAGCGGCGAAAAGCCTCCGTCACGAGGAGATCGCCGCTGGAGAGGAAGTCGTCATCGTGCAAATGGAAAACGGCGTCGCTGTAGTGGCGAAGCACGATCCATACCATGTTTCGATCTAAACAAGGAAAGGGGAAACTGTGATGGCTATGACACCATGGCTTGTGGTGATCGGCGTCGTCGTCTTGCTTCTTGTCGGACTCATCGCCATTTTCATCGCCCGTTACCGCACTGTTGGGCCGGACGAGGCGCTGATCGTCACCGGCAGCTACTTAGGAAGCAAAAACGTCCATATCGATGAATCGGGAAACAAAATTAAAATCGTCCGCGGCGGCGGCACGTTTGTCGTGCCGATTTTCCAACAGGCCGAGCCGCTTAGCCTATTGTCGATCAAGCTTGACG
Organism: Geobacillus genomosp. 3; assembly: GCF_000445995.2. GTDB lineage: Bacteria > Bacillota > Bacilli > Bacillales > Anoxybacillaceae > Geobacillus. The sequence goes on from NC_022080.4 coordinate 326,850, forward strand.
TGCAAACACCGGAAGTGTATACGGAACAAGGCGTGCCCGTCATGGCGGATGGGGTGGCGATCATTAAAGTCGGCAGCTCGATCGGCGAAATCGCGACCGCGGCTGAGCAGTTTTTAGGGAAAACGCGTCAAGATATGGAAAATGAAGCGCGGGAAGTGTTGGAAGGCCACCTCCGCTCCATTCTCGGGTCGATGACGGTTGAAGAAATTTACAAAAACCGCGACAAATTCTCCCAAGAAGTGCAGCGCGTCGCATCCCAAGATTTGGCGAAAATGGGACTCGTCATCGTCTCGTTTACGATCAAAGACGTGCGCGACAAAAACGGCTATCTCGATGCGCTCGGGAAGCCGCGCATCGCCCAAGTGAAGCGCGACGCTGACATCGCCACGGCCGAGGCGGAAAAAGAGACGCGCATCAAGCGCGCCGAAGCGGATAAAGAAGCGCGCAAAGCCGAGCTTGAGCGGCTGACGGAAATCGCCGAAGCGGAGAAAGTCAACCAACTGAAGCTTGCCGAATTCCGCCAAGAACAAGACATCGCCAAAGCGCGCGCCGATCAGGCGTACCATTTGGAAGAAGCGAAGGCGAAACAAGAAGTCATGGCCCAACAAATGCAAATCAAAATCATCGAGCGGCAAAAACAAATTGAGCTTGAAGAAAAAGAAATTTTGCGCCGCGAGCGCCAATACGATTCGGAAGTGAAGAAAAAAGCCGACGCCGAACGCTATGCGATCGAGCAAAAGGCAGCGGCGGAGAAGGCGAAACAAATCGCCGAAGCCGATGCGCAAAAATATCGCGTCGAAACGCTGGCGAAAGCCGACGCCGAGCGCGTCCGCCTCGACGGTTTGGCCAAAGCGGAGGCCGAGAAGGCAAAAGGGGAGGCGGAAGCGGAAATCATCCGCCTGAAAGGTCTTGCCGAAGCGGAAGCGAAACAAAAGATCGCCGAAGCGTTCGAGCGCTATGGTCAGGCGGCCGTGCTCGACATGATCATCAAGATGCTTCCGGAATACGCGAAACAAGTGGCAAGCCCGCTTTCGAACATCGAGAAGCTGACGATCGTCGATACAGGCTCGGGGTCAGGCGGCGGCGCCAACCGTGTCACAGGGTACGCGACGAACTTAATGGCAAGCTTGCAGGAGACGTTGAAAGCGTCGACCGGCCTCGATGTGAAGCAGCTGCTTGAGAACATCGCCCAAGGCGGGGCAGCCGCCAAGCCGATGAGCGCGTCGGCACCGTCTCAAGATGCGAAGGCAAATGAATGATGCCCATCTTATCGCAGCGCCCTTGATCGAAGGGCGCTGTTTTCCGCGGCCATGCTCCCGACATGTTTCGGAGTTGCGCATTGAGCGTTGTTTCGCTATGATGGGAACGAGTGGAATGGAAAAGAAGGAAGTAGGTTGAGGATGATGAAACGAGCTCGAATTATTTACAACCCGACATCAGGGCGCGAGCTGTTTAAGCGCCATTTGCCCGATGTCTTGATCCGGCTGGAAAAAGCGGGCTATGAAACATCGTGCCACGCCACCGAAGGCCCGGGCGATGCGACGAAAGCCGCCCGGCAGGCGGTGGAACGGGAATTTGACCTCGTGATCGCCGCTGGCGGCGACGGAACGATCAATGAAGTCGTCAACGGCATCGCCAATCAGCCGCATCGGCCGAAATTGGGCGTGATCCCTGTCGGCACGACGAACGATTTCGCCCGCGCCATCGGCGTGCCGCGCTCGATCGAAGGGGCGTGCGAGGTGATCGCCACAGGTGAGCCCGTCCCGATTGACATCGGCTGTGTGGCGAACGAAGACAAAACGCGCTATTTCATCAACATCGCGGGCGGCGGGCGCCTGACCGAGCTCACCTACGAAGTGCCGAGCAAGCTGAAAACGATGCTTGGCCAGCTCGCCTATTACTTGAAAGGGATCGAGATGTTGCCGTCCATTAAGGCGACGGAAGCGCAAATTGAGTATGACGGCAAACTGTTTGAAGGCGAAATTATGATGTTTTTAGTCTCGCTTACGAACTCGGTCGGCGGGTTTGAAAAATTGGCGCCCGATTCATCGTTGAATGACGGCCTGTTCGATTTTATCATCGTCAAAAAAACGAACTTGGCGGAATTTGTCCGTCTCGTCACCCTCGCAGCGCGCGGCGAGCACATTAACGACCCGCACGTCATCTACACGAAAGCGAATCGGGTGAAAGTGCGTTCGCCGATGCAATTGAACTTAGACGGCGAATTCGGCGGCATGCTTCCAGGGGAGTTTGTCAACCTATACCGCCATATGGAAGTGTTGATGCCAAAAGAAAAGGCAGAGCAAGTGAGAACAGGGGAGTAAACCTGTTCTTTTCTTATGTCTTGTCGCCCTAAAGGGCACGCTACATATACAAACGAACGGTAGACAGGGGGAACGACATGACGAAACAACAAGCACCAGTCGCCAAAAACGAGTACTATGACGTGACATTCACCGATTTGACCCACGACGGGCTCGGGGTGGCGAAAGTCGACGGCTTTCCGTTGTTTGTAAAGCACGCGCTCCCCGGCGAGCAGGCGAAAGTGAAAGTGATCAAAGTGAAAAAAGGCTACGGGTACGGCCGCCTCATCGAGCTGTACGAACCGAGCCCCGACCGCGTCGAGCCGCCGTGCCCCGTCTATCGCCAATGCGGCGGCTGCCAGCTGCAACACCTCAGCTACGAGGGCCAGCTGAAGGCGAAAGAAAAGCAAGTGAACGACGTGCTTGCCCGCATCGGCAAGTTGGACGGCGTCACCGTCCATCCCGTCATCGGGATGAACGACCCGTGGCGGTACCGAAACAAGGCGCAAGTGCCTGTTGGCGAGCGCGAAGGGGGCTTGGTGGCGGGCTTTTACAAAGAGCGGAGCCACGACATTATCGATATGGACGCTTGCCTGATCCAACAAGAGAAAAACGACGTCGTCGTGCAGACGGTCAAGCGCATCGCCGAGCGCTACGGCATCCCGCCGTATGACGAGGCGGCGCACAAAGGCGTTCTCCGCCATATTGTCGCCCGCTATGGCGCTGCGACGGGCGAGGTGATGGTCGTGCTCATCACCCGCACGGACCGTCTGCCGCACGAACAGGACGTTGTCCGTGACATCGTCCGCGACATCCCGGGCGTGAAATCGATCGTGCAAAACGTCAACCCCGAGCGGACGAACGTCATTTTCGGCGCCAAAACGCGTGTGTTATGGGGAAGCGAGTCGATCACCGACCGCATCGGCGACATCCAATTCGCCATCTCGGCCCGCTCGTTTTACCAAGTCAATCCGGAACAGACGAAAGTGCTGTACGACAAAGCGCTCGAGTACGCGGAGCTCACCGGGCGGGAGACGGTGATCGACGCCTACTGCGGCATCGGCACGATCTCGCTCTTTTTGGCGCGTAAAGCGAAACACGTCTACGGCGTCGAAATCGTCCCCGAAGCGATCGAAGACGCCAAGCGCAACGCGGCGCTCAACGGCATCACGAACGTGACGTTTGCGGTCGGGGCCGCCGAAGACGTCATCCCGCGCTGGTACGAAGAAGGCATCCGCGCCGACTGCCTCGTCGTCGACCCGCCGCGCAAAGGCTGCGACGCCTCGCTGCTTGAGACGATCATCGCCATGAAACCGCCCCGCGTCGTCTACGTCTCGTGCAATCCGGCAACCCTCGCCCGCGACTTGCGCCTCTTAGAAGACGGCGGCTACGAAACGCTCGAAGTCCAGCCCGTCGACATGTTTCCCCATACGGCGCATGTCGAGTGTGTGGCGAAGGTTCGGTTGAAATAAGGCAACAGGCCGGTTGACCCGGCCTTTTTGTTTGCGGTCCAATTGCGCAAACTGCCATGGCGTGGGTGGCAATCCCGTCGCCGCTGTCTTGTTAAGCAAAATAGGGTATAGTGAAGATGAGAAGGTGGAAGTGAAAATGAATTTTGTGCGCATGCTCGTCCGCCTCGAGCTCGATGGGGCGGAGCAGCGTCTGTCGCTTGGCTTTTTCCAAACACCGAGGCATCGGTTGTTGGGTGGTCCTTCAATCCCCAATCAAAACCATATCAGACGTCCGGGAAGACGCAGTGTTTCATGCTTTCAAGTGGTATTATGTCAAGAAAATAGACACGTAAAATCGAGAAAAATTTTAAAACCCTAATACCGCACTTCGTTTAGTGGCCTCTTGAGAAGGAGAACGGTTTGATAAACCCTCTCCCTTCTCAAGAGGAAAGATGCCCCTTATATCGTGATTTGCGGAGAGAAGCGTTGCTGCTTTTTGCCTTGCTGATGCATCTTCTCATACTCCACCGGAGACATGTACTCATTAGGGGAATGAATTCGCTCGACATTATTAAAAATTACTTCTGGTTTTTGGTGAAGATGCTCTCATGGCCTTTTTTAAGATCGCGTTTTCCTCCTCCAGATCACGAATGCGTTTTTGAAGTTCACGCTTTTCACGATCTTCTGGCTTGAGGTTTCCGCTCCCGACAAAGCTATGCTCAGCATCTTTTTTATAATCTGCTACCCATTTATGAAGAGTTTTTGGCGAAATATCGAGTTGTCTTGCGGTTTGAGCGACCGCCTTTCCTTCCTCGACACTAATTTTACTGCATGTATTTTGAATTCTTTATCAAAACGTCTAGCCATTATAGACACTCCCTATGATTGATAGATTTACCATACATTTCTCTATTCGTTGTGTCTATAATCTAGACTAACATCAACTTGCGGTGCGATCGGAAACAAAGAGTCCCGCTGGATGAAGGATGTGAACCACAAAATCAGCCGTCAAATGGTCAACTTTGCGCTTGCCAATGGTGTTGGCATCATTCGCATGGAAGAGTTGACAGGCATTCGAAAACGAGCAGCGTCAACGAAAGAAGCAGGACTCATTCGTGGGCGTTCCATCAACTGCAAACGATAATTGCCTATAAAGCCGAAAAGGCAGGCATTCGGGTCGAGTGGGTGAATCCGACCTATACGAGCCAAACGTGCAAGTGTGGTCATCGAGAGAAAGAGAACCGAAAAGGCATCCGCTTCCGTCAGGGCGGATTCACTTGCCCTTGCCTCATCCTAATTATTTTTCTTGGAAAGTTATTTCGAAAAAAGTTCGAAACAAGCCGCTCATTTTTTTATACAAGGACAATTTTAGGATATATAAAGAAAATAAAGAAAAAAATGATATATAAAAAAATTATTGAAGCCAAAGTGTGTGATATTTATAATATTATTTGGTAGTTTGTTATACAACAAGCATAATCGACTGGCATAGGAGGGATTGGTTTGATTGAAAAGCTTGTGGAAACGGTGAACGGGTGGCTGTGGAGCCCCTTTTTGATTGCTTTCATTGTTTGTTGTGGTTTGTATTTTAGCATTCGCACCCGTTTCCTGCAAATTCGCCATGTGAAAGAGATGATCCGGCTTGTGACGACCGGGAAGGGCTCTGACGCGGGGGTCTCGTCCTTTCAAGCGTTAACGATGTCTTTATCCGGCCGCATTGGGGTCGGGAACGTCGCCGGAACGGCAACGGGGATTGCCTACGGGGGACCGGGCGCTGTCTTTTGGATGTGGGTCATTACGTTTATCGGCGCGGCGACGGCGTATGTCGAGTCGACGCTGGCGCAAATTTATAAAGAGGAACGAGACGGGCAGTACCGGGGCGGTCCGGCTTTCTATATTGAAAAGGGCCTTGGCTGGAAATGGTTTGCGGTGGTGATTGCCGCGGCGATCCTTCTCTCCATGGCGGTGTTGATGCCGGGGATTCAAGCGAATTCGATCGCGGATGGGTTTTCGAATGCGTTTGGCATTCCGAAGCTGATTACAGGAATTATTGTCATTTCGATTCTTGGTTTTACGATTTTTGGAGGGGTAAAGCGGATTGCCAGAACGGCGGAAATTGTCGTTCCGTTTATGGCCGCTGGCTATTTGTTGGTGGCGATTGCGATCATTGCGGTGAATATTGAAAAAGTCCCCGATGTTTTTGGCCTAATTTTCAAAAGCGCGTTCGGCGCTGATCAAGTGTTTGGCGGAATTCTTGGATCGGCCGTGATGTGGGGCGTCAAACGCGGCCTTTACGCCAATGAAGCTGGTCAAGGGACAGGCGCTCATCCGGCGGCGGCGGCGGAAGTATCCCACCCGGCCAAGCAGGGACTTGTGCAAGCGTTTTCAATCTATTTGGATGTGTTCTTAGTCGTGACAGCGACTGCACTGATGATTTTATTTACTAACCAGTATAATGTCATTAATGAAAAAACCGGGGAGCCGATTGTCGTCAACCTTGAAGGGGTAGAACCGGGTGCAGGGTATACGCAAGCGGCGGTGGACACCCTCTTCCCGGGATTTGGCTCGGCGTTTATTGCGATTGCCCTTTTCTTCTTTGCGTTTACGACGATGTACGCCTATTACTATATTGCCGAGACGAACCTCGCTTATCTGGTGCGCAGTGAAAAGAGGGGGATGGCCTTCTTTGCCCTCAAAGTGATCTTTTTGGCCGCCACTTTCTACGGAACGGTCAAAACGGCGACGACGGCGTGGGCGATGGGCGACATCGGGCTTGGAATCATGGTTTGGCTCAACTTGATCGCGATCTTGTTGTTGTTTAAACCGGCCTATATTGCGCTAAAAGATTATGAGGAGCAGCTGAAGCAAGGCAAGGATCCGGAATTCAATGCGTCAAAATACGGGATCAAGAACGCGACATTTTGGGAAAATGGGTATACGAGAGTGGACGAAAAGAAGGAACAAGCGTTATAAGCCATCATACGTTGTAGAGTTGGAGGTGTCCCGCTGCGTTCGGGACACCGTTTTTGTGCGTCCGGCATCCTGGGAATGGCCGCTTTGGAATCCTGCTAGGCAAAGCGGATATTGGGAAAAAAAGGTTGGCAACAGGAGATGATGACGAAACGGTTGATGAGCTGACGGGGATGGCGGTCGGGAAGATGGAAAAGGGGAGAGGGGGAGGAAGTTTGTTTCGTAAAAAAACCGGCCGCAGGGCCGGTTTTTGTGGAAATTAATGGGTTGTTCCCTTTAGGTCACGAACAAGTTGGGCCAGCGCGTCGTGAATCGGCGTCACCGGTCTGCCGAGCAGTTTTTCAAAGTCGTTGCTTTCGATTTCTAAGGAGCCTTCGCGGATGCCGCGTTGAATGTCCACGAGAAACGACACGAGCGGATCGGGCAAACCAGCCTTTTTCATGATATCAGCATAAGCAGCATCGTCGACTTGTTGCACCGGCACGTCTTTGCCTAAGACGGCGCCGAGGGCGGCGGCGAGTTCTTCTTGGGTCATGAGGGGGCCGGAAAGTTCGTAAATTGTGTTTTCATGGCCATCTCCGGCGAGGACGGCAGCGGCGGCTTCGGCGTAGTCTTGGCGAAGGGCCCAGCCGACTTTGCCTGTCCCGGCTGATGTCACCCAAGGCGCTCCGGCGAGGACGGCTTGAACGGTTCCGATTTCGTTTTCCAAATACCAGTTGTTGCGCAAAAAGGAGTACGGAATGCCGGTGTTTGCGATGGCTTCTTCCGTCACCCGATGCACTTCGGCCAAGGCGAGCCGGCTTTCATTCGCATTCGCCAGGCTTGTGTACGCAATGAATCCGACTTGGGTGCGTTGGGCGGCGTTGACGGCATTTGTGTGCTGGCGGATTCTTGTTTCGTTGTCTCCGTCGGTGGAGATGATCAACAGCCGGTCAATCCCTTGAAAGGCTGTCTCCAACGTTTCGGGGCGGTCAAAATCGCCATGGCGAACGTCGACTCCGCGGGCCCGAAGATGTTCGGCTTTTTCCGGCTGGCGGACGCTGACGGCCAGTTGGTGAGCCGGAACGGATTTCAACAGCGTTTCGACGACTTTCGTTCCTAATTTTCCGGTTGCCCCGGTGACTAATATGTTCATACGCCTAGACCTCCTCATTTGTTTTGTTATAACCAGTTTGGTTACAACCAATGTATAAATAAAAGCCCTGTTAAGAGCTTTTATTATTGAAATTGAGCGATCAGCCGGCTGATCGTCGTTTGCGAAAGCCGCTCTTCCATGGCCGCCTGCGCCGCTTTCAGTTCGGCTTGCAGAACCGCCTCGATATTCCGCCCGACCGGGCACTGAATGTTCGGATGTTCATGGATGCGAAACAGTTGATCCGTTTCCACGACACGGACGGCCCGATACACGTCTAACAGCGTGATTTGGTCGGGAGGTTTGCGCAGCGAAGCGCCGCCGACTCCAGGGCGGACGTCAACCAACCCCGCTTTTTTTAACATGCCCATAATTCGACGGATGATGACGGGGTTTGTATTGACGCTCTGCGCGATGAAATCTCCGGTGCAATCGGCCGGGCTGGTCGCAAGCAAGCAAAGGATGTGCACGGCCATCGAAAATCGTGTGCTAATTTGTTTCACGTAAAACACCACCGTTGTAACCATTATAGTTATATCTTCGGGAAAAGTCAACTTTGGTGCTGGCCGTTTTGGATCAATCGTGCTTCCGGTCGGAAAGGGATAAATCCCCGCCAAAGGTGGCGCCGGAAGGGAAGAGGAGGGAATGCCGTGACGGAAAGGTGCTTTGGATTCGCCCGCTGATCGTGTACAATACATAAAGGGTGACAACATCGTTCATCTCGAAAGGAGGAAAGCCATTGACGAATGGCGAAAAGCAATCATTCATTGCCGACATCCATGAGTTAGATAAAAAAGGAGCCGGGCAGGCGGTTGTTTGGCATGAGCGTGACGGGAAGCAAAAGAAGTTGAAAGTTACCGTACCGTCGACGCTTCCCGGCGAAAAAGTGCGGGTCGTGATCAACGAGCCGAAACGGCGCCGGGCGAACGCCCGCTTGGAAGAAGTGATGGAGCCGCACCCGGAACGGCTTGAACCGCTATGTCCGCATTTTGACCGTTGCGGCGGCTGTGTGTGGCAGCACTGGCACTATGAAGGGCAGCTGCGGCATAAGACCGAACAGGTAAAGGCGTTCCTTGTGAAGCACGGATTTGATCCGGACGTTGTGCGTGAGACGATCGGGATGGAGCGCCCATGGCGTTACCGCAATAAAATGGAGTTTACGTTTTCTCCGGAAGGCTTGCTCGGCCTGCACGAGCAAGGCAACTTCCGGCAAATCATTTCGCTTGAGACGTGCCTGATCGCCGGAGAAACGATGGTCGAAGCGGCGATGGAAGTGGCGCGTTGGGCTCGCGATCATCAATTGACGGGGTATAACAAAGACACGCATGAAGGGTTGCTTCGCCACTTGATGGTGCGCGAGTCGTTTGCGACAGGAGAGTTGATGGCGGCGCTTTTTGCGACCGAGGCGCCGGAAGGGGAGCTGTCGGCAGCGGCGGCCGATTTGACGGAGCGGATGACGAACAAGTTTCCGCAGCTGAAAAGTTTGCTTTGGCTTGAAAACCGGGCGTGGGCCGACCGCACCCAGGCGGAGAAAACGCACGTATTGGCCGGGCGCGATTTCATTTACGACGAATTGTGCGGATTTCGCTACCGCCTTTGGTTTGATACGTTTTTCCAAACGAACCCGGTGCAGGCAGCCAAACTCGTTGAACTCGCGTTGGAGATGGGAGAGCCGAAGCCGCATGAGAAGATGATTGATTTGTTCTGCGGGGTCGGCACGTTTTCCCTGCCGTTTGCCAAGCGGGTGAAGGCGTTGGCCGGCATTGAAATCGTCGAGACGTCGATTGAATCGGCGAAACGAAACGCGAAAGACAACGGCATTGACAATACGTACTTTTTGGCGCGGGATGCGCGGCGCGGGATTGATGAAGTGTTGGAGCAGTTCGGGCGGCCGGAGCTGTTGCTTTTGGATCCTCCGCGTTCCGGCGCGGGCGGAAAAGTGATGCGAAAAATCGGCCGGGCCCAGCCGGAGCGGGTCGTGTACGTCTCGTGCAATCCGGAGACGTTTGCGGCCGATATTGCGGAATTCGTTCCGTTCGGCTATACATTGAAAACCGTTCAACCGGTCGATATGTTTCCCCATACAGCGCACGTCGAGTGCTGTGCGTTGCTTGTCAAATCATCATAAATCAGGAAAAGCCCGTTCCCCTAAGTGAGGGGGAAACGGGCTTTATGATTGTCGATTGGAAAGTCTTTCACCTCCCGGCGTGGCATAAGGGGATAATAGCAAAAAACGGCCCATATTCGCGATTGTTTCGATCGGAAGCGGAAGAAAAAGGTTATATTTTTCAACTACACGAATGTATAATATAATGTGCTGAATATACAGAAAAAATAATCAATTCTTAATAAGGCGGGATGAGCGGTGGATTACTCCATTTCCATCGACGACAAGGCGAGGGAATGGTTGAAGAGAAAAGGCGGTGTACTGACCATTTCAAAGTTTCAAGCGGCCCATTGTTGTGTCCCGGGATCGGAACTTTGGATTGAATTTCGAAAGCCTGAAAATGAAAGCCTTTATGAAAAGATTGTGCAAGAGGGGATTACGTGTTTTATAGAAAAAGGGTTAGAGTGTAAACAAAACCATCTGCAGATAAAGATGGCCCGCTCCCCTTTTTTTAACACGATTCGGGTGGAAGGGTTCAAATATTTTTAAAGAAGGGGAAGATGGATGGTGGGAGATCGGTTGACTCGTTTTGCCCATGAGTTGGCTAACAAATTCACCTTATATTTTGATGTATACCGCGACGAACAACCAGGCGATTTCCCCCTTTCGTTTATTGCCCATTACAAACGGAGAGACGAACGGTATATGGTGATGAAAAAGATTAAAGTGTACGGCGTAGAAAACCAACAGCTTGTGTTTGCCGCTGTCGCAAATGAGCCCGTCTCGCTGGAGTTTGTCAGACGATTTCAAGATGTCATCGATCAACATAAACAGCGGTTTATTCAAGAAGATGCGGAACATATGTCTACGATTGTGCTCGGTCTTATTGTTGCGGAGGGCGCGCTCGATAAAGCGGTTTTGAAGGAGGTGAGGAAGTTTCGAAAAGTAAAATTTTTAAAATTCGGTTGGCATGGGTGGGTTGAAACATATGTAGCCATCCTCCATCCCGATCAAAAAACCGTGCATATCCACCCGAAAGGAAGGTCGTTCGTTAAGTCGATCGAAACTTTAATGAGGGAGGATAAAATCAGCCTATGAGCGCGGTGACGTTATTGCTGATTTCGGCTATTGCCTTTATCGTTGCTTATTTTACGTATGGCAAGTATCTGGACCGGAAGCTCGGGGTCGATCCAAACCGGCCGACGCCGGCGGTGGAGATGGCGGATGGAAAGGACTATGTTTCCACCAACCGGCCGGTTTTGCTTGGTCATCATTTCGCCACGATTGCAGGCGGCGGCCCGATTGTCGGTCCGATTTCTGCAGCGGTATTCGGTTGGATTCCGGCGGTGCTATGGATTGTGCTAGGAAGTATTTTCTTTGGCGGGGTGCACGACTACGCCTCATTGCAAGCATCGATTCGCCATAAAGCGCAGTCGATCGGGGCAGTAATTAAAGGGTATATCGGCAAGCGCGGCCAAACATTGTTTTTATCATTCTCCACGGCGACCATTATTTTGATTGTCGGTGTGTTTATCGTGCTGGTTGCCGATACGTTTGCGAACGTCCCGGAGGCGGCGACTGCTTCTGTCCTTTTTATTTTCGTTGCGATGCTGTTCGGCTTTTTCGTTAACCAAATGCGCGTTAATTTCGTGTTGGCGAGCGTCATTGGCGTCATTGTCATGTTTGTCTGCGTGTGGACCGGCATGATTTTCCCTATTAAAATGAGCGCTACGTTTTGGGTGTTTTTCTTGATCGCTTATTCTTATATAGCATCCGTGTTGCCGGTTTGGCTGCTGCTGCAACCGCGGGATTATTTAAATTCGTATTTGTTGTACGGTATGATGCTCGGCGGGTTTATCGGTGTTCTTTTCGCGAATCCGACACTTCAGCTTGCCGGGTTTACCGGTTTTTACAATGAGAAGTTGGGTCCATTGTTCCCGATTCTCTTTATTACGATCGCTTGCGGTGCGATTTCCGGCTTCCACTCCCTTGTAGCGAGCGGTACAACAGCCAAACAGCTCGACAACGAACGAAGCGGCCGCTTCATTGCTTATGGAGGAATGTTGATTGAAGGGTTTTTGGCGGTGATTGTAGTCTGCTCTGTGGCGTATTTGACGACGGAGCAGTTCACGCAGCGGCTCACTGAGTTGGGTGGCCCGATTCCGGCATTCTCTGCAGGTCTTGGTTATTTTATGGGTCATTTTGGCATCCCGGAAACAGTGGGCACGACGTTTGTCGCATTGGCTGCCTCCGCATTTCTCATGACGACGCTCGATTCGGCGACCCGGCTTGGCAGATACGGTGTTCAGGAGCTTGCGGAAGGAAGATCGAAAGCTTTTGCCAACCCGCATGTCGCAACAGGAGTGGTTGTTGTCGGTGCAGCGGCGTTGGCGCTTTCCGGAACGTGGAGTGATTTATGGCCGCTGTTCGGTTCCGCCAATCAAATGCTTGGTGCGTTAGCGTTGCTGGCGGTAAGCGTATGGCTTGTGAAAAGAGGGACGAAGTCGTGGTTTACGATTATCCCGATGGTATTTATGTTTATTGTGACGCTTTCCGCTTTGTTGGTTTTCATGAGAACGAATTTCCTGGGCGGCAACATTTTCCTTGCAGTCTGCGGATTTATCTTGTTTGTCCTATGCATCTTCCTTGTCATTGAGGCGTACCGTTCATTTACTAAACCGAAAGATACAGATACGACGGTGAAGGTGTAAAAGGCGGAAGGTCATAACAAGATTGGTGAAACATCCCCTTTCAGCAGACTTTTGTTTAGTGAAAGGGGATGTTGTTGCGTGATGCGGTGGTTGTTAGGGAGCGCATTGGACTTTCTTCATGCAATCCCCTAATATCCCGTTCACAAAGAGCATAATATTCCCTTCTTCTGTTGTCATGCGTTTTGGCTGACGCCAACCGAAATTCATCTCCCACCTACTCACTCCGTTGCACCTTTCACGTTTCTTGAGGTGGGAGACTTTTTTGGAAATCCGCTAAAAATAACAAAGCTTCTCACATGTCTTCATCAAGTAAAACAAGAAGGATTTTAGTTGCCACCCGCTCGTTTTGCATGAAATTCAGCTTCGATGATGACGGTAGTTTTTTCTTTGCGTCTCTTCGCATATTCCGCTGTTGCGGTGAAAAGAACATCGGAAGAGGAGTTCAGGGCCGTTTCACATGAATCTTGCAACACGCCAATGATAAAACCAACCCCTACTACTTGCATGGCAATATCATTTGGGATGCCAAACAAACTGCATGCCAACGGGATAAGGAGAAGCGAGCCGCCCGCGACGCCGGATGCCCCTGCAGCAGCGATGGTGGAAAGAATGCTAAGAATCAGCGCTGTACCTAGATCGACTTCAATCCCCAATGTGTGAACCGCAGCAAGCGTCAACACGGAAATCGTAACGGCGGCGCCAGCCATATTAATCGTTGCGCCGAGAGGGATCGAGACCGAATACGTATCTTTGTTTAATCCGAGTTTTTCAGCCAAATTCATATTGACCGGAATGTTTGCGGCCGAGCTGCGCGTAAAGAAGGCGGTCATTCCGCTTTCCCGAATGCATCTCCAAACGAGCGGGTACGGATTTTGGCGAATGTTCACAAAGACAATCAGCGGATTCATGACGAATGCCACGAAAAACATCGTCCCAAGAAGAACGGCCAATAACTTTCCGTACTCGATGAAAGCGGAAAGCCCGTTGGTGACCATCGCGTCAAAAACAAGCCCCATGATTCCGATAGGTGCCAAATTGATGACCCATGTGACAATGTTTGAAATGGCGTCAGAAAAACTGGCGATGACGTTTTTGACCGTCTCCGGTGCAGGTCTTAATGCGATACCAAGCAGCACCGCCCAAGTCAGGATGCCGATATAATTCGCATTGATCAGTGCATGAATAGGGTTATCAACAATATTAAGCAACAATGACTGAAGTACCTCTGTTATGCCGCTAGGGGGAGAGATATCTTTCGCCCCTTCAGCTAAAGATAAATGAACCGGAAAGATGAAGCTGGCCACGACGGCGGTAAGACCGGCTAAGAACGTGCTGGCCCCGTATAGGACAAGAATGTGTTGGATATTTGTTTTTTGCCCGCTTTGATGGCGGGAAATGGCGGAGATCACGAGAAAGAACACCAATACGGGTGCGACGGCCTTTAGAGCGCTGACAAACAAGGAGCCAAAAATGGACACCCATTTTGTTGATTCCGGGACGGCCATGGCGAGGACAATCCCGATGATGATACCGACAAGGATACGTTTGACAAGGCTAAGCTGATTCCACCTTACAATGAGTTGCTTCATAACGTTCCTCCTGACAATCATGGATGGTCGTATAAGAATGAAATTCACCGTACATACACAAGTGTTTTCTAGCGGTGAACAAACACTATTTTAACATGAATATTAGTAATTAACGAATAGATTGTTATATGCGAATAGTTTAAATTATCCAAACATTCGAGCCAGCTTTTTCTCAATGATGGCTTTCCGCACTGTGGTCTTCCCAGAGGCAGTTCCTCCGCCAATGAGAATGGCTATCGGTTTTTTTCCTTTTTGAGGAGAAGAGGCCTGGTTCACGATCGTATTGACAATGCTCATATGCAAGGCGTGTCGCTGGGGATGATATTTCCCATCTTTAATCGAATACATTTCCTTTGTGCTCTTGGCTTCCGGGCGATTCCGTTGCCGTTTTTGTACGAATGCCTGCGTTACGCTGCATAGTGTTTTGATGATTTTTATCATTTTTGTCCCCCTCCCAAAGGCATCTCCCGCTTTTGGCGGTGAAAAGGGATATGGCTGCTAAGTGCGGGGGATGTTCCTTTGTTCGTACTAAATTGTATGCGTAAAAGAGAAGGGGGATCGCAATAGTTCCAAATTGGACAAGCGGGTAAAGCGCGCCCATTGTATACCGTTGGTGTTGAGTTCAAGAGAACTCGTGTCTGGGATGGTTGAACAAAGCGAGACTTTAATCGCGATGGGGCTGGCACCGGTTGCAAAGCAAAAAGCTCACTGAACTCAAGCCATATGAATCAAAATAAACAAAAGGAGTGTGTGGTGCAATTTGAAATTGTAGTAATGCGGTTTTTACAGAACAGTTGGGTCAACTGCACGGAAAATAGACAAGCTGCTGGATATGTTCAACTTTTTCACTGCATCCGTATAGCACATAGTACAAAAGGGCCGAGTGGCCCCTTCGTTTTTTGCCTCTTTTAGCTCAGCTATGCCGACCAATCGCATTCGCCAACCGTTGTGGCAATGAAGCGACATCGCTCGGCCCATAGGTGAACCGGACAAGCGTTTCGTCCATATCAAGCGCTTCGGAAAGCAATCCAGCAAATCCGCGCGCTTTCCGGTCGATTTCTAATATGACCTCAACCCCGTGCTCGGAAACGAAGAAAATGGCTTCCAGTTCGTCAAGTCGGCCTTTGAACGGTCCGCTTACCGGCTTGAATTCAAACTCTTGGACAAACGGCAGCCGCCGTTGCCAATAGCGCGGCGCTTGTTCGCATTGTACATGGCGGAGGCGGAAGCCTAACTGACGGACTGCCTCAAGAAACGCCTCGACGAGCGGATGCGGCTCGATGGCAAGATAGTCGCGGTCTTGCGGGTCGAGCGCCATTTTAATGTCAAGGCCGGTTTGCAGCCATACACGCGACGTGCCGACCGTGACCGGCACATCGTACGGCAAGGCGAATTGAAACGGGATCGTCTTTGTTTCATTCGGTCCGATTGTCAGCGAGTCGCTCACTTTGTAGCGCGCCAGCACGGCTTTTTCTTCGAATTTCTTATCATCGATTTCGCGGATGTACGTTGTGACTAGTGCCAAATAAATTTCATCGATATGCTGTTCGACGTTGCCGCCACGAATGTCGACAACCCCCTCGACGGTTTCCCCCTGGACGTATTGTGCTTTTGTCAGTTTCGTATCGACTGTGGCAGATCCGATGCCGATGGAGCTTAATAGTTTTTTGAACAATAGGTTCTCCCCCTTTTTGGTTATGTTTCGTCTCGTTTGGGAATACGCGGTTCCTAGTAAAAAGGTTCCATTTTTGTTATAACATAATGTTCGGAGGGGTTCCACTATTTTGGAAAACAAAGAGGTTTTTGCTAAAATGGCGCATATGGATGAGAAGGGCGGGTTGTGAATGAAACGGGTCATTCACGTCGTCGGGGCAGCCATCTTCAATGAACAAAGGGATGTGTTATGCGCGTTGCGTGCGCCAAATATGTCGCTTCCAAACGTGTGGGAGTTTCCCGGCGGCAAGGTGGAGAAAGGGGAAAGTCCGGAAGCAGCCTTAGTTCGGGAAATTCGCGAGGAGCTTGGCTGCACCGTTTCAGTTGGCAAGCTGCTGGCTGATGTGTTTCACGAGTACGAACATGCCGTGATTCATTTGCGCACATACGAAGCTCACCTGACCGATGGGGTGCCGCGGGCGCGGGAGCATGCCGAACTCCGATGGGTGCCGCTCTCTCAGCTTCGTGACCTAGCATGGGCGCCGGCTGACCTCCCCACCGTTGAAGCGCTGCTAGAAAAGGGTCGTTCATAGGCAGGCAAGGCATCGAGTGGGGGATGGGGCAACGGTTGTATTCAACGAACAAGCCTGTTGGCGGCTGCCCTCCCAGCAGTCCCAACAGGCTTGTTTTCTTGCCCGCTGTCTAGCGGACGCGCGACGGTTCATCCGCGGCGGTGCACGCTTCGGCCAAGGCGAGGTCGGCGGCGGCGTCTTCTGCCGTCACAAGGCCGCGCTCATTTTGGTTTTCGATCAAGCGGCAAAAGTCAAGAAAGCGCGCTTGAGCGATTGCCTCATACCAGCCATGGCGGTCTGAGAGTGTGATCGTGCGCTCATATGGGATGCGCGGGGCGGCCGGCGATGCAACAGGCGGTGCCAGGCGGTCGGCAGCATGCCTCATTGGTTCGATGGCGTCGGCGTATGGCTGTTTCGGAATGGCATCAAGCAAGGCGTCAATATATGCCGCTTCATCGGCCGAGACGAGGCCGGAGACGGACAGCTGCATCGGAATCCAGCCGTCAAGCACGATGCGGCCGCGTTTCGTATGAATGTGCCAGTGCGTTGATTCAGGAGCGGTCGGGTCCATTGTAAAGCCGTGATAATAGTGGACCGGGACGAGCCGGCCGTTGTTTTCATGAATCACCGTGGCGCCGACGCGCGGCCGTGTGCCGTTCTGTTCGTGCAAGGCGAACCCTTGCGCCTTGGCGGCTTCACCGAACCAGTGGCGGCCGACTTCGAAAAAGTGAACGCCATGCTCAATGAAAATGCCGCCGCTTTGCCGTTCATCCCAAAACCAATGGCCGTTTGCCACGCGGTGAACGGCGTTGTGCAAGCTTGCGTAATCGACGTCTCCGAGCGATGAATGACGAATAAGCTGGCAGATGGCTTCTATGAGCGGATGGTAGCGCAAGACGAGATTGACAGCCAACGCCCGCCTGCGGTTTTCGGCCAGTTCGATGTTGGCTCGAAGCGTCTCGGCGGTGAGGCCGCCCGGTTTTTCAAGCAACACATGTTTCCCTGTTTCGAGCGCCCGCTTGGCAAGCGGGGCGTGCAAGTGCGGTGGGGTAGTGAGAATAACGATATCAAGATGTGGATCGTTTATCAGTTCTTCGGCTTGACGATATTCCCGCACGCCGTCAATTTGCGGATTGCGGGAATGGTAGGCGGCAATAACGCGCCGGCGCTTTTCATCCGTTCGCCCGGCGACAGCGGTGAGATGAAAGGAAGGAAGCGGGGCGAGCGCGGCGGCTAAAAATTCAGCAAACGCACCGGCGCCGGCGATACCGACACGGTAACAGAAAGATGAAGAAATCATGGCGTATTCTCCTCCTCCCTTACATATATATATAGCATTACCAATCTCCATTATACCGCAAAGATAAGAGAGGGGAGGAGTTCGGGCTCCTAAACTTGTAAACAATTGATGATTCATCGACACCATCCGACAATCATTTCGCTTGCGTAAGAGAAGGAATATTATGTATATTATTATTAGCAACCATCACAACCGAGTGCTAGCAATCTATGAACTACTTTCATTTTCTCGCTCATCCATCAAGAATTGTGTCTAGTTTTGTAAAAAAAAACGTATGGAGGGATGACGAAATGAAGGCATTGTTGCTGGCAGGAGGATTAGGCACACGTCTTCGTCCATTGACCGAGAATATCCCCAAACCGATGGCCCCGATTGCGAACCGGCCATGGCTTGAGCACCTCATCGTTCATCTTCGCGACCAAGGAGTCAACGAATTTGTCATCGCTGCCCATCATTGTTCAGAAGTGATCCGCCGTTATTTCGGCGACGGGAAGGAGCTGAACGTCAACATTACATACGCGCTTGAACCGTTCCCGCTCGGAACGGCCGGGGCGATTAAAAATGCCGAACGTTGGCTTGACGAACGGTTCCTCGTGTTTAACGCCGATATTGTGCATTTGCCGCAATTGGTTCCTCTGCTTGATTTCCACCGCCAGCATGGCGGCCTTGCGACCATTGTGTTAACAGAGGTTGACGACCCCTCTTCCTATGGCGTCGTGGAACAAGACGACCGTGGGCAAATTTTACGCTTTATTGAGAAACCGCGCCGTGAGGAAGCGCCGTCCAACCGGATCAATGCCGGCATGTATATTTTGGAGCCGGACGTGATGCGCTACATTCCGGCTGAGCAGGAAGTATCGATTGAACGCGAAACGTTCCCGCTTCTTATTGAGAAGAACGCCGGTGTCTATGGCACTGTCAGCAGCGGCTATTGGCGCGACATGGGTACGCCGGCCCGTTACCGCCAAGTGCATTGGGATGTGTTGAGCCGGGAATTTCCGCTGCCGATCAAAGGGCGCGAGATTCAGCCGGGCGTGTTTGTTGGAGAAAATGTCAAGGTTAGTTCGGGTGTACTGTTTGTACCTCCTGTGCTAATTGGAAATAATGTAAAAATCGGCCATCAAACAGTCATCGGCCCGTATGCCGTTATCGGTGACCATTGTCAAATCGGTGCCCGCGTCCATTGCGCGCAGACAATTGTCTGGGATCGCTCCCTCATTCGTGATCGCAGCCGGTTGCAAAACAGTATTTTCGGCTACCGGACGGTGACGACAGCTGGAGAAGTATTCGAAGGTTTGATTATCAATCAGTTTAAGGAGGCGGTGCAAGCATGACCCGAATTGCGTACGTCAGTACATATCCGCCGCGCAAGTGCGGATTAGCCACGTTTACGGAACATCTTCGCCAAAGCATTGATAGTGTTCGCGGATCGTCAGAGGGCGACCGGGTGATTGTCCTGTATAACGAAAACGATGGTGATGATGTCTATCGCGGCAACCCGGCATATTGGCCGCTTCCGGCGCAACAGCGCGCCGCTTATACAGAGATGGCGAAACGGGTGAATGAAAGTGAGATTGATGTTGTTGTGTTGCAACACGAATTTGGTATTTTCGGTGGCGAGGCCGGTGAATACATTCTCGATTTCATCGCGGCGCTCGAAAAGCCGCTCGTGACGACGTTCCATACGGTGTTTGCCGACCCCATGCCGCCGTATCGCCCGATTCAGGAGAAGATCGCGGCGGCGAGCGATGCGATCATCGTCATGAACCGGCAGGCGATTCCGTATTTGGTCAAAGCGTTTGGCTTGTCGGAAAAGAAAATCGTCTATATCCCGCACGGCGCTCCAGGACCAAGCCCCGAGAACCGCGAATGGCTGCGGCGCCGTCTTGGATTTAGCGGGCGCAAAGTGATGTTCACCTTTGGGCTGTTAAGCCGCGGCAAAGGGATTGAGTCAGTGCTCGCCGCGCTGCCGGGCGTCATCCGCCGCGTGCCGGAAACGTTGTATGTCATCGCTGGCCAGACGCATCCAGAGGTGAAAAAGCGGGAAGGCGAGGCATATCGCGAGGAGTTAAAAGCGCTGATTCACCGATTGGGGCTCGATGGCCATGTCCGCATGGAGGATCGGTATTTCAGCGAGGAAGAGTTGATTGATTATTTGACGGCGTGCGATTTGTACGTCACCCCGTACCCCGGCATGCAGCAAATTACAAGCGGCACGCTCGCCTATGCAGTCGGCGTCGGCCGTCCGGTCATTTCGACGCCGTATGAGCATGCGCGCGATTTGTTGCAGGGCTGCGGGGAGTTGCTGTTGCCGTATGGCGACACCGCCCGATGGGAAGAACGGCTTGGGCAGCTGTTGGCCGATGAGGCGGCGTTAAAACGTTGGGAAGAAACCGTACGCCAAATCGGGGTGAACACGCATTGGCCGCGCGTCGGCGAACAGCATATCGCCTTGTTTGCGCGCGTGTGCGCCGCGAAACGCGGGGAGGTGAAGGCGGTTGACTTTGTCAGTCATTAAGTTCGACCATCTCGAGCGCATGACTGACGACACCGGGCTGCTCGAGCATAGCCTCGGTCGCATTCCACGGCGGCGCGAAGGGTATTCGACCGACGACAACGCCCGCGCCATATGGGGGTGTCTCGAGTGGCTGGCATTGCTCGATGATCAAGAAACAAGGGAGCGGCTGTATCGTCTGCTTGACCGGTATTTAGCCTTTTTGCTGTGGGCGCAAAACGATGATGGGACGTTCCATAACAACTTTTTCTTCGATCGGACGAAAGAGGAAGAGACGCCGTCAGACGACTGCTTTGGGCGGTCGTTTTGGGCGTCGGCGATAGCGTATATACAATTGGAAGACCTGGCACGGTGTGAGGCGGCCGCGGACATGCTGAGGCGGGCGCTGCCAGCGGCATGGGAGCTTCGCTCGCTGCGCGGCGTCGCTTGGGGACTGGCGACGTGCAGCGTTTTGCTCAAAGAGGAGAGAGCGCCCGGCATCGATAAGGAAGAGTTGACTGCGTTGGCGGAGCGGTTTGAGCGGAGGCTGCTTGCGGCCTACGAGACGCACGCGGACGCCGACTGGCGTTGGTACGAGCCGGAGCTGACCTATGGAAACGGGGTGCTGCCATGGGCGCTTTGGACGGCGTACCGGCGCATGCCAAGGCAAGAGGTCAGGAAGGCGGCGGAAGAAAGTCTCAACTTTTTGATCGAGAAGATGAGCGGACCGGCGGGCGTCATTCGCCCGGTCGGCAACCGCGGCTGGTGCAGCCGTCGCTACCGCGCCGATTGGGATCAGCAGCCGCTCGATGTGATGAAGCTCGCCCTGGCGGCGCGCGAGGCGTATTGGGCGACGGAAGAGAAGCGGTATCGTGACGTTGTCCGTCGTTGCCTTGCATGGTTTTATGGAAACAATGATGGCCGCGTTCCATTGGCTGACCAAAGCGATGGCAGCTGTTGCGATGGGCTTGGTCCAAACGGCCCGAACCCGAATCGGGGGGCAGAGTCGACGTTATCCTACTTATTAACGGCAGCAATTGCTCAGTCGATTTCGGTGGAGGTGGTTATGGATGAGCTTTTCAGCAATGAAACAATTCGCATGGCCAGCACACATGTTTAAAGAATACGATATTCGCGGGCGCGCCGGCGAGGAGCTTGACGAGCCGTTTGCGTATTGGCTCGGACGGGCTTTTGCCGA
The DNA here is from genome assembly GCF_000445995.2 of Geobacillus genomosp. 3. Classification (GTDB taxonomy): domain Bacteria; phylum Bacillota; class Bacilli; order Bacillales; family Anoxybacillaceae; genus Geobacillus. Next base: position 348,330 of record NC_022080.4, read on the forward strand.
CATGATGCAAAAGGAAGGGGAAAAGAGGGCGGTTGTCGCCCATGACAATCGCTTGTCGTCGCCGGCGTTGCATCGGTCGTTAAAGGACGGTTTGCTCGATGGCGGGTGCGATGTTGTGGACATTGGGCTGTCGACGACGCCGATGTTCTATTATAGTCTGCACTATACGCATATCCCATGCGGTATGATCGTAACCGCCAGCCATAATCCAGGCGATGAGAACGGGTTTAAAATCGCCATGGGAAAAACGACGATTTACGGTGAGCGCATTCAAGCGCTGCGGCGCGCGATGGAGCGTCTTGCAAAAGAGCAACCGCGGCCTAAGACGCCGCGGGGACGGGAGGAAATGCTGAGCTTTGTTCCGGCGTATAAGGACATGCTGGCGGAAAAAATTAAACTTGGCCCGCGGAAGCTGAAAGTGGTTGTCGACTGCGGCAACGGCACCCCGTCGATCATAGCGCCGGACGTGCTGAAGGCATGGGGATGTGACGTCATTCCGCTTTACTGCGAATCCGATCCGACGTTCCCGAATCACCACCCGGATCCGGTCGTGCCGGAAAACTTGGTTGATTTGATTGAAACGGTGCGCAAGGAGCGGGCCGATCTCGGTTTGGCGTTTGACGGTGACGGCGACCGGATTGGCGTTGTGGATGAAACCGGTGCGATCCGTTGGGGCGATCAGCTTATGATTTTGTTCTGGCGTGAGATTCTCAAGCATCACCCGGGGGCCGAGGCGCCGGTTGAAGTCAAATGCTCGCAGGCGCTTGTTGAAGAAATTGAGCGGCTTGGCGGGAAACCGTTCTTCCATCGCACCGGCCACTCGCACGTCAAAGCGACGCTGCGCCGCAACCCGACGATTCCATTTGCCGGCGAAATGTCGGGTCATTTGTTCTTCAATGATGAATTTTATGGCTATGACGACGCGTTGTACGCCGCCGGCCGGCTGCTTCGGCTATTGTCGCACGATGTGCGCCCGCTGTCGGCGTGGTTCGCCGACGTGCCGCAGTACGCCGCGACACCGGAGACGCGCGTCGCTTGCCCGGAAGAGAAAAAAGCGGCCGCCATTGCCAGAGTAAAAGAGAAATTTGCCGGCCGTTTCCCTGTTGTTGATGTGGATGGCGCCCGCATTCAGTTTCCAGACGGCTGGGGATTGGTGCGGCCTTCGAATACACAGCCGATTCTCGTCTTGCGCGCCGAAGCGAGGACGGAAGAAACATTGGCGCAAATCAAGCAGCAGCTGGCTGATTGTTTGCGCACGCTCGAGTTGTCGGTCGACTGGTAATAAATATGGCAAAACCATAAACAAGCTAGGTGTTGACAGCCGTTTCCCCGGCGCCGGCCGCCCGTTTCACTGCGGGGGCTGCGCCGGGTTGTTTTGCCATAGGGGGTTGAAACTTGATTTCTTGCAGTGCGTTTGTCCATAATAGGTAAGGATAAAAAAATGTGTTTTAGGAGAGTTGAGGGCAAATTGACGATCAATAAACTATTGCAATATGTCCAAGACGCATATGCGGCATTAACGGAGTTAAGCATGATTATCGTGGATCATGACGGCAATCCGGTCACAAAAGTATCGAACATCACCGAGCTGGCGGAGCTCGTTTTATTTGTCGCGAAAAAGGGATCCCTATCGTTTTTTTGCCCTCGGGAGCCGGCGGTTGACGGGTGGCAGCGGCCGGTTGTTGTTCCCGTTGGGCATTTAGGAGTGAAAAGCATCATTGCCCCTGTGGTTGTCGATGGAAAGGCAGAATATTGGATTTGGGCGGGTGCGTTTGTTGAGGAAGAAACGAAATGGTTGATTTGCGAACAGCCACTTTCCGATGCCCGCGAGTGGGCGTCAGCCATTGAACAGGCGAACGCACTGCCGGCTTGGGCGGTCGAGGCTAAGCTCGGCGAAATCGAAAAGATGGCAGCCATATGCGGAGAATTGATCTGCAGTGAGCGCCGTAAGCAGAAATACAATGAGTACGGACAGCTACTTAAAGCGGCGGTAACCGATCGTTCTGCCCTAAATGGCGTAGATAAGCTGCTTCACCAGCTGCGCAAGATGGACGAACGCCTCGATATGGCGTTGTATATCGGAAAGCACCGGCAAGGATGGCTGGTGACGGCAACGAGCGGTGAAAAAGCCGGACAGCTATACGGCAAAGCGGTCGACGAACTGTTTCCGCCGCTTTCCTCCCCCGAGATGTCGCGCTATCCTGCCTATTTTCAAGATGCTGCACTAGATCCGCGTTTTTCGTTTTTGGTTCGTCATGGCATCCGCCCGAAGGCGATGGTCGTGTATCCGGCGATGTATGAAGAAAAACTGGAAGGGTGGGTGATTGTTGGAAGTGAGACCGCTTCCTCCCTGCCAGACACGATCAAGCCGCTTGGCGCCGTGCTTGTTCAACATTGGCATTTGCTTGCCAAATGTGAGACTGCTAATATGAAAATGAACCGTCATTTCATGCGTTTGGCGATGCTAATGGAAATTGGCCGGGCGATGCGTGTGGTGCAAAAAGAAGAAGAAATCGTCCGTATGATGGCCGAATTCGCGATCGAGCTTGCCTACGGCGACTTCGTTTGCGCCATATGGTGCGGAGATGGCAAGGCCGTCACCGTTCATGAAGGGGAAATTTCCGCCAAGATGTTGTCTTGTTACCGGGATGACGTGCTCCGCCGCTATAGCCGGGGTATTGCACAGTCGGCGAAAAGCCACGTTCCCACATTGCGTCAAGTAGGAGACAAAACAGTGATGGAAGTGCCGTTTTTTTCCCGCGACGGCCACTTTGGCGTTCTTGCCGTCCATTTAAAGGAAACGGACGAAGCGAAAGAGGCGGAAGTGTACATGACAGCGCTAGTGTCTGTTGGAATGATGATGATGAATAGCGCGGCTCAAGCCAAGGACGGACAGACGGCTAATGTTCAAATGTTGTCCGAACAGTTGACGGCTCGGGAGATGGATGTGTTGGAACTGCTCGTCCAAGGCTGCAGCAACCGCGAAATTTCAGAACGGCTGTTCATTAGTGTTCATACAGTGAAAAATCATATCACGAATATTTTTCAAAAGATCGGAGTCAATGACCGTTCACAGCTTATTGCTCTTGTGTATCAGTTAAGTCACCGTCGGCAGCGTCATTAGGGAGCATCATCGGACGATAGGATCCATGATGTTCCTTTTTTAACATTTTGCTGTATTCGAAAACGATCATAAGGTCAAAAAGAGCAGGAAATTGGAATGAAACCCATTTTGTATTATAATGATTAATGTAGTAAATAAGAACTATTTTTTCTATCAATGTGGAATAATAAGGAAGAAAAAATAGCATTCCAATCTGTTTTTCCTAGCGTCAGGGCGTGCTATAGTAAAAAGGTTGCCATTGTTGCATTTGACTGCGCGTGCAAGCACAGAAAGATAGGGGAATGCCGATGAAGCATGTCATCATGATCCGAACAATGACGATCATGAAAACAGCAGATATTTTAAAAGCGATGGACATTACTGAACAGCTGGCAAACGAGGTAGGGTTTTTGCCACGCGACTGCCTCTTTCTTCGCTTGGCGACGGAGGAAGCGTGTATGAATGCGTATGAATATTGTCAAAAAACAAGAAGATTACCGTTTAAAATATTTTGGAAAATGGATACAGCCCGGTTCACGATTATTGTCAAGCAGCGAGGAGGGTGTTTTTCCGCCGTCAAAACCGATGGCGTTAACACCGGGCCGCGCGGCAGAGGGTTGCAACTGATCGCTCACATTGTCGACAATGTATACGTGAAACGAGCGGGAAATAACGTCTTGCTTTGCATGTGTAAATGTAAAGAAAATGAGTGACCATTGGAGGAAGCAGGATGGAGATGAGACAAGGGGCAATTTGCACACTGACATGGACGGAAGATATTACATTAAATAATGTTGAATCGTTCCGTCAAGCGCTTGAACAGCTGTTGACCGAACGGGCTGACCAGTTGATCGTGAACATGGAGGCGGTCAGCTACATCAACAGCGCCGGACTTGGCATGATCGCCGACAGTGTGATGGCAGCCAGAGCCCGGCAAAAAGAGCTGGTCGTTGCCGGGGTAAAAGGGTCGCTCGCGGAAATTTTTCATATTGTCAAATTTTCTTCGTTTATCAAATTATTTGCTACAGAGAAGGAAGCGATCGATTATTTCAGCGGAGAATGACGTTCTATGAGTAATGGGTTTTTAGAATATCTTCGACATCAAGAAGACTTTACATGGCGGGAGTTGCTCGGCAGTCTCGAAAAAATGAATATGCTGTTCGGGCCGCGTGATGATGTATACTGGTTGGCGATGCCAGATAAAAGAAAAATATTATTCATTTCTTCGTCGTGTGAGCAGCTATACGGCCTGCCTCCGGCCACCTTTTATCATGACGGGGACGTATGGAGCAAAGTATCGCATCCTGATGATCGTGCCAAGGCGGAGGAAAAATGGGTGGCTTCTTCGAACGCCGAAGCGAATACGCAAACATATCGCATCATTAACCAGCGTGATGGGTCTGTGCGCTGGGTGCTTGAGCGGACGTCCCTTGTGCTTGGTCAGGCGGGGGATATCAAACTGATGAGCGGCTTTGTCACGGACATTACTGAGGAGAAACGGAACGGGGATCAGCTCCGGCTTGCGGAGCAAGTGTACGCCGCCATAGAGCAGGCGATGCTCGTGACCGATGCCGAGTTCGCTATCCGGTTCGTCAACCCGGCGTTTACGAACATTACCGGCCATAGTGCGGAAGTGATCGGCCAGCCGTTGCAAACACTGTATGCCGGTTACTACGATGCCTGGTTTTACGAAGTAGTCAAAACCGGGATCGAGGAAAGCGGGGAATGGCGCGGACGCGTGCGTTGGCGGCGGAAAAACGGATCCGTGCATGTCAGACCAACGACGGTGCGGCCCGTTCATGCTCCGGAAGGGGAGATTGTCTTTTATTTGTTTTTGTTTTCCGGCCCGTTCCGTGGGACAGCTTACGTTGAGGCGATGAAGGACGATTTAAAGCTGGCCCGCGAAGTGCAAAAGCGTGTATTAAGCAAACCGTTATCAACCAACGGGATCGGTATCGCTGGAACATACATCCCATCGCAGGAACTAGGCGGCGACATGTATGCCTGGTATCCGATCGACCAACAACGGTATGGCATTTTTTTAATGGACGTGATGGGACATGGAGCGGCAGCTTCGCTTATTTGTATGTCCGTGCGCTCGCTTCTTAACGGCATCATCCGCAAAGGGATCGTCCCGAAAGAAGTGTTCCGCGAGCTGAATCGTCATATGCACCAGCTGTACCACGAAAATGGGGGAATGACGTATTATTTCACTGCTGTATATGTCCTTGTCGATGTGAAGAAGCGAACGATCGAGTATGCATCGGCCGGCCATCCGCCCGGGTTTTTGTTTCAGCCGGATGGCACGGTGGCCGAATTGGATCGCGGTTGCGCGCCGATCGGACTGCTCCCGCGCCTTTTTATCGATAGCGGTCGTCTGCACTATGAACCCGGGGCGACGCTCGTGTTGTATTCCGATGGGGTCATTGAAGGGGGAGCGGGTTCGATCCGGCAAAATATCGGAGAGTTCCGCGACGCGCTAGCGCCATACGTCTCTCTCGACGAGCGTGCACTGTTGGCCCACCTGCGTCGCCATTTTGCCCAAAAAGGACCGCTTCCGGACGATTTCTCAGCGGTGGTCGCTAAGCTTAGGTAGAGAAGGAAAGAGAAGTTGCCTGTATCGGTCGGCGGCTAGTTTAAGAATCGGTCATGATATGTGTTTGGCCTTCCTGTTTCCGAATAAAACGGATGTCCCGCCTCAGGGGCATCCCTTCCCCATTTCACGAAAAGACCAACAAATTCATTCCCGCTATCAACACAATCAAGGAAGCCAGTTTTTTGATCCGTGTATGCGGGAGACGTTCAAACCATTTCAGGCCGATGTGTACGCCGGCCAATACGGCCACGATGCCAAGCAAAAAGTAAAGAGCGAATGAACCGGTAAAGTCGCCGTGAATCCCATGCAAAATGATCGTAAAACTGTTCATGATGATAAAGGATGCTTGAAGATTGGCATTATAGCGTTCCTTTTCCTTATAGCGCATCAGAAAATAAAAGACAAAAAAAGGTCCGCCTACAGCGAAAATTCCTCCGATCATTCCGCCGGTCAAACCGATCAACATAGGAAAGAGGGGCTTTTCAAACGACGGGGTATAGGTGTTTTTTTCACTTACATAAAGATAAACAACCATTCCAATGAGCACGAGGCCCAGCAATTTTCTCATCATCTCAGTCTCGCCATAGAAGCTTAGGATAAAGAATGACAATACGCGGCCCGCCAAGGCGAAACTCAAGATAGAAAGGAGATCTTTGACCTGAATATATTTTCTGAACTTGACCGCCACGTGAAGCGATATAACGATTGTCAAAGCCAACACTAATAATGTGCTATTCTTAAAGGGTAATAAAATTGGCAAAAGCCCCATGGAAAACAAGCCGAAGCCAAATCCGCTCGCCCCTTGGATAAAACTGCCGACAAAAAGAATGGCCAATACGAAAAGAAGTTCCCACATGCAATGTCATGCCTTTCTTTATAAAATGAAATGACGCTGTTTGCCTATGTCCGCCTGCCGCTGCCCGATCCTTCTTAGTTTACTATATACGGATTTTTCACCAATACTACTTTTAGGGAAAACTTTTCGCCTTTGTCGGTCCAAAACGGGCTAAGAAGCTTTAGGAAGAAAGTTGTGGATTTCTCCCCTGAATTTAGGCTAAAATGAAGACAATTGTACTGTCGGTGGCGAATACAATATAGAAAAGCCAGGAGGAGGGGAAGGCATATGACGGTGACGAACCCGGCTGGATTTTGGAAGCGGCTGTTGGCTAACTTGTTAGACGCTATTGTAGTCGGCATTCCGATTTCGATCATCGGCTATTTGATTACAGGCAGCGGGGAAACGAACTGGTTTACGTCATTGGCAAACTTGCTTTACGCCTTAGTTGTTCCAGCGGTGTGGTACGGGTATACGGTTGGCAAGCGGATGATTGGCATCCGGATCGCCAAGGTGAACGGCGGCAAAGTCGGTATTGGCACGATGTTTTTGCGTTCGTTTGTCGGCGGATTGATTTATTTCATTACCTTTGGCATCGGCCTGATCATTAGTGCCATTATGGTGGCGGCAAGGGAAGACAAACGGTCGATTCACGATTTTATCGCCGGCACGTATGTCACAACGGACAAACCGACCGCATAAACAATGAAAAAAGCGGGCTTCCAAATAGAGGCCCGCTTTTTTAACTTGAGGAATCAAGATAAATAAAGTCCGGGTGCGGGTGGCTTAAAAAGTCATGGTGGGAAATGTCCCAGCCATAGGCACCGGCATAGCGGAATAATACGATGTCACCGACGCGCAGGCGGGCGCAAGGCACATCCCGGGCCAATATATCGTTTGGTGTGCACAACTCACCGGCTAACGTCACCCGTTCGCCGAACAAAGATGGGCGGTCAAACGGGTAACGCCATTCGTTGATCGGAATGATGAGAAAAGGGTGGTTCATTTTCCATGCCGCCGGCAGCCGGAGATGGTGGATGCCGCCGCGGAGAATGGCAAAATACGTTCCGTAATTGTTTTTTAAGTCGAGCACCTCAGCCGCGTAGTAGCCGTTATGGGCGGCGATCAAGCGGCCAAGTTCGAAAATGACCGTCCAATGCGGAGAGGCATGGCGGCGCAGCAACAAATGTAGTTCTTTGGCAAACCAATCCCAACGAAACTGCCGGTCCGGGTCGTTGTAATGGACGCCGACTCCGCCTCCGACGTTAACGAACGAAAACGGCCGCCCGTATGTTTTTTCCGTTTGCCTAACGAATGACAGGCACGTTTCGATAAAGGCAAGATGGGCCTGCTCGTCGGTATGATTGGACATGGCGTGAAAATGGAACCCTTGCAGATCAATAGACGGAAGCGCCAACGCTGTGCGAATCGCTTCGCCGATATGCCATTCGTCGAGGCCGAACTGGGTCGGTTTTCCCGCCATATGCAACGTAGCGCCTGGAGCGGTTTGGCGCAAATTGACCCGCAGGAGCACGCGTGCGGTCGTTTGCCGCTCGGCGGCGATCCAGTGGAGCCGCTGCAGTTCCCATATGCTTTCGACATGAATGAGGGCTACACGCGCCTCGGTTGCTGCGATGAGTTCTTCGTCTGTTTTTCCCGGTCCGCCAAAAATGACCGGGGTGTCGGCAAACAGGCGGCGGACTTTTTGCAGCTCGCCGCCCGAGGCTACTTCAAACCCGGCCACATGCGGCTGGATCGCCTGTAAGACGCGCGGATCCGCGTTTGCCTTGACGGCATAAAAAAGTCGGACGGAAGGGGGAAGCGGGGCGGATAGCCTGGCTGTATGGGCGCGCAAGCCTTCCAGGTCATACACATAGGCGCAGAGCGGAGCCTGCTGTTTTGTCTTGTGATCCGTGATCACTTGAATGACGTCGCTTAATCGTTCCATGTTCTTCCTCCTGTAGAGATGTTCCATAGTTCTTTTCGCCGCCAAAAGATAAGCACACAAAGAAGACAGAGCCCCCCCATCGCATAGCCGGCCGTTTTTACCCCGGCGTACTCGGCGACGGCGGTAAGCAAAAGCGTGCCGAGCGGGATGAACCCGCGGTCCATTAAGGCGATGCTCATAATCCGTCCGCGTAGGCGATCCGGAACGGTCAGCTGAACGGCTAGGCGGCATAGCGTCCGATACAGCTGACCGGTCAGCCCGGCCAGCGCCATCGCAGCCAAGCAAAGCCACTTATGTTCAAACGAGACGATCCATAGAAGCAACGATAAGGAAAAGGCAAGCAACGAAACGATCAGCCATTTGCCGACCGCCTCAACCGGCCGGAAGGAAAGCCAGATCGTACCGAGCAACGCACCGACGGACGAGACGGAAAGCAGCAAGGCGAAATCCCCGGCGCCACCTTCGGACAACGCCTCAACGAGGAGCGGGGTTATCGCTGAATAAGCGAAACCGAACATCATCGGGATGATCGAAAGGGCAAGCAACGCCTGAATGAGCGGGGTGCCCTTGATATAACGGATGGCTTCCCCTTTGTCGCTTCCTGCTGAGCGTGCAGCCGGTTGGTGGGGGCCGCCCTCCTTTAAAAAGGATACCGCGAGGGCGGCGATAACGAGCATAGCGCTATAGACGACAAGCAGCGGGATGCCATCCATCGAAGCGAGCCACCATCCGGCTGCTGCCGGTCCGGCGATCTTTCCGATATGAAGCGCGGCGGTATGCAGTGAAATGGCGCTCGAGAGCGCCGCGCTCGGAACAAGATGAGCGATGTATGCATTGCGTGCGGCCGTTTCCACGGCCATAAAGACCGAACGGACCAGGACGGCGGCCAACAGCCAAACGAATGAGAACGCTTCATGCAGCAACCAGGCGATTGCCAACGTGGACGCGGCCATGCCAAGCAAGGAAGCGGCGAGCACACGGCGCCGGGGCAGACGGTCGGCAAGCACCCCGCCGAGCCAACTGAATAGAAAGATCGGCAGCAGCCGGCAGGCGTGCAGAACGCCGAGGTCGAGCGGCGAGCGGGAAAGCTGCAGCACGGCCCAGTTTAAAACGATGAAATCAGCCCACTCCCCGATGCGCGCCGGCAGTGTCCCGGCCCAATACACACGGAACGGGCGCCAAAACAGCGCGAAGGAAGGGGACGGTTTTTTCCATATAAGAAGCATATCGATTTCCCCTTATCAACCTGTCGCCAACGGATTGGGCACGGAAACGAAACAATACGTTTTCGCTTCCGGCTGCAGCCGCATTGTTGCCAGCGCCTTATGATCCACGAGCGGCCGGTATAAAGCTTGGCGGTCTTCGTGCACCGCTGTTTGCAGATTCGGATCTTTGGCCAGTTCGTCAAACACTGCATCACATTGGCGGCGGACGCACGTCCAACCTTGTTCTTCAGCGATGCCCCACCGGCGGCAGATGTGGCGGATAATTTCCCCAAGTTGATTTTGAAAGACGGTATAAAACACCTTGTTTTGCGCTTCCCGTAAATCGTCGGTGACCGTGAGCGATCCAGGTTGGACGTCGATGTCAAGCCCTTGGCGTAAAAGGCGCGGCCGGTACAGACGGATGCCTCCCCAGTCGCGAAACAGCAATTTCACCGGTTGCCCTTGCCGAAAGACGGGAACGGTATTTTGCAAATGCCCTTCGAGTCCGATGCCGTACTTGACGAGCAACGTCAAAAAGCCGCGGACAGCGATGCCGGCGTACTCGCGAAGAAAGGAAAGCGCCGTTTCCCGGGATGGTGGACGGTTGGTTGCCTTCGCGTACTCTTCGATGATGTCCACGACGACCGGCTGGCCGCTAAATGGCGACATGGCGTATAAGGCGGTTCCGGTGATGGCGATTTCTTCTTCGCCAAGGAAACGATCCAGTCCCTCACGATAAATGACGGATAAATTTCGCGCTTTTGTCGGATCTTCCGAGCGGAACGAGCAGCCGCCGATTTCACAAACGGGAAGAAAGATGCCGGACAGTGCATGTTCCCTTTCTAGAATGGCGCGAAACAGCTGGCTGTATGCGGCGCCGTTGTTGGCCGACTGGGGTGAAATGGACCTGACCGTTGAGGTCATTTGGCTATGGACGGCAGTTTTTATATACAGCGGGGTTTCCTTCGCCAAAACGGTCCGGAACGAGGCGGTCGCCTGCGTCGGGATCGTCACCCCCTCGATCAGCCAAAGGCGTCCATCGCGCAGCTCCTCACGGTAGACGTCCGGAATGATGTGCTCGTATTGCCAAGGATGGACAGGTATGAGCACATAGTCTTCCGGCTTCCGGTTTGCCTGCCGGAAACGTTCCGCCACCGGGCGTCGCAACGACGGGAAGCGGTCGAACAGGAAGGTGTTGGGATCTTCATATCCGTCAAAACGGAAATCGCACAAACTGCGTCGGACGGCGACAATCAGCAGCTGCGGTTCGCCGCCAAATTCCGCCGAGTAGGCGAACACGTCCTCAGGGGACATCGGCAGTTTCGTTTTGGCGCCCGGATGAAGGTGGTGCCCTTCAATGCAAAGCTGTTCGAAAAATAACGCCGGGCAAAACGATGGGTCACGCCGTCGATGTTCAATGTACGCAAACAAGCCGTCAGCTTCCGTCCCCGTCACCTGCCATGTCTTCTCAAAGTGCCAATAGGCAAGTGCCAAATTGGCGGTTCCGTTTTCCAACTCTTTCGCTAGTTGCGCCCATGCGTCTTCCTGGCCGTCCGCTTTCATATGCGGCGCCAGCAGGGAAAGGAAGGAGATGGCGTCTTGGACCGTTCGGATGCCGCTGCCGATCCACATGATCTCCTCGCCGATGTCGCATTGGCGAAAAGCCGATTCACCGCGGATCGGGATGAGCAAACATTCGCCCGGCGCAACCGGGAACAGCTTGTAGGTGATTCCTTCTTGCAAGTTGGCATCCGGAAGCCGGCGGACGGCCGGCTCCCATTCCGGCGTCAGCCCGTGCCAATTTGTCATATATACCGAGCCGACCACTCGCAAGTTGTAGGAATGGGAGTACAGACCGAATACGTCTTCCCGCAGCAACGCGGCGACAGTTCGTTGCAAGATCGTTGTCCGCGCCCGAGCGACATGGCGGAAGTAGGCAGAAAGCCGGTCAGGGAACCGTTTCCTGATGAATTCTGCACATTCTTGCTCGTATGGGTAGAGCGTCATATTCGCCGTTGGGGCGAATAAACGGGTGTTCATCGTTTCCATTCCTCCTTTTTCCATTTGGCCAGCGGATTGACCGTTTCAATGAAATGGTTGCGGAGATCATCCGTTAAGCGCATGGCGACGAGCGCTTTCATTGGCAACACCGGGGAAAACAGCGCCTCGCGGTCTTCATTTGCGTGTCTGTTCGCTTCGTTGTCACGGGCAAGCATCGCAAATGTGCGCTCCATTATTTCGGCTGTCGCACGCCAAAACAGCGGCTCTTCGACCGAGAACGACCGGGACAGGCAGGCGATCAGCTCGCCAAGATGGTTGTGAATGACGGCATGAGTGAACGTATGACGCAACTCGGTGATCTCGTCCGTCACGATGCTTGAAAGCGCCAAATCGTGAAGCGGGTAGCGATGGCGCCCGAAACGGCCGGAATGGAGGCGAATTCCTCCTAAATCGCGAACTTGCATCGCTTGAAGCACACCGCGACGGAAGACGGGGACACTGTTTTGCAAGTGAGCTTCCAGGCTGATGCCGTATTTGCACAAAAGGACGAGCAACGGCGGAACGAGCATTTCTGCATATTGCCGGAAAAACCACACAGCCGCTTCGCGCACGGAGCTTGCCCCCTGATTGGCGGCATATTCCTCAACGAGTTCGGCCGCCACCGGCTTGCCGCTTAGGAAGGAAGAAGAAAGAAGCGCCACAGCCGGCATGGCGATATCCCCTTCCACCAGCCCGCGCTCTGGATTGTCCCGGACGATGGCGGACAGCTGTTTGCTGAGCGTTGCCGATTCTTCGCCTGTTCGCCCATCAGGGGAAAAGTAGATGCCTGCTTTTTCGCTGATGATCCGGAAGCGGGGGGCCAGCTGCTCGTTGGTGAGCACATCGTTCAGCCATGCCGATAAGCGCGGCCCGTTGGCAGCGGCGGCCGGCGATACGGTGCGGACGGCGCTTGTCATTTGCACGTTGACCGGCGTTTTCAAATGATCACCGGAAGCGCCCGCGATCATGAATGTGCGCACGGAGACGAGCGGATGGGCACGGAGCGTCCGGCCCTGGATCGGCACGATCGTCTGTTCGTTCAGCTCCTTTTGAAAATATCGTTGGATCGTATGTTTCCACTGCCAAGGGTGGACAGGAATGACGTCATATTCGCGTTCAGAGCGGCCGCATGTCCGCAACGATTCCTGTACAGCGGAACGCAACGTTTCTTCCTGTTCGTAAATCCAGTCCGCCATTCGTTCATAGGAAAAAGAAACGAAACGGCAATGGCGGCGATGCACCGCGACCAAGGGGAGGGCGACGATTGCTTCCCATTCCGGCGAATAGTCGATCACATCTTGGACGCTGAAGCCGAGTCGCGTTTTGGCGCACGGGTGCAACGTATGCCCGTCAACGACCGACTGTTCATAAAAAACAAGCGGGCTGAATGGATGCGGTTGGGCGCGCACCCACTCAAGCGAAGAGGAGTGAACTGTCCCGCGTGGGCCGCGCCGTTCGGCGGCGGCTAAGGCAAGCGCATCATTCACAACACTGTTGGCGATTTCAGCACAAAATCCGTCCCAGTTTGGCATAGGAGCGATCGCCCCTTCGGATCGCAGCAGCTGAAGCAGCTCCAAAGGGGAGAAGAGGGGAGTTTGTCTCTTCCTGTCCAGCAGCCAAAGGCGTGCAACGGTAAACTGCCCAAGGCTGAACCGCTCAGCTGCCGCTGCTTTGATCTGTTTCGTTTCCGAAAGCAGGATGGAAAGTTCCCACTCTTTTCCGGTATACCTCCAGTCAACGCGGTTTGGGCTGATGAGATGTTCGCGGACGAGCGCCTGCAGCAACCGACCGGTGATGCGCCGCCGGCTTTTTGGCAACATAGCCAAAAACAAATGTCCGAGCGCCGGATCGATTCGTTGCAACTGTCGGTATGCTTGTTCTTCCTCATAGAGAAAGACGGTAGACAACTGCAATGTGCTCCCTCCTCTTATGAAAACGATTATCAATATCGGTAAACATCATAATATAAATGATTATCATTTTCAATATGGTGCAAAAAAAACCTCCTTTTGATGCAAAGCGGAGAAGAGGAAGATAAGAAAAACGGACTATTCCTCCTTGGCGGCGGGGGGCATTGGACTATTCTGCTGAGAAGGCCGGGCAAAAGAAAAAACGGAAGCTCCGTGTTCGGAGCTTCCGTTTTTCAGCGCGCGGCTCATCTTTCCCAAATGGCGTTGGCCAATAGGCGGAACAAATAGTCCGTATGGTCGCGGAAGCCAGCCTCAAGCCCGATCAAGGTGACGTCAGCGTTTTGTTCACGGACGATGACGGCAGCCCCTTGGGCGGCGCTGCGGTTTTTCCAATGGCCGGCCTTGAAAAAGCCTGGAGTATTGTCAAACGTTGCTTCAACGATGTCATTGCCGGTGTTCGTATACCATACCGGGCGGTATACAAAGCCGATATCGTCCTGTCCGTAACCGGCTGTCGTTCCTTTGCCGCTGTAGTCGACGCGGACGATGCCGTTGCTGTTCGAGCCGCCGACATTAATCGTGTCGTCGGTGAGCCCGAGCGTTTTCGTCGCTCTTGATGCTCCGGCGCCGACAGCGATGTATTTGCCGCCATCGTTCACAAAAGCGGTGACGTGTTGCTTGAAGGCATTGTACTCATCAGCATTTTGCAAGCCGAATTCTTTGTTGGCCGCGCTCAAGTTCAGAGAAATTACGTTTTCCGTCCCGCTGTAAACAAAGACGTCAAACCCGTCCAGCCCGTTTGCCGCCACTTCGGACGGCGTCAGTTCGGTCACTTGAAAGCCGAGCCGCTGCAACGCCAGTTTCGTGCCGGAATGGGACTGCTGCTTATTCATGCGCCCATAATGGCGTTATATTGCCAGCGCACGCCGTCCCAGTCGTTTGGCGGCGCTTCGAGCGTATGGCCGTACGCGCCGTGGTACATGGCGTACATCGGCGTGAAAATCGGCGGATAGTCATCCCAGCCGGCCGTATCATCGCGATACGGGATATAGACGCCTTCCATCGACTTGTACAGTTCTCTTTGGTAGGACGCCTTGTCGGCCAAAATTTCTGCTTCCATCGCTTTTGCTTGTTCGAGCGCCCATTTGATATATAAATCGTATTCATAGTTTGGATTGTGCGGCGGCGTGCAAGGTTCAATCAATCCTTGCAAGTTTGGCCCGTCATTTTTCACATAGCCGTGTGTATCAAGAAACACCATCGGATTCCATTCTTTAATGGGTTCCACCGTTTGTTTTCTTGGTTGAACAGGCTGCCCGTTTGTTCTTCGAATGCGTTGACGTTCGTCCATTTGACCGGCTCGGCGTGCACAGCCGCCCAAGGGGAAAGCGCCAACAAACTGACGGCAAGCGCACCGCCAATCATTTTCTTTTTGTCCATGGATGATCTTCCGTTCTATTGATCTAGAAAATGAATATTTATGAGGTAATCGTTATTTTAATACAATTCCTGTTTGCTGGAAATACAATTTTTTAATGAAGGAGATCCAGCTGGACATAAAGAAGGAAAACCGACGCACGTTGACGAATATGTCAATGCTATAGTAATAGTGAAAAACTTTTTGACAATAGAAAAAAGGAGGAGAAAGGGTTGTCGTTAAGCGCTTATATCATTCGCACGATGTTCGTCGTCATCCCCGGCACGGCGGCGATCGGCCTTGCGATATGCTTGGCTAATGGCATTCGCGGGGCGGCGTTTTGGTGGACGCTTGCCGCCACCTTGTTGTTCGGGGCGGTGGTTGGCTTAGTTTCATCAACGCTCAACTACCGGCGGTTTGTCGCGCCGATCGCTATCATCAATGAACATGTAAGCAAAATGACAGAGGGGGACTTGAAGACGCGCGTGCCGCTGGACAGCGTGCAGCAGCTGCGGCCGATCGCGGCTGCGTTCAACCGTATGGCCGATGCATGGCAGGAAGTGATGGGCCGCGTGCAGCACCATGCCGAAGAGGTGGCGCAAGTGTCCGGCCAGTTGGCCGCTGTCGCTGAGCAGACGACAAAAGCGACAGAACAAATTGCGGCCGCGATGGAAACGATGGCCTCGCACGCCGAGGAGCAGGCAAAGGCCGCCCGCGGTACGGCGATGGCTATCAATGACATTTCGAAAACATTGGACGAAGTTGCCCTTCACACGAAAGAAGTGTCGCACAACGCCCGGGAAACAGCGGCCAAAGCGCAGGACGGCAAACAGTCTGTGACGCAAATGTCTGAGCAAATGCAGTTCATTTACGACCATGTTCAATCGCTCGGCCAGGTCGTCCAAAGGCTCGGGGAGCGCTCGAATGAGATTGGGCAAATCACGGAAGCGATCACGGGCATCGCGTCACAGACGAACTTGCTGGCGCTAAATGCGGCGATCGAAGCGGCGCGCGCCGGCGAACAAGGAAAAGGGTTCGCCGTCGTCGCCGGCGAAGTGCGAAAACTGGCCGAACAGTCGGCGCGCTCGGCGCAGCAAATCTCCAAGCTGATCGGTCACATTCAAGAGGAAACGAAGCGGGCGATCGCGTCGGCTGAGCGGGTCGTCGCTGAAGTGGCGCAAGGGCTTGACGCCGTCGCCGCTGCCGGCCAGTCGTTCGCCGAGATTCGCGCGGCCGTCGATCAAGTGAGCGAACAAATTGGACAAGCATCGTCTGCGATTGAACAAATGACGGGCCGCGCCCGCCAAGTGGATGACGCACTCCAACAGATGACCAATATCGTTGAACAGTCAGCGGCCGGCGCTGCGAACGTATCGGCATCCACTCAGGAGCAAATGGCTTCCGTCGAGGAAATCGCCTCTTCCTCGGCAGCGCTCGGCCGGATGGCGGACGAGATGCGGACGATGCTCAAGCAATTTTCGGTGTGAGGCGGGAAAAAGCGAGTTTGCCAAGGAAAGAAGGCTTGATGCGCCAGCTGTCATATGGAATAAAATGGTTTGCATACGTGCCTGTTATGCAGTAAAATGAAAGGAAAGTCAGTCATCATTGTTATACGCTCATCTGCTAGGGGAGTCCGGGAGCCGGGCTGAGAAAAGAACGCGATGAAGTTCTTTGACCCTTTGAACCTGATCTGGGTCATGCCAGCGTAGGGAAGCAGGCAGCGGGAACAAATGGACGCACAGGCTGTTCATTTGGCCTTTTTGCCTTGATCGGGTTCCGTTTTGCGGAACCCGTTTTTGCGTAAATAGCCCCTGTTTTTGCCTCTCTTTTCGTTGGTGCGGCTGCAGATCCCAAACAAAATGTTTAAGGAGGAAAGCCGCATGGAAAACATTCGCTCGTTCATGTCATTTCCAGCCAGCCGCAAAGTGTACATCGAAGGATCACGGCCTGATGTGCGCGTGCCGATGAGAGAGATCGCCTTGTCGCCGACGAAAACGCCGCAAGGGACGGTGGAAAACGAATCGGTGCGCGTCTATGACACAACCGGTCCATACACTGATCCCGATTTTGAGCCGGACGTAGAAAAAGGATTGCCGCTTCTTCGCCGCAACTGGATTTTTGAGCGCGGCGATGTCGAAGAAGTGAAGCCATTAGCAGCCGCCGGTGTCCGCCCGCTGCCGTTCGTGCGCCGTCCGCTGCGGGCAAAATCGGGGAAAACAGTGACGCAAATGCATTACGCCAAACAGGGGATCATCACTCCGGAGATGGAGTTTGTTGCGATTCGCGAACAACTTGATCCGGAAATCGTTCGCCAGGAAGTGGCGGCCGGCCGGGCGATCATTCCGGCGAACATTAATCACCCTGAGAGTGAGCCGATGATCATCGGCCGCCGTTTTCATGTGAAAATTAACGCCAATATCGGCAACTCGGCCGTTTCTTCCTCGATTGAAGATGAAGTGGAAAAGCTGCTTTGGGCGGTGCGCTGGGGCGCCGATACGGTCATGGATTTGTCGACCGGCAAGCACATTCATGAGACGCGCGAGTACATCATCCGCAATTCGCCGGTGCCGATTGGAACCGTGCCGATTTACCAGGCGCTTGAGAAAGTAGGCGGCGTGCCGGAGAAGTTAACGTGGGACGTGTATCGCGAGACGTTGATTGAACAGGCCGAACAAGGGGTCGACTATATGACGATCCACGCCGGTGTGCGGCTTCGTTACATTCCGCTCACCGCCAACCGGACGACCGGCATCGTCTCGCGCGGCGGCTCGATCATCGCCCAATGGTGTTTGGCCCACCATGAAGAAAACTTTTTGTATACGCATTTTGAAGACATTTGCGAAATTTTGAAACAATACGATGTTGCGATTTCCCTTGGCGACGGCTTGCGCCCAGGCTCCATTGCCGATGCGAATGACGAAGCGCAGTTTGCCGAACTGGAGACGCTCGGCGAGCTGACGAAAATCGCCTGGGAGCATGATGTGCAAGTGATGATCGAAGGGCCGGGGCATATCCCAATGCAGAAAATTCGTGAAAATGTCGAGCGGGAACAGGAAATTTGCCATGGGGCGCCGTTTTATACGTTAGGGCCGCTTGTCACCGATATCGCACCGGGATACGACCACATCACGTCAGCGATTGGTGCCGCGATCATCGGTGCTTACGGGACGGCGATGCTTTGCTATGTGACGCCGAAAGAACATTTAGGGCTGCCAAATAAAGAGGATGTACGCGCCGGAGTCGTTACGTATAAAATCGCCGCCCATGCCGCTGACTTGGCGAAAGGGCATCCGGCCGCCCAGCAGCGCGACGATGCGCTCTCGAAAGCGCGCTTTGAGTTTCGCTGGAACGATCAGTTCAACTTGTCGCTTGACCCGGAACGGGCCCGCGAGTACCATGATGAGACGTTGCCGGCCGAGGCGGCGAAAACAGCCCACTTCTGTTCCATGTGCGGACCGAAGTTTTGCTCGATGAACATTTCGCACGAGCTGCAGCGGAAAATCAGAGAAGAAGGGATGAAAGAAAAGGCCGCTGAATTTGTGCGCGGCGGTGCATCGCTATATCAGTAAGAAATGGGCGGCATCATATGCAAGCCGGGCGCCCGGCGGCGCCCGGCTTTTTTGAAACTGACGGATGCGCCTTCGCTTTCAGGAAGGCGAAAGACCGGATTGCGGCGAGCCGCACGCACTTCATCCCATTCAATCCTAGTATGGGGGTTGCGGTTTGGCGTTCAGGCAAAAAGGGGACGTATGGACTCGTTCCGCCGCTACTATTCTAATTCTTTTACATTGATAATAAAATATTTTACAAGAAGAGAAATCGCATTTCCGTTCAACTGTTTCCACCGGTTAGACTCGTTCCCGGGCCTTAGCCGCGATCCGCCTTGTTGCTTGTCCGTCCCGCGCCGCAAACGATAAAGCCGAAAGGGGAGAGGCCGTGATGAAGACGGCTTCCGAACTTGTAAAAGGAATGCCGCCGTATTTGTTTTCCGCGTTGGAGCGAAAAAAAGCGGAACTTGTTCAGAAAGGAATCGATGTGATCGATCTGGGCATCGGCGCGCCGGATTTGCCGCCGCCGCCATTTGTGATTGACGCTTTGAAACGCGAGCTTGATGACCCGCGCAACTACACGTATTCTCCGTATGCCGGCTGCCGCGAATACCGCGAGGCGGTTGCCGCCTTTTATAAGCAACAGTATGGCGTCGAACTGGATCCGGATACGGAAGTGCTCGCTTTGATCGGCTCGAAAGAAGGGATTGTCCATTTGTTGCAGGCGCTCATCGATCCGGGCGATGCGGTGCTGATTCCGAATCCGGGCTACCCCGTGTACCGCACCGCTGTCCATCTCGCCCGCGGGACGCCGCTTGAGTTGCCGCTTGATGCCGCTCGTGACTACGCACCACAATTTTCCGCTGTTGATCCGTCCACTTACGATCGCATCAATATCATGCTGCTAAACTACCCAAGCAATCCGACAGCTTCTATGGCGACGGTTGATGTATTCGCTGAGGCGGTGGCGCTGGCGAATAAGCACCGGTTTCTCATCGCCCACGATTCCGCGTATTCGCTGCTGACGTTTGGCGATGTTCGGGCTCCGGGCGTGCTGCAAGTTGACGGCGCAAAAGACGTGGCCGTCGAGCTCGGCTCTTTGTCCAAAAGTTATAACATGGCGGGCTGCCGCATCGGCTATATCGTCGGCAACCGGGATGTCATCCGGGCGCTGGCGGTCCTAAAAGGAAACATCGATACGTGCCAGTTTTTAGCCGTGCAAAAAGCGGCGGCCGCTGCGCTGCGGGGCGGAACTGAAGCGGCGAAGGGGAACAGCCGCATCTATGAAGAACGGATGAAGGCGATGACAGCGGCGCTTTGGAAAATGGGCGTGCCCGTCCGGCCGCCGCAGGCGACGTTTTTCTTGTGGGTGCCGACAGCGGTCGGCTGCTCCGCCGCCGAGTTTGCCGCCCGGCTGCTTGATGAAGCCGGGGTGATCGTAACGCCGGGGACGGCGTTTGGCTCAGGAGGGGAAGGGTATGTCCGCGTTTCGCTCGCCGCCCCGCTTGAGCGGCTGCTTGAAGCGGCGCGGCGCTGGGCGGCGATCGATTGGGAGGGACGGTCATGACAAAACGGGTGATGCGCGGTCTTTCTGTTCCGCGGGCGATGATCGAATGTTTCAAGCAAGAAGGCATTTCCCACTTGTTTTGTGTGCCGGGGGAAAGTTATTTGCCGCTGTTGGATGCGTTATATGACGAACCGACGCTTCAGCTGATCTCAGCCCGCCATGAAGGCGGGGCGGTGTTTATGGCGGAAGCGTATGCGAAAGCATCCGGCAAGCCGGGAGTGGTGCTGGCGACGCGCGCGGTCGGCGCCGCCAACTTGGCGATTGGCGTCCATACGGCGCGCCAAGATTCCACGCCGCTCGTCGTCTTTTTAGGGCAGGTGCACCGCCGGTTTCGCGGCCGCGAAGGGTTTCAAGAAGTTGAATTGGATGAATGGTTCCGGCCGCTCGCAAAGTGGGCGGTTGAAGTCGATGATCCGGAGCGCGTGCCGGAGTTGGTGCAGCGGGCGTTTCGGGTGGCGAAAACGGGCCGTCCCGGGCCGGTCGTCGTTTCGATCCCGGAAGATGTATTTACAGAAACCGTTGCGGAGGCGGTGTTGATGGCGATGGACGCGCCGCGCCCGGCCCCGGCTGAGGAGAAGCTGCGGCAGATAGAAGCAGCGCTTGCCGCTGCCCGTCGGCCGCTCATTGTCGCCGGCGGCGGCGTCAAACGAGCCCGCGCCGAGCAACCGTTGCGCCTCGTGGCGGAACAATATTCCCTCCCAGTCGCTGCGGCGTTCCGCCGCCATGACGTGTTTCCGCACGACCATCCACTTTATGTCGGCCATCTTGGCCTCGGGGCGCCGGCGGCGGTGGTCGAAACGGCAAGGAGCGCTGATCTTCTTTTAGCGGTCGGCACGCGGTTGTCGGAAGTGACGACGCAAGATTTCACGTGGCCGTTGCCGCATCAGACGCTTATTCATATCGATATAGACGGGGAAGCGCTTGGCAAAGTGTTCCCGGCGGATATCGCCGTTATGGCGGATGCCCGCGAGGCTTTGCTTGCGCTGCTCGGACGGAACATCGCCCCGTCATGGAGCGAATGGGCCGCTGCCCGCCGACGTGCCTATGAGGCGACCGCGATGTTGCCGCAGCCGCCGCGAAATATACAAGAAGCGGTCATCGCCGTGCTGCAGGCCGAGCTGCCGGATGATGGCGTCATCACGAATGACGCCGGCAACTTTGTCGGCTGGCTGCATACCTTTTTCCCGTTCCGTGACCGGCACGTGTATATCGGGCCGACATCCGGGGCGATGGGGTACGGGCTGCCGGCTGCCATCGGTGCCAAGCTCGCTGAGCCAAAACGGGTGGTCGTTTCCTTATCAGGCGATGGCGGGTTTTTAATGACAGCGGCTGAGCTCGAGACCGCTTCCCGCTACGGCATTCCTGTCATTAGTCTCGTCTTTAACAACCGGATGTATGGAACGATTCGCATGCACCAGGAGCTGCACTTTCCGCGGCGGGTGATTGCGAGCGAGCTGGGCGAGGTGTCGTTTGCCAAGTTGGCGACGGCGTTGGGCGCTGACGGCGTCACGGTGAAGACGGGCGACGAATTTGCGGCCGCTTTTAAACAGGCGCTGACAGCAGTGAAGCCGACGGTGATTGAAATCATGACGGAGCCGGAACAGCTGTCCGTGGCGATGCGGCTGCCCGCTCCGTAATAGCGAGAATAGCGAGGTGCCCAAAGGAGGCATGCGCATTTCCATATGCGGTGAGAGCCCGGCTGGATGGCAACAGCTTGGTGCGGCGCCGGTGAAAAAGGAGATTGCCGCCGGCAGTCGAACTGGAATAAAGTGCAAAGGAGGATGACGATGAAAGCATGGAACTTTATTGATGGTGAATGGAAAGCGGCTTCAAGCGGCCAACGGGCGTCGGTAATCAACCCGGCGAACGGAGAGGTGATTGGCGAAGCGGCGTTGTCGACCGCCGCTGATATCGACGCGGCTGTCAAGGCGGCAAAAGCGGCGCAAAAGCAATGGGCGCTCGTGCCGGCTCCGAAGCGCGCGGAAGTGTTATACCGGGTCGGGAGCTTGCTAAAGGAGCGGAAAGAACAATTGGCCCGGCTGTTGACGATGGAAATGGGCAAAGTGATTGAGGAAGCGCGCGGCGAAGTGCAGGAAGGCATCGATATGGCGTTTTACATGGCGGGGGAAGGGCGGCGGTTGTTTGGCGATACGACGCCGTCTGAGTTGAAAGACAAGTTTGCGATGAGCGTCCGCGTGCCGGTGGGGGTTGTCGGCATCATTACCCCTTGGAACTTCCCGATCGCCATCGCGACGTGGAAGTCGTTTCCTGCGATCGTCGCCGGCAATGCGGTCGTTTGGAAGCCGGCGCTTGAAACTCCGTTTATGGCGCGCGAACTGGCTGCGATTTTCGCTGAAGCAGGACTTCCTCGTGGAGTGTTCAATGTCGTTCACGGCGACGGGCCAACGGCAGGCGGTGCGCTTGTTGAGCATCCGGACGTGCCGGTCATTTCGTTTACCGGTTCGAATGACGTCGGCCGGCAAATCGCCGAGAAGTGTGGGCGCTTGCTGAAAAAAGTGTCGCTGGAAATGGGCGGGAAAAACGCGGTCATTGTGATGGATGACGCGGATTTAACATTGGCGGTCGACGGCATCATCTGGAGCGCGTTCGGCACATCGGGCCAGCGGTGCACGGCATGCAGCCGGGTCATCGTCCATGAGCGGGTCAAGCCGGAGCTCGAGCGGCGCCTGCTGGAAGCGGTAAAAACGCTGACCATCGGCAATGGATTGGATGAAACGGTCAAAGTCGGCCCGGTCATCCACGAAGAGGCGCTGCAAAAGATCGACCGCTACGTGCGCCTTGGCGTAGAAGAAGGGGCGAAATTGTTAATTGGCGGCCATCGATTGCGCGATGACGCCTATGCGCGCGGCTTTTACTACGCGCCGACCATTTTTACGGATGTGACGCCGTCGATGCGCATTGCCCGCGAAGAAATTTTTGGCCCGGTCGTGTCCATCCTTTCCGTCGGCAGTTTGGAAGAGGCGATCGCCGTCAACAACAGCGTTGATTACGGGCTGTCGAGCGCCATTTTCACCCGTGATGTCAATAACGTGTTTCGAGCGATGCGCGATTTGGACACCGGCATCGTGTATGTCAACGCCGGCACGACAGGGGCGGAAATTCATTTGCCGTTTGGCGGCACGAAAGGGACGGGCAACGGTCATCGCGACTCCGGCGTCGCTGCGCTCGATGTGTTTACCGAGTGGCGGAGCATTTATGTCGATTTCAGCGGCAAGCTGCAGCGGGCGCAAATTGATACGGGCGATTGAACGGGCGGGCTGTCTGCCCGGGCAGCCGCAACGATGGCGGCCGATAAAAGCGGTCCATACAGACTCGGGCAAGATGCCGCATTTGCCATAGCGGCAGCCAAAAGGCAGCAAGCGGTTGGATACAAGCAACAAAACGGCAACAAAGGGGGAACGAACGGTGAGAATGCTCGTGCTTGGCGCCGGGTTGATGGGCAAAGAAGCGGCGCGCGATTTAGTGCAAAGCAAGGACGTCGAGGCTGTGACGCTTGCCGATGTCGACCGGGATAGGGCGGAGCAGGTTAAGAGTCAACTTCAATCGGCAAAACTGACCGCCGTTCGGGTCGATGCAGGCGATCCGAAACAACTCGCGGCGGCGATGAAAGGGCATGACGTGGTTGTCAACGCCTTGTTTTACCGCTTCAATGAAACGGTGGCGAAAACAGCGATCAAAATGGGCGTCCATTCGGTCGATTTAGGCGGCCATATCGGCCATATTACCGACCGGGTGCTTGAGATGCACGAGGAGGCTCAAAATGCAGGGGTGACGATCATTCCGGATCTTGGCGTCGCGCCGGGGATGATCAACATTTTGTCCGGCTATGGGGCAAGCCAGCTTGATGAAGTTGAGTCAATCCAACTGTATGTTGGGGGGATTCCCGTCCGTCCCGAGCCGCCGCTTGAGTACAACCATGTGTTTTCTTTAGCAGGGCTGCTTGACCATTACACCGATCCGTCTCTCATCATCCGTGACGGCCAAAAGCGGGAAGTACCGTCGCTTTCCGAAGTGGAACCGATTTATTTCGACCGGTTCGGACCGCTTGAAGCGTTCCATACTTCAGGAGGGACGTCGACGCTCTCGCGCTCGTTTCCGAACTTGAAGCGGCTCGAGTACAAAACGATTCGTTACCGCGGCCATGCAGAAAAATTCAAGCTGCTCGTCGATTTGAATTTGACGCGCAACGATATGGAAGTCAACGTGAACGGCCAAACAGTCAAACCGCGCGATGTGCTGCTCGCCGTGTTGACGCCGCTCCTTGATTTGAAAGGAAAAGACGATGTCGTCTTGCTTCGGGTCATCGTCGGCGGCCGAAAAGGCGGGAAGGAAACGGTGTTCGAATACGAGACCGTCACGTTTAATGACCGTGAAAACAAAGTGACGGCGATGGCGCGCACAACCGCCTATACGATTTCCGTTGTCGCCCAGCTGATCGGCCGCGGGGTGATTACGAAGCGCGGCGTCTATCCACCCGAGCAAGCCGTGCCAGGAGAGGTGTATATTGAGGAAATGAAAAGGCGCGGGGTCGTGATTAGCGAGAAACAAACGATTCGCCCTTGCTAAAAGGGGAGGGAACGAATGAACAGCAGCCGATGGGAAGCCGCGTGAAATCCACACAGGCTGCCAATAGAAAAGCGCCCGTTTTCAGGCGAAAACGGGCGCTGACCCATGCCAGCCGGCCGGTCTGCCAGTTTGCGTCAAGTTGTGCTGTTTTTGCCTTATCTTTTGTGGTCAGACTGTTTTCGTCGCTGACGGCTCGCGTTTGCGCCAGGCAAGAAAGAGAAAAGCGGCAAGCGACAGCGCCATGGCCACGATAAACGGCGCCTTCGCCGAAACGGCGTGGCCGATGACGCCCGACAGCACGGGAGCGATGGCGGCGCCCATCCAACGGACAAAATTGTACATGCCGGAGGTGACTCCGCGTTCGTACGGCGACGTTTCCATCACATAGCTTGTAAACAGCGCGTTGTTTAATCCAGAGATGAGCCCTGATAAAATAATGAGGGCGGTCATGAGCCACGTTTGTTCAACGGCGGCCAACAGCAGCAACAGCACGGCAAACAGCAGCAAGCTGTATGGCAACACTTGCTTTGGTTCATATTTTTTCTCGAGCTGATGGGCCAACACCGCCGAGCCGTAAGCAAGGCAAAGCCCCCAGCCGAAGAAAACGAGGCCGATTTGGATGGCCGACAGTCCAATGATCAAAGGCGAGTATGCCAAGACGACAAAAAAGCCGTAATAGTAAAGCATGCTGCCGACCGCCCCTTTTAAAAACGGCGGGAACGAAAGCAAGCGCCGCATTTCTTGCAGGCCGACCGCTTTTTTCGGTTTTCCTTTGTTCGGATCATAGACGAAAAAGGTGACGAGCAAAAAGGCGATGAAAATCAAGATGCTCGTGCCGATAAACGGGTAGCGCCATGAATGTTGGCCAAGCAGCCCGCCGACGAGCGGTCCGCCGGCCATGCCGAGGCCGATGGCTGCCTCATACAAGCCGACGGCGGTGCTTGCCTGCGGCGTTAAGGCGATGAGCAGCGTCATGGCCGTCGCGAAAAACGTCGCATTGCCCAATCCCCAGCCGGCGCGGAACATCGACAGCTGCGGAATAGTAGAGGCAAAGCCGCACAACAATGAAAAAATCGTAACGAGGCCGAGCCCGATCACCATCATTTGTTTATCGCCGACACGGCTGACAACAAGCCCGACCGGAATCATCATCACCGCCATCGTCAAAATGTAGGCGGTAAACAACATTTCCACTTGCCAATGGGTGGCGCCGATGCTTTCGGCGATGACCGGCAAAATCGGGTCAACAACCCCGATGCCCATGAACGCCAAAAAGGCGGCGGCGACGGTAATCCACCGCGCCCTTGTTTGTCTTCCTTCCTCCACTATTCTTCTCTCCTCTCTTGCAAGATGGCGTCTATTCGTTTGGCCATTTGTTCCAACTCTTGTTTAAATGCCATCATTTTCTCCATTTTGTCATCAAGCATGGAGATTTGTCGGTGCAGCCCGGCGGCCATTTGTTCGAGCTCGCGCCGCTGTTCGCTGCCGGCGGCGGCGTGGCGATATTCTTCCCGATGGGTCTTGATTTTTTCCTTCAACGCCAAAAAGTGCTGCAGCTCTTGAAGCGAAAAACCGAGCACTTCACGGGCGGCGACAATATTTTTCAACTGTTCGATGTCGTCGGCTGTATACAGGCGCGTGCCGCCTTCGCTGCGCGCCGGCGGTTTGATCAGACCGATCTCCTCGTAATAGCGGATCGTCCGTTTTGTTAAGCCGGTTGCTTTGGCGACGTCATCGATCTTGAATCGTTCCATTCGGGGCCCCTCGCTTTACCGTGATCACGATCGTTTTCACAAATATAACATTAACGTGAACGTTATATTTTTGTCAATAGGCATTTGGAATGGAATGGAAAAATACATGACAGAAAAAAACGGATGACCCGGCAAAGTGCGGAACATCCGTTGGGGGTAAGAAGAAGTCAAAAATCGGTTTTTGCTTTTTTGGCGGCGAGCGCTTCTTTCACCGCCGCTTCGATTTCTTGATAGCTTGTGCAGCGGCAAATGTTCGACTCGAGCCATTCTTGAATCGTCGCATCATCGGCGTCCGGATGCCGCTCAATGAGCGCGTGGGCGTTCATAATAAAGCCCGGCGTGCAATAGCCGCATTGAAAGGCGAAGTGGCGGACGAAGGCGTGCTGGATGGGCGCCCTGTTAAGCCCTTCAACAGTCGTGATTTGTTTGCCGACCGTTTCGATGGCCAGCATCATGCACGATTTGACCGGCGTGCCGTCGACTAGGACGGTGCAGGCGCCGCAATCGCCGTTTAAACAGCCCGGTTTGGCGCCGGTCAGGCCAAGCCCGCCGCGCAGGACAAACAACAGTGTGTCAGCGTGACGGGCGGCGACCGTCCGTTGTTCCCCGTTAACGTGCAGCACGAGCTCCCGCTTGGCCGTTTCTTCCATGTCCGTGCGTTGACCTCCCGTCTACATAGTTTCCCCTAACTGACGAAGCGCGTCTTCAAGCAGCTGGGCGGCGACAAACAGCCGGTAGTCTGCCGAGCCTTCAATATCATGCAAAATCGGGCGCGGAAACGCGCTGATCGCCTCCTGAATCCGTTCGGCGATGGGGCGGCTCCGGTCGTTAAGATGCGCCTCGACTTCCGCAGAACGAAACGGAAATGGGCAGACGCCGCTGAAGGCGGCGCGAATTGTTTCGCCGTTTTTCAGCGCCGCGATCGTGACGAGCGGGTAGCCGACTTCCCCTTGCTTGCGGCGCTTGCGATGGAAATGGGGCAGGGCGGCGGCGGTCCGGTCGACTTTGAGCTGGACGACAAATTCGCCGCGGCCGAGCCGGAGCTGCCGGTGAAACAACTCATGGAAGCGGTGTTGCCGGACGCCATCCGAACCGGCGATGACGACATCCGCTTCGGCAACGAGCAGCGGCAGCACCGTTTCGCGGTAAAAAATTTGCCCGCAAATGTTGCCGCCAAGCGTAATTTGGTTGCGCGCCGTCCGGTCAGCGACTTCTTTGGCCGCTTTCGTCAGCAGCGGAAACGGGTTCGCTTCCTCGAGCTCGGTGAGCGACAGCGCCGCTCCGAGCACGAGCGAATCGCCGCTTATTTCAAGCGTCCGGCATTCGGGGATGTGTTTGACGTCAATGACGGCTGCAGTCGAGACGAGGCCGAAACGGGATAAGGTGATGATTTCCGTGCCGCCGCCGTAATAAAGCGGCCGTTTTCCTTCCTGCTCGAGCGCGGCAAACAACGCTGCGGCTTCGGCGATCGATGATGGCCGGTAGTAAGCAAAATCAAACGGAATCATGGCCACCTCCTTTCTGCCTCCGCCAAATGAGCTCCGGCACAAGCGGCAGTTCATTGAGCGGCACGCTGGCAGCGAGCGACAAAGCGTTGGCCAAAGCGGCGGGCATGCCGATCAAGCCGTGTTCGCCGATGCCGCGCGCACCGTAGGGGGCATCGATTTGCGGCGTTTCGACAAACTCTACGATGTACTCCGGATGTTCGCCAAAGCGGATCGGCCGGTATGTGCGCAGCTGCGAGTTTAACACACGCTGTTCGTGGTCAAAAAGAAACCCTTCGCGGCTCGCAAAGCTGAGCCCCAAGCTCATCGCCCCCATCGCCTGGCCGAGCGCTGCTTTTGGGTTGAGCACTTTGCCGGCGTCAATGACCGCATACGCCTTCACAATGCGGTACGTGTAGTCGCGTCGGTTGAACTCCACTTCGACTCCTTCCGCGCAGACGCCCCATTCCGGCCCCGGCTTGCCGGCGCCGGTCTCGGGGTCGAGCGGGGTCAAGTGGCGCAAAATGTAATGGCCGCGCCCGATCACTTGCCCGCCGATGGCGTTGCCGTTCGGGAACTTGTAGCCGTAGGCAATGTCTTTGACCGGGATGAAGATGGCCGGATCGTCGCGCAAAAAGACGCGTCCGAACCCGACTTCCAAATCGTCCGGCGCGGCCCGCAGCACGCAGGCGGCGATCTCTTTCAACTGGCGGATGGCGTCATCGGCGGCGGCGAGCGCCGCACGTCCGGCCATAAACGTCCCGCGGCTGGCGACCGTTTTCCAATGTTCCGGCGTCGTCTGCGTATCGATGTCCATTTTGACATGAACTTGATCGACATCCATCTTCAGCCGTTCGGCGACGATTTGCGCAAGCACTGTTTTCGTGCCCGTGCCAATTTCGACGACGCCGGAGATGACGTTGACGCTGCCGTCGGAGTTAAACGTTAAGATGACGCCGGAGCTGGCGTCTGTATCGATGGTGGACGTTTTCCAGCCGCCGCTGATGCCTTTTGCCCGTACGGTATAGGCGTCAAGTTCGATGCGCTGCCATTCGTCCCAGCGCATCAGCTCGCGCAGGCGGTCGAGGCAGGCGGCCATGTCGCCGACATTGCTTTTCGTGAGCCGCACTTGTGTTGGAGTCGTATGCCCTGGGCGAATGGTGTTTTTGCGCCGCACTTCCCATGGGTCAAGTTGAAGCGCCTTCGCCAATTCATCAATGGCCCGTTCGATGGCAAATGCCTGCTCGCAATGGCCGAAACTGCGAAACGGCGTCGCGTACGGGCGGTTCGTATAGACGCAAAGCGAGTCGCAAACGACGTGTTCGACATGGTACGGGCCGGTGCAATCGACCGCGGCGGCGCGGCTCACATCGATCGCCTTGTCGGAATAGGCGCCGCCGTCAAATAGAAATACGATTTCCATCGCCTTCAAGAGACCGTCTTTCGTGGCACCGATTTTGACGGTCGCCTCAAGGCCGATATGGACGGGAGAGGTGACCATGTCGCATTCCCGGTTGTTCCAGACGCTCACTTTCCGGCCGCCGACCGCTTTTGAAGCAAGGTAGGCAAGCAGTTCCAACTGCACGGGGGCTTTCCCGCCGTAAGCGCCGCCGACAAGCGGCGTATGGACGATGACGTTGCCGGTTTCTTCGCCAAAGTACGTATGGAGCAGTTTTTTGATCATAAACGGCGACTGCGAAGAGGCGGAGATATGGATCGTGCCGTCCGGCCAAATTTCGGCGGTCGCGCAGCGCGTCTCCATGGCGGCATGGTCAGACGGCGTGAACGATACGCTCGTTTCGATGACGACGTCGCTTTCAGCAAACCCTTGCTCAATATGGCCTTTGCGGATTTTCGTCCGATGGGCGACGTTCGTGCCGGGCTCCGGGTAGGTTGTTTTGTTTTTTTCATAACGTTCAAGATGTTCATGCAATAGCGGAGCGCCTTCTTTCAGCGCCTCGCGCGGCGAGCCGACCGCCGGAAGCGGCTCGTAGGCGACGCGGACGAGGCGGGCCGCCTGTTCAGCTTGGAAGAGCGTATCCGCGACGACGACAGCCACGACCTCTCCATAGTAGCGTACTTTGTTGAAAGCGATCGGCGGGCGGTCGCGCATATCTTCGCCGGTGAGCGGCAGCCCCTCGCCGGTCAGCACGGCGCGGACGCCGGGGGCGGCGAGCGCTTGGTGCGTTTCCACCGAGACGATGCGCGCATGGGCGTACGGGCTTGTCACCAAGGCGGCGTGAAGCATTCCTTGTTCTTTAAAATCGTTCGTATACTTTGCCCGGCCGGTCACCTTATCCCATGCTTCTTTGCGGATGATGCTTTTACCGACGGCCACGGGAGTGTCCCTCCTTTTCTTCTCGATAGATGACGGCGCGCTCATAGTCGTCTTTTGTGTCGATGTCAATGCCGGTTGACTCATTGCCTTCGTACAAAAGGCCATGCCAGCGGGGGTCGCGAAAGAGCGTGCGCCCGCCTGCATCGCCGTCAAGCGCCAAGAGGGCGGGAAACATTTGGCTTCCAAAAATGACCGGGGGCATCGGCACACCGAAGCGGGAAAAGGCGGCGTAATCGGGACGATGCCGGCGATAAAGGGCGGCAAGGACATCGAGCGTGTCCGGCGTCACAAACGGCTGATCGGCCAATAATACAGCGGCGGCGTCCGCTCCTTCCGCCAGCACTCGGCGCACGCCGCAGGCCAGTGAATGCGCCTGGCCGCGGCGATGGGCTGTACAGCGGACGAAGCGGCACGTTCGGTGCTTCCGAAGTTCATCTGGAAGCCAGGCGAGCGTATCGGCCGGGGGGATGACGACGATGACAGGCGCCAGACAGGAGCGAAGCGCCGCTTTCAGGCCGGCGGCGCCAAGCGTCTCCCCTCCCCACGGCAGGGCGCGTTTATCGGCCCCCATCCGCCGGCTTTGTCCGGCCGCTAAATAAATGGCGGCGATCGTGTCGGCCTTCATCGGTCGGCCTCCGTTCCATGCCCGCGCAACACGCTGATCAGCTCGGCGGTGATGCTGATGGCGATTTCATGCGGGCTGCGCGCGCCGATGGACAGCCCAACCGGCGAACGGACAAACGGCGGGGCGGAGCCGGAAGGAAAGAGGCGGTCGGTGCGCCGCCGCGGGCCGAGCACGCCAAGGTAGGCGAGCGGTTTGTCAGCCAGCAACGAGACGAGTTCACGATCGCGTTCAAATTGGTGGGTCATCACGATGACAAAGTCGCGCTCATTCAAGCGAAGCGCCGGCACGGTTTCGTGCGGGAAGCCGACGACCCATCTATCGGCGTCCGGCACGTGCGCCTTCTGACAAAACGCCGGCCGCCAGTCGCTGACGGTGACAGAAAACCCGGCCGCTTTCGCCGCCGCCGCCAGCGGCGGGGCGTCCGGCCCGGCGCCGAACATGACGAGGCGCGGCTTCGGCCAAAAGTGCTGAACGTAAAACTCCTCCCCATCCGCCTCATACGATCCATTCCATCCCCTGAAAAGCGGCGCATCGCGAAGCCACTCCGTCCATTCCGGCCTCGGCATCCGGCCGCTGCCAAAGCGCTCTCCGGTTTCGCTTTGGAAAAACGGCGGTTCGTGTCGGTTTGAAAGGCTGCGGGCCATCAGAACATGTTCGCCGCGGTCAAGAGCACGCTTGAGCGCCAGCCAGAGCGGTTTTGTCCCGTCCGTCACCGGCTCAAGCCAAACGCGGACGAGGCCGTTGCATCCGGCGCCCTGCCCCCACGTCAAATCGTCCTCATTCCGCAAATCAAACGACACCGCGGCTGCTTCGCGGCTCGCCAATGCGTCGCGGACGCAGGCCGCCACCGCTTCTTCCAGGCATCCGCCGCTCAGCAGCCCGACCGTTTCCCC
This sequence comes from Geobacillus genomosp. 3, assembly GCF_000445995.2. Classification (GTDB taxonomy): domain Bacteria; phylum Bacillota; class Bacilli; order Bacillales; family Anoxybacillaceae; genus Geobacillus. The sequence continues at coordinate 380,180 of NC_022080.4, forward strand.
GTTTGCGCCAATCCACATGCATGTTCCTTCTTTTTGGTACGCGGATCCTTCCACATTGATGATCATGGCCAACACGCCATCGCCCGGCGCGGCGGCGATCGCTTCGAGCACAGCATGGTAACTCTCCATGGCTCATCCTCCTTCCGCATGGCGCCAAAGGCGGCTGAGCTGTTGAAAGCGCGGCGGGACGATAAACAGGCTTTCATAGCGGCCGTAGATGGCGGCGACAGCCGGCACGAGCCGGACGAGTGCACGCGTGAGCGCTTGAAGCGGCGTGTCCGGATGGAATCGGCCGGCCGCTTTTAACATTTCATTCGTTTCCGTCATCGCTTCAGCGGCGCGGAACAGTACGCTGAGATGGTATTTCATCCGGCTGGGCTGAAGCGGGTCGGCAAGCAGGGCGGCGGTGTGCACGCCAAGTTCGTGCGCTAAGGCGTCAAGCCGGGCGAAAAGCGGATAAGTGGACGCTTTATCTTGCACGTACGGACGCAGCTCTTGTTTGAGCGCTTCGTTCGCTGCATCTAGGTCGCGCAGCGGTTCACGCATTTGACTGACCGCTTCGGCGATGTTGCGCAACGGGTTAGACATGGGCATCACGCTCATTTCCAAGCCATTTTTCCACTTTGCAAACGCCGTTTTTGAAATGCGGCTGCTTTGACACTTGATCCCATGTATCAAGCGTCAGTTCGTTCGCCGCTTCTTGCTCGAGCAGCGAGCCGTAATGGAACGGGAGAAACACCATCCCTGGCAGCACTGAGTCGGTCAGGCGGGCGCGGACGATCGCTTCCCCGCGCCGGCTTGAGACGCGCACCCAATCGCCCGTGCGGATCTGCAAACGGGCGGCATCATCCGGATGGATTTCGGCATATCCGTTTGGCGCCGACATTTGCAAGAGCGGAGCCCGCCCCGTTTTCGTGCGCGTATGCCAATGAAAGACGTTGCGTCCGGTGTTGAGCCAAAACGGGTAGTCGCGGTCCGGCCATTCAAGCGGCGGCGACCAGTCGATTCCGTATAAAATGGCGCGCCCGTTGGCGCCAATGGCGGCGAACTCTTCACGCGTCCGCGCCCGTCCTGTCTGCATGTCGCGTCCGTATGATTCCGCTTCATCGACGCCGGTCGGAAACACGTTGTCGGTGTACAGCCGTTTTTTTCCTTCCGGGGATTGTTCGTTGCACGGCCATTGGATGCCGCCGAGCCGTTCTATTTTTTCGTACGTCATGCCGGACATGTCGCATGGGCGCCCTTTTGAGACGAGGCGCCACTCATGAAACGCTTCCTCCGGCGTCCGGTAGGCAATGAGCGGCCGGCCGCTTCGGTCGCGAAAGCCCATGCGCCGGGAAAACTCAATCAGCAGCTCCAAATCGGACGGCAAGCCGAACGGCGGGTCGACCGCCTTGCGGAGCACATTGACGCGCCGCTCTAAATTCGTCATCGTGCCTTCCTTTTCGCCCCATAAAGCGACCGGGAGGACGAGATCCGCCAATTCGGCTGTTTCGTTGAAAAACGGATCTTGAACGACAAGAAACACCCGTTTTAACAGTTCGATCACCCGCCGGCGGTTCGGCAGCGAGACGGCCGGATTGGTGGCGATCACCCAAAACAGCTGAATGCGCCCTTCTTCGATGAGGCGAAGCATTTCCATCACATGTGTCTGCGGGCCGACCGGCAGCGTTTCAACATCGACATTCCACAGATCGGCGATCTCTTGCAAATGCTTCGGGTTTTCATCGTTCCGATATCCGGGGTAAAAGCCAGCGCCGCCGACTTCACGGTTGGACATCGAACTCGGCTGGCCGGCGTGTTGAAACGGCCCCGATCCGGGCTTGCCGATTTTGCCCATGATTAAGTGCATCGAATTGACGAGCGAGGCGGCCGCCGTGGCGTCCATGCTTTGATAGACACCTTGCAGCAGCACGGTGACCGTCGTTTTCGACGTGCCGATCCACTCGGCGCACGTCCGCAAATCGCGCTCCGGCACACCGGTGATCCGTTCGACAACATCGGGCGTATAGCGGGCGGCGGTTTGTTCCAGCTGTTCGTACCCGACCGTGCAGCGGCGGATATAGTCACGGTCGATCCAGCCGTTGGCGATCAGCAAATGGATCAATCCGTTTAAGACGGCGACGTTCGTGCCGCTTCTTGGCCGGAGCGACAGATCGGCCATTTTTTGGCTGATGTCAAGGCGCGGGTCGATTTCAATGAGTTTTGTGCCGCGTTTTCGGCGGGCATCGAGCACCCGCTCCCAAAGGACGGTATTCGTTTCGTTCGAGTTGCGGCCGATAAATACGATCACATCCGTGATGTCCAAATCGTCAAGGCAGGCGGGAGGGCCGTCGGCGCCGAAGCTTTGGATGAGCGACCATTCGGCGGTCGCCGTGCACAGTCTTGTGTTGGCGTCAACATGGTGGGTGCGCAAGCCGGCGCGGGTGATTTTTGAAATCGTGTAATACTCTTCTAAATACAGCTGGCCGCTATGGTAAACGGCGATGCTGTCCGGCCCATGGGCAGACAGCAGCTCCCTCGTTTTGTCAACAAGCAGCGAAAGGGCATCATCCCAGCTCGCCGGCACGAGCGTCCCGCTTCGGTTGCGGATGAGCGGCCGCGTCAATCGGTCCAGGCTGTTGTTCGCCCACCATTGGTTCTCCCCTTTCGGCCCAAGACGGCCGCGGTTGACCGGATAGCGGACATTGCCTTTAATGCCGACGATGCGGTTGTCTTTCACCGCGATGTAGCAGCCGCAACCGTTTGAGCAAATGCCGCAAGTGGAATACACCCATTTGTCGATTTCGCCTTGCGTATATACGCTCATATCTTCGCGCGGCGTCTCCCATGCCATATACGGTCATCCCCTTATCCATGATAAATGGTCGGCGGTGATGATGGTCCGCAGTTGCTGGTACGTTGGATACGACGGTGTGTAGCTGACGGAACGGTACGGCAAAAATGGGGGCGGCACAGGCGTAGTGGCGGCGTATACAGGAAGCCATGCCGCCGGCACGTTTGTCTCGGCGCGAAACGGCGGCGTGATGAGCTGCCAAAAGGCAAGCGGCGGCAGCGGGTGGGCCATCAGGTCGTCCCCCTTTCGAAAAAGAGCTCTGCTATCATTATATTTCTGTAACAAATGCCCATGACTGAAAAACAAAAGAAGCCAGCCGTCATCGGCTAGCTTCCTTGTTGTTGATCCGTTTTTCCTTTCCCGAGCCGTCCCGCCCGCTTCGCCGCCTCCCGCAGCAAATACTCGATCTGGGCGTTGACGCTGCGGAACTCGTCTTGCGCCCATTGCTCTAGTATGGTGTACAGGTCATAGTCAATGCGCAAAGGGAACTGTTTTTTCTTTATCATCGCACTCCACAACCATCAGTATAGACTGCCGGTATTGATCACCGGCTGGGTGGCGCGTTCGGAGACGATCGCCACCATCAAGTTGTTGACCATTGCGGCCTTTCGTTCATCATCTAACTCTAAAATGTTTTCTTTGTCAAGTTGTTCAATCGCCATTTGCGCCATCGAGACGGCGCCTTCGACGATTTTTTTCCGGGCGGCCAAAATGGCGGCGGCTTGTTGGCGTTGCAACATGGCACCCGCGATTTCCGGCGAGTAGGCCAAGTGAGTGAGGCGCGCTTCCATCACCTCGACTCCGGAGACACGCAATCGTTCCTGCAGTTCAGCAGCGAGAACATCGGAAATAATATCAGCGTTGCCGCGCAACGTAATCTCGTTGTCGTCTTCAAACGTGTCGTACGGATATTTCGTCGCTACATGGCGGATGGCCGCTTCGCTTTGAATCTCGACAAATTGTTCATAATCATCAACGTCAAACACCGCCTTGGCTGAATCAACGACGCGGAAGACGACGACGGCGGCGATTTCAATTGGATTGCCTTGAACATCGTTCACTTTCAACTTGTTGCTCGTGAAGTTTCGCACGCGCAGCGATACTTTCTTTCGAACGGTGAGCGGTACGGTGAAAAACAGCCCGCTGTCGCGAATCGTGCCGAAATAGCGGCCGAAAAAGGTGAGCACTTTCGCTTGATTCGGCTGAACGATCGTGATGCCAGTCGCCAAGAGGGCGGCAAGGGCGAAGCAGAAAACGGCCAATAAGAGCTGCACTTGAATGAGGACGACAAAACCAGCCATAACGAAAAGGACGATGCATCCGATGCCGATAAATCCATCCATGCGCCATGCTTCTTGTTCTCTCATACCTATCCCCCTAATAGTGTTGATTTGATATTTATATGATATCATATAATCAAAAAAATGGAAACAGGGATTGATCATGTTAAGACAAGAAGAGGGATTCGCCCATAGCTCGCCACGAGGCGGATGTTTCTAACTATTTTCGATCCAGAAGCATAAAGGGCGATCGTTCAGCCTGTTAATGTTTTAATGTACTAAAAAATGGAAATTCATAATTGACATCGCTTTCATTGTCATCATACAATAGAAAAAAAGACCAATAGGTGTGTAGAAGCAATGGAAACACGACAAGCGCGCATCGGCCGGTTGGCATTGCTGCTGGCGATGCTGGACGAGGGGGAGGAAGGCCCGGTCCTCAACCAGCTTGAGGCGCTTTCATGGCGCTATTGTCAAGGGCGGGTCGGGGCGATGGAGCCGCAAAAAATCGTCGCGGCGGTCGAGACGGCGGCGAAGCGGCATGGAGTGGTTGACGGTGGCTTGTACCGTGAGATGCACGCCTTATACCATGCGATTTTAGAGGCAGTGCATGGCGTGACGAGGGGACAGGTACAGTTGGGAGATTTATTGAGAACCGCCGGCCTTCGTTTCGCCGTTGTGCGCGGCATGCCGTATGAACAGCCGAAAGAAGGGGAATGGATTGCCGTCGCCTTGTACGGAACGATCGGCGCTCCGGTGCGCGGGCTCGAGCATGAGGCGGTCGGGCTCGGAATCAACCATATATAGGAACCATGCCTAGAGCAAGGAGTGATGAGGAGGCGAACGCCGCCATATGGCGGGCCGCCTCTTTTTGTTTGTCCAACATGACCGAAGGGGGATGGAAGAGATGGTCGTATTAACAGGCCAGACGTTGACGCTTGATGAAGTGAGACGCGTCGTCTATCAGTTCGAGCCGGTGGCGGCGGCTGAAGAGAGCATGCAGCGAGTCCGGCAAAGCAGGGCCGTTGTAGAGGAGGCGATCGCCAGCGGCCGGACGATTTATGGCGTGAATACGGGTTTTGGCAAGCTCGCTGATGTGCGCATTGATGGAAGCAGCCTCGAGCAGCTGCAAATGAATCTTCTCCGCTCGCACGCCTGCGCGGTCGGCGCGCTGTTTGCCGAAGAGGTGGTGCGGGCGATGCTTCTCTTGCGGGCCAACGCGTTGTTAAAAGGGTATTCGGGCGTGCGTCCAGCGGTCATTGAGCAGCTGCTCTCGTTTTTGAACGCCGGCATCCACCCGATCGTGCCGCAGCAAGGGTCCCTCGGCGCGAGCGGCGATTTGGCGCCGCTTGCCCATTTGGCGTTGGCGTTGGTCGGCGAAGGAGATGTGATGTACCAAGGACGGCGGCTGCCTGCCGCCCAAGCGCTTTCACAGGCGGGGATCCCGCCGCTTTTCCTTCGAGAAAAAGAAGGGTTGGCGCTTATTAACGGCACGCAGGCGATGACAGCGGTCGGGGCGCTCGCCTGCTTGGAAGCCCAACAGCTTGCGTATGACAGCGAATGGATCGCGTCGATGACAATCGAAGCGCTGTACGGCATTATCGATGCATTTGACGCGCGCATTCATGAAGCGCGCGGGTTTCCGGAGCAGGCCGAGGTGGCGGAACGAATGCGCCGCTACCTCGCCGGCAGCCAGCTTGCCACAAGGCAAGGGGAGCGGCGCGTGCAAGATGCGTACTCGATCCGCTGCATTCCGCAAGTGCACGGGGCGTCGCTCAGGGCGCTTCGCTATGTGAACGAAACGTTGGAAATCGAAATGAATGCGGCGACCGACAATCCGCTCATTTTTGCCGACGGGGCGGTGCTCTCCGGCGGCAACTTTCACGGCCAGCCGGTGGCGCTCGCCATGGATTTGCTGAAAATTGCGGCGGCGGAACTGGCCAACATCAGTGAGCGCCGCATCGAACGGCTCGTCAATCCGCAGCTGAATGAAGGGTTGCCGCCGTTTTTAAGCCCGGAGCCCGGCTTGCAGTCAGGAGCGATGATCATGCAATATGCCGCTGCTTCGCTCGTATCGGAAAACAAGACGCTCGCCCACCCGGCCAGTGTCGATTCGATCCCGTCATCGGCCAACCAGGAAGACCACGTCAGCATGGGAACGACGGCCGCCCGCCATGCGTACATGATCGTGCAAAACGCAAGAAAGGTGCTGGCGATTGAGCTCATTTGCGCTTTGCAGGCGGTGGAACGGCGCGGCATCGAGCGCATGGCGCCATCAACAAGGCGATTTTACCAAGAGGCGCGCCGCCTCGTTCCGTCGATCGCGGCCGACCGTATGTTTTCCGCCGACATAGAAGCGGCGGACGCTTGGTTGAAAAACAGGGCGACTTGCTCCGGCCGTAGGATAAAGGAGTAAAAAAGACAAACGCGGCGGGACAATGTGCATTCATCGATTCATAACATATAGTGGTACCGGTTGGGATTCCTTTAGCCGCACGAACTACGGAGGGATGCACATGTTTAGCCATACCGTCCGGCCGGGGGATACGTTGTTTTCAATTGGCCGCCGCTACGGCTATCCGGCCGAAAATCTTCAGCTTGTGAATGGGTTGACGACGGCGAATATCGTCCCGGGGCAGGCGCTTTTGCTTCCGCTTTATACGTATACGGTGCAGCCTGGGGACACGCTGACTGCGATCGCCCGGCGGTCGTTTGTCACCGTAGAGCAGCTGCGGGCTGCCAATCCTGGAGTGAACCCAAATGCGCTGCGCCCGGGAATGACGATCACGATTCCTGATATTTCTTCCTACTTGGCGACAACGTTAGGGTATTACGTCGTCCGTGAACCGAGCGCCGATAGGGCGGTTGTCCGCGATTTTGCCCCATATTCGTCCTATATAACGCTTTTTGAGTACCATTTTGCCCCCAACGGCGATATTGTCAACGAATTGAACGATGCCGCCGCCATTGAGGAGGCGTGGCGCAATCGGGTGACGCCGCTTGCTGCCGTGACGAACTTGACAGCGGAGGGGTTCAGCCCGGCGCTTGCGGGTGCGGTGCTGAACAATCCCGAGGCGAGGGCGAATCTTGTGGAGAACATTTTTTATTTAGTATCGCAAAAAGGATATGGCGGAGTGAATATCGATTTTGAACAAATTCGCGGCGAAGACCGCGACTTGTTTACCGGCTTTTTGCGCCAGCTGCGCGACCGTCTCAAGCCGGCTGGATATGTTGTTACGATCGCTGTCCCGGCGAAAACGAGCGAGAATATCCCGTGGTTGCGAGGATACGATTACGGCGGCATTGGCGCGGTTGTCGATTATATGTTTATTATGGCGTATGACTGGCACCATTTGGCGAGTGAACCCGGCCCGGTGGCGCCAATCGGCGGGGTGAGGGCCGCAGTGCAGTTTGCTGTCGAACGTGTACCAAGACAAAAAATTTTGCTCGGTCTCCCGCTGTATGGATACGATTGGATAATCCCTTATCGTCCCGGGACACTCGCGACGGCGCGTTCGAACCAAGAGGCGATTTTGACAGCGATGCGCTACCAGACGCCTGTCCAATATTCGCTTGCGGATGAATCCCCGTTTTTTCGCTATACGGACGAGTTAGGCAACACTCATGAAGTCTGGTTTGAGGATGTTCGAAGCATGGGGGCAAAACTGACGTTAGCCCGCCAGTTTGGGCTGGCCGGTGTCGGCGCTTGGCAGCTGACGTTAGGATTTGCGCCGGGTCCGTGGTTGTTGCGAAAGTTTTTCACCATTCGCAAAGTTTGAATGCTATGGCGGCAGATCGTGCTGGCAAATGCCGCGCGTTACAAAAGTATAAAATGAATGAGACTTCGTTTTTCGGCGCATTCCGCCGGGGCAAGGAAGCAACCGTCAAGGAAGATGGTTTGCTTCCTTCACTTTTTTAGCGAAGTCCCGAAAGGATGACGAAGGTCGGGGGATATGGGAAAATCGGCGCCTCTTTGCCAACTAAACGAAATGGATGCGGCGAAATCCGTCATTTTTCGCCATCCTCCTAAAGTTGTCCCCCATTCGGATTTGCGGTAAGATGAGAAAGAGAGAAAAAAGGGGAAAGGGTGGCTGCTGTTGACGATTTCGGCCGCGGCGCTGTTGGCGCTATGGAAAATTATTGCGATTGATATCATTTTGTCGGGGGATAATGCGGTTGTCATCGCGATGGCGACGCGGCGGCTGCCAAAAGACCAGCAAAACAAGGCGATTTTTTGGGGAACGGCCGGGGCAGTGTTGTTGCGCATTTTGTTTGCGGCTGTGATTGTTTTTTTGCTCAACATTCCGTTCGTTCACTTCGCCGGAGGGCTGCTGCTTGTGTGGATCGCCTATAAAGTGCTCGTTGACCGGGAGGAGGAGGCCCATGTCCAAGCGGCAGACCGGTTGTTGAAAGCCATCATGACGATTGTTGTCGCCGATGCGGTCATGAGCTTGGACAATGTCGTTGCTGTCGCCGGTGCGGCCGAAGGGCATCTTGGCATGTTGGCGCTTGGGGTCGCCATCAGCATCCCGATCATGATTTTCGGTTCCAAAGCGATCGTGCGCGTCATGGAGAAACACCGTTGGATCGCGTATGTCGGCTCGGGCATTTTGGCGTGGACGGCCGGGAAGATGATCGCAGGGGATGAAGGGGTGCTTCATTGGCTTCATCTTTCTTACGGCCCGTTCGTTTATGTGGTTGCCGCCGGCGTGACAATCGTGGTATTGGCGGCCGGCTATATCACGAATAAAAGAGCTGAGCGTGAGGAAGGTACATTGATTTGAACGGTTGAGGGGTGGTTTGACGTCATGGACATCCGACGCATTCTTGTGACAGGAAGGCTTTATGCCGAGCTTGCCGCCCTTCTCCCGGACAAGCGGCCCGATAAGGCGTTTCGCTTTGTTGCGGAAGAAGAATTGACGGACAATGATTTCGCCTGGGCGGATGCGTACGTCGGCTTCCGGCCGGCCGGGCCGTTTTCGCTTGCCTCGCTCCGCTGGGTGCATTCCCTCGGCGCGGGCGTTGACGCGTTTTTGTGGAAGCGGGAATGGAAGAAGGACGTGCTGTTGACGCGGACGGTCGGTTCGTTCGGCGAGCAGATCGCCGAATATTGCTTGAGCTATTTGCTGCGCGACGTTCAGTGCCATGACGTGTATGCATGGTATCAAGAGCAGCGGCAATGGAAGCCAATCGCTCCGAAGCGGCTTGGCGAACAGCGGGTTGTCATTTACGGGACAGGCGAAATCGGCCGGCGCATTGCGGAAACGCTTCGGCTGTTTGGGGTTTCCCCGGTCGGCGTATCGCGAAGCGGCCGGACGTCGCCGCCGTTTTCGGCCGTTTATCGCCCTGAAGAGGCGGGGGAAGCGCTTGCCCGCGCCGATTGGGTGATCGCGGCTCTTCCGCTCACCGAGGAAACATATCATCTCTTTGACGAGACGTTTTTTGCCTGTCTGCACAACGCCGGCTTTATCAACGTCGGCCGCGGTGCGACGGTCGAGGAGACGGCGCTTGTCGGCGCGCTCGAAAATCGAAACGTCCGCCTCGCGGTGCTTGATGTGTTTGAAGAAGAGCCGCTTCCGCCGCACTCGCCGCTATGGACTCATCCAAACGCCATCATCACCCCGCATATCGCGGCGCTCACATCGCCAGAGGACGCCGCCCGCAGCATGCTGGACACGCTCCGCTGCATCGAAGCCGGCGAACCGCTTGCCAATGCGGTCGATGTGAGCCGGCAATATTGAAGGAAAAAGGTGTCTCAGAAACAATGGGACGCCTTTTTTCTATGGCATCATTGTGAAAGGAAGAAGGAATGTTAGAAATCCTGTTGAAATTCACAGAAAAAGCCATCTGAAAGCCCACGGTTTCAATCGAGGGATGAACGACGGCGTTGCTCGGCAATCCCTTAAGAGGATAGCTTCGAGCCGCCATTTTTCTCTTTAGTGTGGAATCTCAAAAGAAAAGGGGGCGAAGCCATGCCCACGATCACACTCAGGCTGGAGCGGCACAACCTAACGAAAGTTGCCAAATTTGTTCATGCAATAAAGACATTGCAAAAAAACATCACGCGAGCCAGCGAAGTGTAGGGTGACATCTACCGCACGTTCCTAAAATCTGTATGTATCTTCGAGGGTGGAAGCCGTGGAAAAAGCAAAACAATTAGGGTTCATTCCAAAGTTTCATATGTTGCGAACGCCTTCATCGGATTGAACATATCCCTGTCAAGTAGACAGTGTGAAAAATACCCACCTTCTTCAGCTGCTTGTTAGGATAGTGGAATGAGGAAACGTTGTCAAGGAAAGCACTTGACAACGTCTCCTTCATTCCACTTCATCGTTGGCAAGCTGAAGAAGGAGACATTCTCAGCCGTTCGTCTGCTAGGCTGCTTGGGCAATTCGGTATTCCACTGGGCTGAGGTAGTCTAGTTTTTTCTGGCACCGTTCGTAATTATAAAAATACATGTACTGATCGATCGCCTCGATCATTTCCTCTTCCGTTTCAAAGGTGGGAAGGTCCATCATTTCCGATTTCAAATGTCCGAAAAAATTTTCCATGCAGGCATTGTCTAAACAGTTCCCTCTTCTGGACATACTAGGAATGATATGATGAGCCTTCAGCAGTTGATGGTACTGGCGGGATGTGTACTGGGAGCCTTGATCGCTATGGAGAAGGACTCCTCGCGCATCCCGTTTTTTGATGGCATCCTTGACCGTTTCGATTACCAATTTTAAGTCATTCGAACGACTGATGCGATACGCAATGATTTCATTGTTGTACAAATCTTTAATAACAGACAGATACAAATAGGTTCCTTGAAATGGCACATAGGTAATATCCGTCACCCATTTTTGGTTGGCTGCAGTGGCCACAAAATCACGGTTTAACACGTTCGACGCTACGATATTCTCCTTTCCCGCTTTATACTTCGGCTTTTTTCGACGGATTTTGTCCTGAACCCCCAACTCTTTCATCAGTCGGTATACTCGCTTATGATTCACGGTCTTCCCATCATTTCGTTTTATCCATGCCTTCACGCGGTAGTATCCATAGATCCCGTTGACCTTTTGATGGCATTCGAGGATCATTTGTTTGATTTGTTCATTTTCCTTTTGCTTCTCTGTGACGATTCCCTGCCGGTTTACCCATCGATAGTATCCACTTCTTGACACACCGGCCAGTTGACATAGCCAGGCAATCGGATAGGTGTTGGATAACTCCTGAATGATCGAGAACCGCTCTTTCGGTTTCACCTCCTTGCCAGCTCTCGTAACTTTTTTAAATAATCATTCTCTGCTTTCAGTCTTCGATTCTCTTCCTCTAAACTGCACTCTTTTTTTCGAGGCCTTCCCTTGAATGGAGACCTGGATGTCCCGCGCCGTTCTTCGAGCCCTTTTCGACCATGTTCATGGTAACGTTTTACCCAAAGTCTGATCGTTTTCGTGCAGGGAATCCCTAACTCTTGGCATATCCGCTTATATCCCCATCCTTCCTCGATGTACATCTGGACAGCCCTCCATTTAAACTCCACGGAATAAGTGGTCTTCCCTTTCGGTGTTTGCTTGGTCTCGAACATAAACAAATCCCTCCAGTGTTTTTACTGACAGTATGGGCATTTTCCCAACTGTCTACACTAGAGGGATAATATCAGATCGGTGAGGGCGTTTTCTTTTTGAAGTCCGCCATTTCGTGTCGGTATCCGACAAAAAAATGGCGGGGTTCCGACACAAGTTGGCGGTGAAAGAGAGAGAAAATGGAGGTATAATGAGGTTGAATAGGAAAATATTTGGGTAGCGTCAAAAGTTTGATGAAAACTCCACACAGGCCATCCCATGGAGCATCGCGAGGCATCCTGGGAGCCGGATTCGCCCTTGACCAACACCCGCCAAAGGTGAGAAAGAGTCGTCAAGGGCGACGGGGACAAAAAAGAGGGCATAGGAAAGCCGCCCTTGCCATGACCGAATTTTACCTTTGGCGGTGTTCGGTTGGTCAAGGGTTCGCTTCGCCGAATCCGGCAGGAGTTCTGTTCAACGGGCTCCGGAGGACAAAAAAGTCAGGCCGCCTCTTGTAGGAGAAACGCTTGGGCCATGGCGATCAGCTTCGTCCACCGGGCCGGCATATGCGGCAGATCGGCGAGCTCCGGGATGACGACGGGAACCCGGCCTTCGAGCGCGCCATGCGGGCGCAGGAAGTTGAAATACGCCACAAACAGCGTGACAAAGGACACCGAGCCTTCTTCCGCACCGAACCCATGAGTCGGCCGATAGTTGCCTTTAAACGTCCGGTTGAATCGCTCGATGATCTGCTTGAGAGGGCGAAACTCTTCCGAGACCGGATCTTCGTTGGTCAGCCCGATCACCTGGCGGACGTCAAACGGAATCCCGTGCTGGGCAAAGAAGTGCTGCGCCAGCAGGTAAATGGGATTGCCGTCGACGACGAACGACAAATCGTCCGGGATGGACGGCAGTTTTCGCAGGACGTCATCACAGGCCCGGATGGCCGAGAGCGTGTCCCGGTTGGGGGAGACGCGATACGACAGCACGATCTTTTTGACGGCGTCAAACATAAAGAACAGGTAATGCCAGCGCCCTTTCACGCGAATATACGTCTCGTCCCCACAGAACGAGCCGGACAGCTCGTACGGGAACCGGTCGACAAAGGGCTTCATCAAGAGCGCGACGCTGTTGGCATAGTTGAGCACCGTCTGATGGGAGATCGACACGCCATGCACATCCTTCATGATTCCGGCTGTCTGTCTGGAGGACATCCCATAGTTAACGTAGTACGTCAACACCAGCCCCAACACGTGCGGCGACGCAGCCAGCCGGGACCAATCGACTTTCGGCTTGACGGGCGATGATGGAGCCACCGGGAGAAAGTCAAACCAAAACTCTCGAACCAAATACCGCACCTTGAAGGCTTGAGGATCCTGTTGAAACTGTTGGCGCTCCTTCTTCGTCATCCGTCGAAGGTTGGCCTGGTAAAACGGGCAGTCGTTGTTCTTGCACTTGTAGATGTTGTATTCTTTGCGTTCCTTGATTTTCTCCAGCGTCTTTTTGCAGTGCGGGCAGCGAAAGACCGCTTGCTTTTTGAACCGATTTCGGTGGTTGAACCGGCATTGGCACACTTTGCATTGGTACTGCCCTTTTCCGCCGTTGTTGGCGTACAGGTAGGATGACGGCGCCTGGCAACGGGGACACGTCAACGAATCCTATGGGAGGGGATGAAGTGCGTATAGGCATCCCGCTAGTTTTGCTCCTTGTCATGATTTTCTTTTCAGGGTGTCAGCAACAACAGACGGTCCCAGGGTATGACGATATTCCCCTGCACCCAAAGGCGAGTGACATTCGTTCGGTGGATGAGCGGGTGGAGTTTGTTGTTGCGTCTTCTTCCGCGGAGGAAGTGGCTGACTACTATCTTGAGAAATTGAAGAAACGTCAATGGACTCAAGTTGACAGGTGGGGGTCAGCTTTCGTGTATGAGAAAAAGGGGAGGGAAATTTTGCTAGTTGTTGCGGATGTGAAAAATTATACGAAAGTATCCGTCAGTCCGTTCCACCGGAATTGATCAAGACGTCAAACTGTTGGACCGCTTTCGCCGCATCGAAGCCGGCGAACCGCTTGCCAATGCGGTCGATGTGAGCCGGCAATATTGACGAAAAACGGTGCCCTATGATCGAGAAGGGACACCGTTTCGTTTTGGTCAGCGGTCGGTGACGATGATATACGCCGCTTTCATTGGCCCGTGGACGCCGACGACTAAGTTCATTTCAATGTCGGCCGAGTTGCTCGGGCCGGTGATGAAGTTGATGCACGATGGGACGAGGCCGCCTTTTTCAATTTGCTCATGAATGGCCGCCGCCGCTTGCGTCATGCGCGGCACAACCGTGCTTTTCGGGACGATGGCGATATACGTTTTCGGCAAAAAGTGAATGGCCCGGCCTTGTTCATTGCGCGAAAACAAAACGACTGTCCCTGATTCCGCCAGCGTGATGTCGCTGAAGGCGATGCCGACGTTCGCCTGCTCGGCGGCGTCAATGTTTTGGCGGCCGAGCGCCGGATTCCACGTATGGACGGCGGTTTGCTCGGCGGGCCATTCGTCTTGAAGCAGAGCGGACAGCCCGTACTCGGCAAAGCGCGGATCGTCCGGCACGATGACCGGACCGCCGCCGTAGGCGGCCACTTGCCGCTTCAGCGCGCCGGCAAGTTCGGCGCTTGTCGTTTCGATGTAATCGGTATGGATCAATCCGCATTGTTTTTGCAGCACTTTTAACAAGTCGTCTTGGCTATAGCCGGCAAGCACCGTCCATTGCGGCGCATAATCCCATTGCGGCCGGGAGACGCCGGACAGGCGCGGGTTTCTCCCAAGGCGCTGGGCGATGTTTTGCAAAAAGGCGTCACGGTTTTGAATCGTGCCACGCGTCATGACTGCTTCCCTCCTCCTTGGCGGCTGTCAAACCAGTCGCGGAACCGCTCTTTGCTCGGCGCCGGAAATTCGCGGCTTTCCGTCCACGCTTTCAGCGGCCCGGGGCCTTTCGTGACGCGCCCGTCCTCCACAAACGGGGCGAAGGCGCTCGGTGCGAATTTCGTGCCGAAGCGGTACAGCGACGATGAGGCCGTTCCGAGACGAAATGCCTTCATTGCCAGCTTTTCCGCGACCGGCGCTTTTCCTTCCCGCTCGACGATGATTTGGCGATGCTTGATGAGCAGCTCGTGAAGCGGGATTTTCACCGGACACGCTTCCGTACAGGCGGCGCACAGCGAGGAGGCGTACGGGAGCTCCTTGTAGTCGTCATAACCGCCTAACAGCGGTGACAACACCGCGCCGATCGGGCCGGAGTAAATCGAACCGTACGAATGGCCGCCAATGTGGCGGTAGACCGGACAGACGTTGACACAGGCGGCGCAGCGGATGCACTGCAGCACTGGTTGAAACTCGGTGCCTAAAATCGAGGAGCGCCCGTTGTCCACGATGACGAGATGGAATTCTTCCGGACCGTCGGCGTCGCCTTCATCGTGCGGACCGGTGAGAACGGTGATGTAGCTCGTCAGTTTTTGGCCGACAGCGCTTCGTGTGAGCATGCTCACAAGCACTTCCATCTCCGCAAACGTCGGGACGATTCGCTCCATCCCCATGACGGTAATTTGCGTTTTCGGCAGTGCGGTCACCAAATCAGCGTTGCCCTCGTTTGTGACGAGCGTGATCGATCCCGATTCGGCGATGGCGAAGTTGCACCCGGTGATGCCGATGTCGGCGGTCAAATAGTCGCGCCGCAGCATTTCACGGGCGTGGCGCGCAAGCTCAACGGGATCGGACGATTTCGTATAGCCGAGCTTCCGTTGGAAGACATCGCGGATTTGCTCTTTGTTTTTATGGAGCGCCGGACCGACGATATGCGACGGCGGATCGTGGTCGTCGATTTGCAAAATGTATTCGCCGAGGTCGGTTTCGACCACTTGGCAGCCGATGGCTTCCAGAACCGGGTTTAAGTTGATTTCTTCTGTCACCATTGATTTTGATTTCACAATTTTTTTGGCTTGTTTGTCCAAGGCGACGCGGCGGATGTAGTCGTTCGCTTCTTCGGCCGTTTGGGCGAAAAAGACGTGGCCGCCCCGTTTGGCAACGTTTTCACTGAGCTGCATTAAATAAAAGTCCAAGTTTTCGAGCGTATGCTTGCGGATTTGTTCAGCGAGCGAACGCCACTCTTCCCAATGGCCGAGCTCTTCGATGACGCCAAGCCGCCGCACATAGCCGCGGTCTTGCATGCCGGCGACTGCCCCGCGCATGAAATCGTTGTGCAAGTTTTCTTCGACCCGCTTCCAAAACGGACCGTTTTCAATTTTCATCGGCATGTCTGTTTCCCTCCCTTACTTCCGCTGATTCAGCACTTCGGCGATATGCATGACGCGAATCGGTTTGCCGAGGCGCTCGATGCGTCCGCCGATGTTCATTAAACAGCCGCAGTCCGCGCCGATCAAATAGTCGGCTTCGACTTCCTCGATATGTTCGATTTTTTCATCGACCATCTGTTCAGAGATCGGCCCCATTTTGACGGAAAACGTGCCGCCAAATCCGCAGCATTGATGGGCGTTCGGCAACGGAACGAGCTCAAGCCCTTTGACATTTTTCAATAGGCGAAACGGCGCTTCTTTGACGCCAAGAAGGCGGGTCATGTGACACGACGTATGGTACGTCGCTCGTCCATGAAGCGAGGCGCCGACATCTTCGACTTTCAGGACATCAACGAGAAATTGCGTCAATTCGTACGTTTTCGACGCGAGCCGCTTCGCCTCATCTTCCCACTCCGGATCGCCGCGGAAAATATGCGGATATTCTTTCAGCATCGCCGCGCACGAGCCGGATGGGGTGACGACGTAATCAGCGTGGGCGAACGCACGAATCATCTGTTTCATGGCTTCTTTCGCCTCTTTGACGTAACCGCTGTTATATGCCGGCTGGCCGCAGCACGTTTGCGCTTCTGGAAAATCAATCTCGCAGCCGAGCCGCTCGAGCAGTTCGACGGTCGCTTTGCCGGCGTTCGTGTAAAAGAGATCGATGAGGCACGTGACAAACAATGATACTTTCACTTCTTCTCCCTCCTGCTTGCGGATTGGATGAGCGGGTCATCTGATGACTATATGTCTATTATAAACGATTTTTTCAGATTCGCAGCCTTTTTTTGAAAAAAAGCACTCAGTCGGGCTGCTGAGTGCGAATATAGCGGCGCAGTACGTTTTCGACGTTTGTCAAATGGTCGAGCATGCGCGCCCGAGCGGCGTCGGGATTTTGTTCGCGAATGGCTTCAAAAATGGCCCGGTGTTCCGCAAGCAGTTTTTCGGTCGTCGTCTGTTTGGAAAACAGCCAAATGCGGCGCGTTTCCCGCATCGTTTCGACGATCATGCCGGAGACGCTGTTCATGATGCTTGTGAGCATCGGATTTTGCGACGCTTCGGCGATGGCCATATGAAACGCCAAGTCGGCTTTCTCGCCAAGCTCATCGCTGCCAATGCCTTCTTTCATTTGCTGAAGCGCAGCCGCCATCGCTTCGAGATCGTGGTCCGTCCGTTTGGCGGCGGCGAGCGAGGCGGCGCCTGCTTCGAGCAGTTTGCGTACTTCAAGCAAGTGCCAAATATCTTCTTTGTTCATTAAGACGGCGATCGACAGCGGAAACGTCATCATCGTCGGGTCGAACTCACGCACGTACGTTCCTTCGCCTTGCTTCAATTCGATCAGTCCCATCGCTTTTAACGCGGTCAGCGCTTCGCGGATGGCGGCCCGTCCGACTTGAAACTGCTCAGCGAGCTGTTGGACGGAATCGAGTTTATCGCCAGGCTTTAGCTCACCGTTTTTAATCATGTCAAAAATCGCTTCAGCCACTTCTTCATAAATTTTTTTTGTTTTAATCCGTTTAAACGCCAATGGATCCACCTCAATACGATAAAGTAGATTCCCGATTATAGGGAGGAAATATCCTGCACTGTTTATTATGATACAGCATCATGGGAAGAGACAAGCGCTTTTTGTCACTTGAGCGGAGATGCAGCGAATGAAAAGTTCAAAAAAATTAAAAAACGCCTATTGTCTTTTGAAGAAAACGGTTTTATAATTTGAGACAGGCGGCGTTTCTTATCTGATCATCTGATGACTGGAAGAGCGGAACAGAAGGATAAGCGAACGAGCTAGTTGCAAACGCCGAAACCAGGCCAAAGGGGAGGGGAAAACTGTATGCAGTGGAAGCAGGATTTTACGCCGATCGCCGACCAGCTATGGCTATCGGCCATTGTTGCACTCATTCCGATTTTGTATTTCTTTTGGGCGTTGGCAGTCAAGCGGATGAAAGGGCATGTCGCCGGATTGACGACGTTGCTTATTGCCGTTGTGTTGGCTGTAATCGCTTACAGAATGCCGGCCGGAAAGGCAGTCATGTCGGTGACGCAAGGGGCGGTGTACGGGCTGCTCCCGATCGGCTGGATCATCATCACCTCTGTCTTTTTATATAAGCTGACAGTGAAAACCGGGCATTTTGACATCATCCGCAACTCGGTCGTTTCCCTCACCGAGGACCGCCGTCTGCAGGCGCTGCTGATTGCCTTTTCGTTCGGCGCCTTTTTGGAAGGGGCAGCCGGGTTTGGCGCGCCGGTGGCGATTTCAGCGGCGCTTCTCGCCGGATTGGGGTTTAACCCGCTGTACGCCGCGGGCATTTGTTTAATTGCCAACACGGCCCCAGTTGCGTTCGGAGCGGTCGGGATTCCGATCATCTCGATGGAAGGGCCGACCGGTGTGCCGGCGATGGAAATTTCGAAAATGGTCGGGCGGCAGCTGCCGTTTTTATCGGTGTTCATTCCGTTCTACCTTGTGTTGATTATGGCGGGATGGAAAAGGACAATGGAAGTGTTGCCGGCTGTTATTGTCTCTGGCGTTTCGTTTGCGCTGACGCAATACTTGTCGTCGAACTTTTTAGGACCGGAGCTTCCGGACATTTTGTCCTCACTCGTTTCGATCGTCGCGTTGGCTGTCTTTTTGAAATATTGGAAGCCGAAAAGCACGTTCCGTTTTGCGTCGGAGTCGGAAGTGGCGGCCGCTGATCAAGCTGCTCGTGCCACGCATCGTGGCGGGGAAGTGTTCCGCGCTTGGTCGCCGTTTCTTGTGCTGACGGCGTTGATCTCGCTTTGGGGCATCCCGCAAGTGAAAGCGGCGCTCACCGGCCATTATGAAGGGACAAACAGCTTGTTGAAGTTGGTAAATGCCATTGGTGCTCATTTGACATTCGCGCCGCCGGTGCCGGGGCTCAATAACCAAATTTTGAATGCGAGCGGCCAACCGATCGCCGCCGTCTATAAGCTTGAACTGCTTGGTGCGGCTGGGACGGCCATTTTGCTGGCGGCCGTATTGACAAAGTTTATTATCGGCATTTCATGGAAAGAGTGGGGCCGCACATTTGTGGAAACGCTTAACGAGCTGAAATATCCGATTGCGACGATCGCTTCGGTTGTCGGCTTTGCCTACATTGCCAACTCGTCGGGGATGAGCACGACGCTTGGGATGGCGTTGGCGAAAACGGGGGCGTTTTTCCCGTTCTTCTCGCCGTTCTTAGGTTGGCTCGGTGTATTTATCACCGGTTCGGATACGTCGTCGAACTTATTGTTTGGCAACTTGCAAAAAGTGACGGCGACATCGATCGGCATGGATCCGGTGTTGGCGTTGGCGGCCAACTCATCAGGCGGCGTCGTCGGGAAAATGATTTCGCCGCAGTCGATTGCGGTCGCCTGCGCGGCGGTCGGCTTGACCGGCAAGGAATCCGACTTGTTCCGCTTCACGGTGAAACATAGTTTGTTCTTAATCATTTTGATTGGCATTCTCGTTTATTTGCAATCAACGGTATTGTCGTGGATGATTCCATAGCGGCAACGGAGGAGGGGATGAGGCTTGGCTTTGATGGAAACAGGCGCCAAGTCCGCCCCTTTTTCCGCTGTCGATGAATGCAAACGATGGGGGAAAGGGTGGGACCATTGATTCCAAACGAGGCGAAAAAACGGTTGATTCAAGTCGTAGGAGCTGAAAACTATGATGACACGAAAGCGGGGCGGCTCGTCTATTCGTACGACGCAACGCCGCAGTTTCAGTCGCTCCCCGATGCGGTCATTGCGCCGCGGAATACGAAAGAGGTCGCGGAAATCGCGAAAATTTGCAACGAGTATCGCATCCCGATCGTGCCGCGCGGGTCAGGAACGAACCTTTGCGCCGGTACGTGTCCGGTTGAAGGTGGAATCGTTCTCCTGTTTAACCATATGAATCGCATTTTGGAAATTGATGAAGAAAACTTAACCGCTACCGTTCAGCCGGGGGTGGTGACGCTTGATTTGGCGAAAGCCGTTGAAGAAAAAGGATTGTTTTATCCGCCGGACCCGGGATCGATGAAAATTTCAACGATTGGCGGCAACATTAGCGAAAACTCAGGCGGCTTGCGCGGCCTGAAATACGGGGTGACACGTGACTATGTGCTCGGGTTGGAAGTCGTCTTGGCGAACGGCGATGTCGTCCGCACCGGCGGCAAGCTGGCAAAGGATGTAGCTGGTTATGATTTAACCCGCCTGTTTGTCGGATCGGAAGGAACGCTTGGCATTGTCACCGAAGCGACGCTCAAGCTCATCCCGATGCCGGAGACAAAGCAAACGATGCTCGCCCTTTATCAAGATTTGGAGGCGGCCGCCCGTTCAGTGTCGAAAATCATCGCCAACAAAATCATTCCGGCGACGCTCGAGTTTTTGGACCAGCCGACATTGGAAGTGGTCGAAGATTTTGCCCGCATCGGCTTGCCGACCAATGTCAAGGCCGTGTTGCTGATTGAGCAGGATGGGCCGAAGGAAGTGGTAGAGCGCGATATGAAAAAGATGGCCGATATTTGCCGGGCCGAGCAGGCGGTGTCCGTTCAACTCGCCGGCTCGGAGGAAGAAGCGGAGGCGCTGCGGACGGCGCGGCGGGCGGCGCTGTCGGCGTTGGCGCGCTTAAAGCCGACGACGATTTTAGAGGACGCAACCGTGCCGCGCTCAGAAATCGCCAAAATGGTCAAAGCGATCAACGAAATTGCCGAGAAGTATCAACTGAAGATCTGTACGTTCGGCCATGCCGGCGATGGCAATTTGCATCCGACCTGTCCGACTGACGCCCGCAACCGTGAAGAAATGGAGCGGGTGGAACGAGCGTTTGAAGAAATTTTCGCCAAGGCGATTGAATTGGGTGGCACGATTACCGGTGAGCATGGTGTCGGGGTGATGAAAGCGCCATATTTGGAATGGAAGCTCGGCCCGGCCGGCATTGCTGCCATGAAAGCAGTCAAGCAGGCGCTCGATCCGAATAATATTATGAATCCGGGCAAAGTGTTCGCCAAAAGCACAAGAAAACGGGTGGTGGTGACACGATGACAACGAAGACAGAACAAGCGCTCATTCAAAAAGCGTTTCAAGAACGGATGGACGAGGATGAACTGTTGAACTGTATGCGCTGTGGATTTTGCCTGCCATCATGCCCGACGTACATCGAATCGGGGCAGCAAGAAGCCCAGTCGCCGCGCGGACGGATTGCCTTAATGAAGGCGGTCGTCGATGGGTTGATTGAGCCGGATGAGGACGTTGAACGGACGCTTAGCCTATGTTTAGGCTGCCGGGCATGCGAGTCGGTCTGTCCGTCCGGGGTCCGCTACGGCCATCTGTTGGAAGAGGCGCGCGACATTATCGCCCAGCATAAAAAAATGCCGCTTCCGGTTCGCCTGATCCGGAAGTTCGTGTTTGCCGGGTTGTTTCCGCATCAAGAGCGGATGCGGAAGGCGACGGCGCTTCTCGGTTGGTATCAGCGTTCCGGGTTGCAGACGCTTGTGCGAAAAACCGGGCTGCTTCGCCTGCTTCCGGCCTCGTTCCGGCAAATGGAGCGCGTGTTGCCGGACGTGCCGACCGCAAAAGAGATGAAAAACCGGCCGCATCGCCTTACCCCGGACGGTGCGGTGAAAAAACGAGTCGCCTTTTTCGCCGGTTGCTTGATGGATACGATGTTTCTGGCAACAAACGATGCGACGCTGCGTCTGCTGCAGCTCGCCGGCTGCGAAGTCATCATTCCGCCGTCCCAAGGGTGCTGCGGAGCGTTGCATGGGCATGGCGGGGAGAAGGAGATGGCGAAAGAGCTGGCAAAGCGAAACATTGCCGCTTTTGAGCAGCTCGACGTCGACTACATTGTGACGAACGCCGGCGGCTGTGGAGCGTTTTTGCTGGAATATGACCATTTGCTAAAGGACGACCCGCAATGGCGCGAACGGGCGGCGGTGTTTACTGCGAAGATCAAAGACATCTCAGAAGTGCTTGTCGAGCTCGGATTTCATCAACTACCGCTTCGTGTGGCGCCGCAAACGGTCACATACCAAGATTCATGCCACTTGCGCAACGTGATGAAAACAGCGACGGCCCCACGCCGTCTGTTGCAGGCAATCGAAGGGGTTGATTTTCGCGAGATGCAAGATGCTGATCGCTGTTGCGGATCGGCCGGCATTTACAACCTTATGGAACCGGAGATGTCAATGCAAATTTTAGACCACAAAATGGACATGGCGAAACAAACGAAAGCGACGACGATCGTGACGGCGAACCCAGGCTGCTTGCTGCAAATGAAGCTCGGCATCGAACGGGAGGGATTGGCGGAAAACGTTCGTGCTGTCCATATTGTGGACTTTCTGCTTGAGGCCGCTGAGGGAGCACAAGCGGAAAAGGAAGGTACACATCTTCGACAAACATCATAACATGAAAAATCCCCGCATCGCCGCGGGGGTTTTTCATTACGAACGGTGGAATGTCTATTCATCTTGTATGGGCGCCCGCCTGTTTTTCATCGATGGCTGGAAGAAATCGGATGGCTATAGCACCGCGCCGAGCCGTTTTGGTATCGCCCGCAACGCTTTTCCGGTGCCGATGGCGACTGCTTCAGCCGGATTGGGCGCGACATGCACCGGCACGTGCAGTTCCGTGCTCAGCCATTGCTCAATGCCATGCAACAAGGCACCTCCCCCGGTGAGTACCACACCGCGGTCAATAATGTCACCGCTCAGTTCGGCTGGACATTCCTCAAGAACAGCGCGAATGGCTTCGGCGATTTGCCAAAGCGACTCTTTGATGGCGGTTTGCACTTCGGCTGGATCCAAGGACACCGCTTTGAGGAAGCCGGTGACAAAATCGCGGCCATGGATCGTTACCGGCTGCTCCACAGCAGTTCCTGGGGCGCTGCCGATTTCGATTTTGACGTGCTCGGCTGTCTGTTCCCCAATTAACATATTGTAGCGCTGGCGGACGTATTGCATAATATCTTCGTCAAGCCGATTGCCGCCGATGCGAAGCGACCGGCAGGCGACGACGCCGCCAAACGAGATGATTGCTGCTTCCGTTTTGCCGGCTCCTAAATGGACGACGACATTCGCGACCGGTTCACCGACCGGCAAATCTGCACCGATAGCGGCCGCGACGGGTTCCTCAATAAAATGAATATGCTTCGCCCCACAATGTTTGGCGATTTCGTAAAAAGAGCGGCGCTCGACGGAGGTGGCGTGGAACGGGACACTCATGATGACGTCTGGCTTTTTGAGAGCGAGGCCGAGCTGTTTGCCCGACTGTTTGAAGACTTGTTGCAACAGCGCCTTGGCACGGTCAAAATCAGCGATGACGCCGTTTTGCAGCGGATACGTCACTTCAACATGGGGTGGAGTTTTGCCAATCATTTCTTTCGCCTTTTGGCCGATTGCCATAAGCTTGTCCGCCTGGCGATTATAGGCGACCGCCGCCGGTTCGTCAAAAAGAAGCCCTTTCGTCTGGCTAAACAGCCTGACATTCATCGTCCCTAAATCGACGCCCAGCTCTGAGGAAGCGAACAACGAAAACACCTGCCTTTGTCAAAAATCGATGAACGGACAACCAATCATCATCTATACCATTCGACAAATATCGTCTATTTATGTCTGTCATGTTAGAAAGCAGGTGATGTAGCGAAAAACATGCTTTATGACATTGTTTCGTAAATTGAAAAACCTTATTGCATCGTTTTTTCATTTTGTGCCGTCCCACGCTAGCTAGAGGCGGCCGTCTTTTTTTACTGAAACCATCGCGTTGAGTGATGATGAACAAGTAATGGAGTCGATTCAAGCGCTCAAACGGCTCGGGTTTCGAATTGCTATTGATGATTTTGGCAGCGGGTATTCTTCGATCGGTTATTTGCGAAAAATTCCGATTGATACGCTAAAAATTGATAAATCGTTGGTTGTGGACATTATGGAAGATGAAAAAACGGCTCTCTTGACAGTAGCGATCATTTATATTGCCCACCATTTAGGGATGCGAACCGTTGCGGAAGGGATTGAAACAAAGGGACATTTCGATTTTTTAGAAAAATACTGTTGCGATCGGGTGCAAGGCTACTTCATCAGCCGGCCGATGCCGTTGGATGAACTTATTTCATTTATCAGGGCGGACGCAAACAGAAATTAGAACAGTGGACGAAAAAATTTTTTTGTTTTCGTGTATAAAAAACGAGAAAGTGGAAATGAATAATAGCGTAACGTTTTCCAAGTATTCCCCCGATCCCCTATGAATATATAATTGGGCTCTCCGGTTTCGGAGGGCCGCTTTTTTTTTGCATAACAAAAACTCCCTGCCTATTAAGCGCGCTTCATATGACAGAGAGCTTTTGCGGTGGGACGCTACAGACGCTTGGCCCCGACATATTTTGTTTTCCAATAACTGCTGTTTAAGCTGTCGATTTTGACACCGCGGGAAACGGCATGAATGACTTTATTGTTTCCAATATAGATGGCAACATGGGAGACGCCTTTTGTCCGCTTGGAAGTGTCAAAGAACACTAAATCTCCTGGTTGCAACTTTGACTTATGTACGTATTTCCCTTTTTTGTACATTTCTTTGGAAGAGCGCGGCAGCGTGACACCGACTTTTTGATGGGTGTAGTAAACAAATCCCGAGCAGTCAAATCCTTTTGGCGTTTTGCCACCATACCGATACGGGGTGCCGACCAGTTTTTTTGCCTCAGCGATCAGCCTTGTCTTGTTGGCGGCTGCATCAGAACTGGAAGTGCTTACAAAAAAGGAGGAAAAAAGAACGATGAATGATACGGAAACAAGTGTGAGCCATTTTTTCATTTTCCCGAACCCCCGACAAAATCTTTTTCCATTCGACGTTGTTTGATTACAGTATAACAGAGGAAAATGGTCTTGTTTTTTACAGTTGAATTAAATAATGTTACAGCACAGTTACAAACATAGGACCTAGTCCTAATGGTTTATAACAGTTTGTTGTTATGTTCCTGATGGAATAGCCATTTTTATGGCGGCAGTTATATAGCTTTTCTGCCCCTTTAGTCCTATGATTGGAATGTGGATGTCGGAAGCTGTCGAACGAATAGGAACGGTGGAGGGAAGCGAAGGGAAGGATCCCGACTTTATAATGAAGGAAGAACGTCGAAAAATCTATGACGGTGATGATTTATGTCGAATAAGTTCGAATATCTTGTATACATAGTAGCATTTTTCTTGACAGCCGGTGCCGGTTGTATGTATGCCCATCGGGTGACAAGGCGTTATGGAGCGTTGTCGCCATGGAGGGTGGCGCCGAAGCTGACCGTTGTGTTCACTATATTTTCGCTCTTTCTTTTTGGCGCCGGAATGGTTTATATCGATTACGCAGAGAAGCGCGAGCATGGTGAATACAAAGAAAGTGCCAAGCAAATCGCCGGCATGATCGCCGGCGATTTGGCCGCCATGGGACATGAGTGGCTTGACGAAAACGCGGACCGCCATCCCGCGTATCATACGATACTGACTGCGCTTGAGCGCTGGCAGCATCATGGCCGCATGACCGGTGTATATACGTTAAAAAGGAACGGGAGCGGCGAGCTATATTTTGTTGCCGCTCTAGCGGTCGATTCCCACCGGAACGGCCGCATCGACGGCAAAGCGGAACAACTTGTTCCGCCCGGAACGGTTTACCGCCATACTTCCCCCGAAATGGAGGAGGCTTTTCGCGGCCGATTTGTGATGGAGCGGCCAAGCATGGATGAGCGGGGGGGAAGCATTCGCACTTTTATGCCGATCAGGAAGCTTGACGGGACTATAGATGCAATCGTTGGCGTTGAGTATGATGCGGGGATGTATGAGCAGCGCCTGCAAAAAGAACGGCAAAAGGCAGCTGCAATAATAATGGCACTGTATTTCGTCATTGTCTTCATTTATTTGTTAGTGCTCTATCGACAAATGGAGCGAAACGCGCTTGCCGTCTATAAGAAAGCATTAACGGCGAACGAGGAACGGTTGCGCCGACTGGCGGAAATGACGACGGAAGGAATCGTCGTGTGTGCATCTAAGAAAATTGTCGAAGCAAATGAAGCGGCTTGCCGCCTGCTTGGCTATACGGCAAGTGAACTCGTGCACTTGCCGATCGATGATATAATGGTCGATGGATCGCTGAGACCGGGCCGTTCGGACAGCGGCCCGGAGCGGTTTGAAGTCGAGTTGCGGCGAAAGGATGGGACGGTGTTTCCGGCGGAAATCGTGCAGCGCCGTTACGATTATGAAGGACAAAAAGGAACGGTCATCGCCGTCCGCGACCTGACCGAGCGGAAGCAAAACGAGAGGCGGCTGCAATACATTGCCAGCCATGATGAACTGACTGGTCTCCCGAACAAAGAAGCGATGTATAAGCAGATTGAACAATGTCTCACCGACGCCAAACGGAATGGCCAAGAAGCGGTGGTTATGTTTTTAGAAGTGAGCGGCATTAAGACGATCAACGATTTTTACGGCTATGCCGTTGGAGATAAGGTGTTGCTCCATCTGGCGCGCGTTTGGAGAGAACAGGAAGGGATCGTGGTTGGACGTTGGAGCGGGAACGAATTTATCGCCGTGCTGCCGGACGGCGCACATGAAAAAGCAGAGGAGGCAGCAAAGCGGCTGATTGAGGTCGCGGACGAACCGATTGTCATCAACGGGTTGGAGCTGTATGTGACGGTAAACGTCGGCATCAGCGTCTATCCGAAAGACGGGGAAGACGTGAAAACGTTAATCCGCAAGGCGGACATTGCCCGCTACGAGGCGCGGAACAAGGCGGCGAGCGATTTTCTCTTTTTCACTGAACCGATGGCCGGCCGATTGCATGAAAAGATGGCGATGGAGCGCGATTTGCGGCGCGCGCTTGAAAACGGGGAGTTTGAGCTTTATTACCAACCGCAAATTCAGCTGTATGACCGGAGCATCATCGGCATGGAAGCGCTCATCCGTTGGCGTCACCCGGAAAAAGGGATGGTTCCTCCATCATTGTTTATCCCGGTCGCTGAACAAACGGGGATGATTATTCCGATCAACGAATGGGTGATTCGCACCGCCTGCCGGCAAACGAAACAGTTGCTTGATCAGTTTCCGCATTTGTCCGTCTCGGTCAACTTATCGCCATACGAGTTTGAAAGCCGCCGGTTTGTTGACAAGCTCGCCCGCCTGCTCGCCGACACCGGGCTGCCGCCGCACCATTTAGATCTTGAAATTACGGAACGGATGACGATGGATACGGAGCGTGCGCTCGATATTTTGTCAAAGTTGAAGGCACTCGGTGTGACAATCAGCATGGACGACTTCGGCACCGGCTATAGCTCGCTCAGCTACTTGACCGACTTGCCGATCGACCGGTTGAAAATTGACCGCTCATTTGTCCAGCATATTCAAGGAAAAAAAGATGTCATCTTGCCGTCCATTATTCGTCTCGGGCATAATATAGGTGTCAAAGTGTTGGCCGAAGGGGTCGAAACGGAGACGGAAGCCGCCTATTTGCAAGGAAAACGGTGCGATGAGGCGCAAGGATACTACTTTTCCCCGCCGCTTCCGTATGATGAGTTTGTCCACTTTTTGAAAGAGCAATATACGAGGCGGCAGGCACAGGAGTTGACATGAAATGGACGGATTTTGGCGCATCGCCGAGGAGAAAATCCGCGAAGCAATGAAAAACGGCGAGTTTGACCATTTGCCCGGTTTCGGCAAACCGCTTGAGCTTGAGGACATCTCCCATATCCCGGAAGAGTTGCGGCTCGGGTATTTGCTGCTGAAAAACGCCGGGTACGTGACCGAGGAAACCGAACTGCGCAAAGAGCTGATGACGCTCGAAGATTTGTTGCGCTGTTGTGAGGATGACGAGAAAAAGCAGGAACTTACGAAAAAATGGACGGAAAAACAGCTTCGCTTTGCTGAATTAATGAAAAAGCGCCAACAGACAAACTCGAAGGCGCTGCGCGACTATGGGCGGCGCATTGAGGAAAAATTCCGCTAAACGGTTTCTTCCGATAACAATAAGGGGACTCGGTTTTTTGCGAGCCCCTTATTTTTTATGCAAGGATATTCAAAAAACGGGGAAAATAGGGAAGGAGTCAATGGTTGGAAAGGAGGAGGCGCGAAGAAGAGCAAAAGCAATGATTGGTCCCAGCTGCCTAGCCGTTGATGATCGTGAGCGAAATGAAAAGAAGAGGAGTGAAGATGGTGAAAAAAGTATGGGTTGCCTTTTTTGCCTCACTCGTGCTGGCGATGCCGTCATGGGTGGCTGCCGGTCATCATGAAGCCGTTGATGTTCATTTGCCGATCGGCCATATGTGGAAGCATGACGGGCTGGACGAACAAAAGTGGATGGAGATGGTTCAAACTTATACGCCTGAACAGGCAGATGAATGGAAAAAAGTGCTCGATGAGCGGAAAGCGTTGCGTCAGCAGCTGAACGACGAGAACGTGAAACAGGCCATCAAAGAAAAGTGTAAAAAGATGAAAAAAGAGCGCGAAGCGGCGCTTGACCGGCTCATCGATCAGCTGGCCAATAAAAAAATCACGAAGGAACAGTTTAAACAGGAGTTGAAACAGTTACATAAAAAGAAACGGTGGATGACGAAAGAAGAAAAACAACAGCTTCATCAGCTTCATGAACAAACGAGACAGGCGATGGAGAACAACGATCAGGAGGCGATGAAAAAGCTGCTTCCGCAATGGCTTGAGCATATGAAAAAGAAAAACGAACGATTGTCCCAATGGCTTCAAGAAGTGAAACAAGGGTGATATAATCAAGGAAAAAGCCGTGTCCGATGCACGGCTTCTTTTTTTACCTTTTGGCTGGGAACGCCTTTTGTTTGCCAGCCAAGGCAGGCAGTCGGGCAAGATCGCGCCTGTTTGTGCGCAGAAAACGATTCAGTCTGCCTGATGATGATGGAATGGGAGGGTTGCGCCGTGGGATATCCGGTTATTCTTCATTTGCGCGGCCGCCGCGCGGTCGTCATTGGCGGCGGCCAAGTGGCGGCGCGGAAAGTTTACGGCTTGCTCGAAGCGGAAGCGGACGTTGTGGTGGTCGCCCCGGAGGCGGTGCCGGACATTGAAGCGCTCGCGGCCAAAGGAGAGATCGTTTGGCGTCAGAAGACGTTTGCTGAAGACGACTTGGCAGGAGCGTTTCTTGTCATCGCGGCGACAAACGACCGGAATGTGAACGAAGCGGTGGCGCAGGCAGCGGGATCAGGCCAGCTGTTGAATATCGTCGATGACCCGAAACGGTGCGATTTTCACGTTCCGGCTGTCGTCCGCCGCGGCCCGCTGACGATTGCCGTATCGACCGGAGGGGCGAGCCCGACGGTGGCTCGCCGCATCCGGAGCGAGCTTGAGAAGCAATACGGAGACGAGTATGGGACGTATCTTCAGTTTTTGCAGAAGGCCCGCGATGTCATTTTGCGTGAGGTGGCGGACGATGCCGCACGAAAGCGGCTGTTTCGGGCGCTCGCGGCCGACGAATTCCGGCAAAACGGCCGTTGGGATGAGAAGTTCGCTCACCTGTTGACGAAAGAAAAAGAACGAAACCGGGAAAGAAGGGATGGGAATGATGAGGATTTCGATGTACATTGTTGATGCGTTCACTGACCGGCTATTTGCCGGCAACCCGGCGGCTGTCTGTCTGCTGCCGCATCCGGCTCGTGATGAGTGGATGCAGCGTGTTGCCGCAGAAATGAATTTGTCCGAGACGGCCTTTGTAGTTTCGCACGAGGGCGGTTACCGCCTGCGCTGGTTCACGCCCAAAGCCGAAGTCGATTTATGCGGGCATGCGACATTGGCGAGCGCCCATGTGCTGTGGGAACGGGGGGAGTGCCGCGCGAATGAAGCGATCGCCTTTTTCACAAACAGCGGGGTGTTGACGGCTGTCAACAACGATGGCTGGATTCGGCTTGATTTTCCGAATGAAGCGCCAATGTTGGACGAGTCGCCCCCTGCTGAGCTCACCGACGCCTTGGCGGTAAAGCCGCTGTTTATCGGGCGAAACCGGTTTGACTATTTAGTGGAAGTTGATTCGGAACGAATCGTGCATGAGCTGCAGCCGGATTTTCACTTGCTTCAACAAGTGGATGCCCGCGGTGTGATCGTAACAAGTCGCTCGATGACGGAAGGAGTGGACTTTGTGTCGCGGGCTTTTTTTCCAGCCATTGGCGTGCCGGAAGACCCGGTCACCGGCTCGGCGCACTGCTGCCTTGGGCCGTATTGGGCGGACCGATTCGGAAAAACGACGCTGGTGGGCCATCAAGTTTCATCCCGCGGCGGTATTGTGCGGGTGACGATGGCGGGGGAGAGGGTGCATCTTGAAGGAAAAGCGGTCACTGTGCTGAAGGGGAATTGGCCGAAGAAGCGAACGTTTGGCTATAGATGAAGATAGCAGCTGCTTGGCCGAGCGGCGATGTTTGCGTGTGTTGGAACAATGGAATTGTGCTCAATAAGAAAATAGGGGGCCAGAATGAAATTCCTCCCCCGTTCAAATCGGTGTCCGACCGGCTAATCATCCCACCGATACGTCCAAAACCGCTCTGTTTTCAGCCAAGCAAGCGCATCGCCGCGCTTGGAGGCCGCCTGCATCAGCCCCTCGGTTTGTGAACGGTGGGCGCGGATGGCGGCCAGCTTCGTCTCGATCACCGGGCTGACATCGCGGATGACGTCTGGTTGACCAAGATCTTGTTCGCAGTTTTTCGCAAAGGCCACACAATGGACGGTCGGCCGCTCGTTTTTTGGCCGGCGTTTTAGGGCGCGGATGACCGCAGCGCCGCATGCATCATGGTCAGGGTGAACGCTGTAGCCGGGGTAAAACGTAATGACGAGCGACGGGTTCGTTTCCGCCACGATGGCGGCAATCCGGTCAGCAAGCTCGTTTTCATCTTCAAATTCGACCGTTTTATCGCGATATCCAAGCAAGCGCAAATCACGAATGCCGAGAACGCGGCACGCTTCTTCCAGCTCCTGCTTGCGGATGAGCGGAAGCGTTTCACGGTTGGCAAACGGGGGCACGCCCATATTTCGCCCCATTTCGCCAAGCGTCAGGCAGGCGTACGTCACCGGTGTGCCGATTTGCACATGCTGGGCAATGGTGCCCGAAACGCCAAACGCCTCATCATCCGGGTGGGGAAACACAACAAGTACGTGTCGTTCCTTCATCGCAAGCCCCTCCTTATGCGAACGGCGTGTCGCTCAGCTCAAGGGCGACAGCCAGTTTCCCTTCGTAATCGTGTCCGGCCAACAACAACTGCCCTTCGTTCGTCCATTCCCAATGGGTGAGTCCTTCGGCGTACACCCAGCCGCTTTGAAGCTTCAGCCCGACGCGATACGGCCCTGGGCCGGTGATTTTGCCGCGGGTGAAGCGGATGCGGGCGTTGCGGATGTAAGCGCCGGCGGAAAAAAATCGTTCGTTATGATGAGAGGCGTACGCCCCGTTCGTCGTTTCTAAATGGATGTATACGTCGCGATTGGTGAAGCGGTCCAGCGCCTCTTGAACAGCGGCGGCGTCAATCGGCTGCACGCGGGGTCCCTCCTTTAGCTGTTTTCTATATATTGTACATGACCAAGGCATAGGAACGGAAATATTTCGTCTTTCATTGTATAATGAAGACGAACACATCTTGGACTCATCCGCACCTTAGAGGCGTTGAACAACGATTCAGCGAAAGGAAAGGTGAGGAGAAATGGGGTTTCAAGGCAATGGTGTCACGATGCTCAATTTTGACGGCACTCACCGGCCGCAAAAGCGATTGTTCCGTTTTCCGCACGAATGGATCGATATGTCGGATGTGCCGGAGACGAATTTGTATTGCAGCGAGGCAGCTCTTGCGGAAATTGAACGGCGGCTGGGCCGTCGGCGGCTGCGCGGGGCGGTTTTAATCGGGAACGGCAACTTCCATTATGTGAGCTATTTGCTCGTAAAGGAGATAAAAGAGCCGTTTACGCTCGTCTTGTTTGACCACCATACGGATGCCGAAGGAGGGAGCGACCGCCTCATTTCATGCGGCTCGTGGGTGGCTTACACACTCGGACATCCGCAGCTGCAAAAAGTCGTTATTGTCGGCCCGTCACTTTCTCCAAGTCATCTCCGTTTATCTCCAAAAATTACAGTTCTTCCTTTCGATAATCACGATGAATGGCCGAAGGCGCTTTTGGACGTCATTCCGACCGGAAGCGTCTATATCAGCATTGATAAAGATGCGCTTCGCCGTGAAGACGCTGTGACGAACTGGGACCAAGGGGTGATGCCGCTTTCCCGGCTGCTCGCTTGTTTGCGCCTTCTACTATTCTATAAAAAAGTGCTCGGCGTGGACATATGCGGGGAATATCCGCAGGCCGCTGTCGATGTATTCCATCCATTTTGCCGTGAAGCGCAGCAAAAAAATGAGCGCGCAAATACGGCCATTTTGGAGACGTGTTTTCAATATGCGGCGCCGCATTTGCGGCCGGCTTAAGCAAACGGACAGCTGTCCCGCTTTTTCCTCGGGTGAAAAGGAGCGGAGGAAGCGCTTGCTGGCAGACGGAAAGCGGCCGTACTGAGAACCCGCTTAGGCTGACTGCTAGTGGCGCGTCGGTCAAACGCCATTTCCGTACATAATGCGGAATTTTGTTTCGTCAGGGCGGACGGGGCGCGGCTCGACGTGCATGTGGGAAACTTTGGCAAACATCGTGCCGGCTTCAATCGTATCCAAAAACAGTTGGAGCGCGCTTTCATGCCCTTGGGCTTCCATTTCCACTGTTCCGTCATCATTGTTTTTCACCCAGCCGGTCAGCTGGCGTTTGAGCGCCTCGTGTTGGACGAAATAGCGAAACCCGACGCCTTGCACGCGCCCTTCGACCATGACATGAACCCGCTTCATCATGATGAAGCCCTCCTTCACTGCGGTCGCTTCGCTTCCATCATACCATGAAAAAAGGAGCTTGTCTGCTCAAGCTCCTTTTTTCGCTGCCGACAGCGACTGCACTTGTTGTTGAATGAGCGTTACAAGCCGCGGATGATACCCTAAATATGAGCATAAATGCCACTGCTGATGGGAAACAGGCAGCGTCCGCAGCTTTCGTTCGACCGTTTTCATTAAGAGGCCGGTAAACAGCAAATACGGGACGACAAACACGTGCCGGTATCCGGATGCGCTCGCCCGTTCGAGCCCTTCGTCAAGCGTCGGGTGGATGGCGGCGAGAAAGCAAACATCCACGTGCGGCGCGTTCGTTTTTTCTTGCAAGCGCCGGGCGATGGCGGCGATGTCGCGCTTCGTATCCGGATCGCTGCTGCCGCGGCCGATCAGAAGGACCATGGATTCGCGATCAAGCGGCGCCGGCTGCTCGCCGATGCGGTCGATGATGATGTCGATCATCGTCTCATGGACGCCAAACGGCGCCCCGCAGACGATCTCCAAAGACGG
Source organism: Geobacillus genomosp. 3 (assembly GCF_000445995.2). Classification (GTDB taxonomy): domain Bacteria; phylum Bacillota; class Bacilli; order Bacillales; family Anoxybacillaceae; genus Geobacillus. The sequence goes on from NC_022080.4 coordinate 413,552, forward strand.
ATGGCGCCGTTTCGCCGCTTCAAGCGCAGCCGGAATGTCGTATTTGGCATGGCCGGCGGATAGAAGCAGCAACGGGATGACAATCACACGAGTAGCCCCTTGGGTGACACAGAGATCAACACCGGTCACAATATCCGGCTCGGTCAGCTCAACGAAGCACAGCTCTTGAATCGGGATGTCGATCGCCGCCTTGCATTGTTCAACGAAGCGGACCGCTTCTTGGTGCGCAGCCGGAACCCGGCTGCCATGGCCGACATACAAAACAGCTTCCATCGCCATTGCCTCACGAGGTGGCGCCGGCGGCTGCCGACGATGACAGCAGCCGCTCAAACCATTGAATGTTGGCGCGCAGCCGGACGACATCCCCGATGATGATCATGCTTGGATTTTCGATATGTTCTTTGGCGGCAACGGCAGCGATTGTCGCCAGCGTGCCGGTGACGGTGCGCTGGCTTGACGTCGTTCCCCATTGAATGACCGCCACCGGCGTGTCCGGAGCTTTGCCGTATTTGATCAGCTGGCCGCAAATGTACGGCAAGTTGTGAACGCCCATGTAAATGGCGATCGTATCAATGCCTTTGGCGAGGCTTTCCCACTTGATGTCTTCGCGGATTCCGTCGCGGCGATGACCCGTGACAAAGGCGACGCTGGAGCTGAACTCGCGATGGGTAACAGGGATGCCGGCATAAGCGGCTGCCGCGATGGCTGACGTGACGCCGGGAACGATCTCAAACTCGATCCCGTGTTGAACAAGCGCCTCTGCCTCTTCACCGCCGCGCCCGAACACAAACGGATCGCCCCCTTTTAAACGGACGACCGTTTTTCCCTTTTTGGCATGCAGAACGAGCGAACGGTTGATCGTTTCTTGCTGCATGACATGATAGCCGGGTAGCTTGCCGCAAAAAATGAGCTCAGCATCCGGCTTAGCATACGCCAACAAGTCTTCATTAATGAGGCGGTCGTACAAAATGACGTCTGCTTGTTGGATGCATTTCAATCCTTTGACGGTAATGAGTTCCGGATCGCCGGGGCCGGCGCCGACCAAATATACTTTCCCCATCGTTGTTTCAGCCCTTTCTTGCATAATCCAGCTTGCTTGCCGGTCACCGTCTTTAGGCGGCTTGAGTGAATGTGGTTGCTTTTATTGTAAACAGCCCGCCTTGGCACGAAAACGACTTTGTAAAATCGTCTCCCCCTCTTTTTTCGAGTGGGAGACACGGCATCGTCAGTTCGTTTCCACCGCTGGGATGAATCCGCGCTCTCGCAAATACGCGAGCACTTGCTCGACACATTCATTTACCGAATAGCGGTGTGTTTCAATGGTCAGCTCCGGGGCTTCCGGCGCTTCATACGGCGAATCGATGCCGGTGAATTCGCGGATTTCTCCGCGTCGCGCCTTCTCATACAGCCCTTTCGGGTCGCGCTTTTCGCACTCCTCGAGCGGGCAGTTGACGTAAATTTCGATAAACTCATTTTCTTCGACCAAGCGGCGGACGAGCGCCCGGTCTTCAGCAAATGGAGAAATAAACGCTGTTAACACGAACTGACCGCTGTCGACAAACAATTTGGCGACTTCGCCGATGCGGCGAATGTTTTCCGTCCGGTCGGCGGCGGAAAAACCGAGGTCTTTATTGAGCCCGTGGCGGATGTTGTCGCCATCGAGCACGTAATTTTGAATGCCAAGCTCAAACAGCCGTCTGGAGACGGCGTTCGCCACCGTCGATTTGCCAGATCCGGACAGGCCGGTGAACCAAAGGATGGCGCTATGATGGCCGTTGCGTTGGCGACGATCTTCTTTTGTCACCGATGTATGATGCCAAACGATATTCGTGCTCATCTCGCTCCTCCTTTAGCGTGTCGACGGGGTGACCGCTTCGCGTTCTTGCAACCCTTTGATCAAGACGGCGGCCACTTCCGGACGGCTGAACGTGCTCGGCGGCACTTGGCCGTTGCGCAACATTTCGCGGACTTTCGTGCCGGAAAGGACAACGTGATATTGAGCGTCGTGCGGGCACGTTTTCGTCGATGCCATGCCTTCGCATTTCGTGCAATAAAAGCTATGTTCGAAAAAGAGCGGTGTAATGCCAAGCTCTTCGGCCGTAAAGTTCGAGAAGATTTTTTGTGCATCATACGTGCCGTAATAGTTGCCGACGCCCGCATGGTCGCGGCCGACGATGAAGTGCGTGCAGCCGAAGTTTTTCCGCACCATGGCATGGAAAATCGCTTCGCGCGGCCCGGCGTAGCGCATCGCGGCCTGGAAGACGCCCAAGAAAACGCGGTCTTTCGGATAATAGTTTTCAAGCAACACTTGATAGCTTTCCATCCGGATGTCGGCCGGAATATCGTCCGCTTTCGTTTCGCCGACGAGCGGGTTTAAAAACAAGCCGTCAACGATTTCAAGCGCGCATTTTTGAATATATTCGTGGGCGCGGTGAACCGGGTTGCGCGTTTGGAAGCCGACGACCGTGTTCCAACCGAGTTCGGCAAACCGTTTCCGCGTTTCGGCCGGATCAAAATAAAACGAAGCAAACTGGCCTTTGTCGGTCCGTTTGACGAGCGTAACCGCTCCGCCGACGTACACATCCGGTTTTTCAAACAGTTTGCGCACGCCCGGGTGAGCGAGTTCGTCGGTTTTATAGACGAGCTTGGCCTCTTTCGTTTTATCCGGGCGGTAAATATCGGCGATTTCAATAACGCCGTAGACGTCGCCGTCATAAACGAGCTTCGCTTTGTCGCCTTCAGCGAGTTCACCCGCTTTTTCTTCCGTCACCGCCAGCGTAATCGGGATGCTCCAGACGGTGCCGTCAGCGAGGCGCATCGTTTCCACGACCGCGTCGTAATCCGCTTTCGTTAAAAAGCCGGTGAGCGGGCTGTAGGCGCCTGTGCCGATCAGCTCGAGGTCGCTTAGTTCGGCTTTGGAAAGCTCGATCGTTTTCGTTGCTTCATCGATTGGGTAATCCGGATTCCAACGGTTGATCAATGTGCCGCCATGCGGAATGCTTAAGCTCATGTTCATAACCTCCTAGATTAATAGATGTTCATTAAATGCCGCCGCCATGTTCGTGAAGCGAACGCTCTTCTTCGGCGACCGTTTTTTTCAAGCTGATGACGCCAAGCGTCGCCAGGCAGACGCTGAAGATGGCGATCACCGTGTAAACGTCGCTGTCAAGCAACAGCTTCACAAGGCTGTACGAAATGACAAGGGAAAAGATGGGTGAAACAAACCATACTTTTAATAGCTGTACAACAATCCGCTTTTGCCAAATCGACATCCCGCTTTTCGCTGTTCCGATGCCGATGATCGCTGATGTCGTAATCTGCGTAAGCGGAACAGGCAAACCAAACAGCGACGAAATGATGACGAGCACGGCTCCCGTGCCGGAAATGGCGCTCCCTTCAAACGGGGAGAAGTTCGTGATTTTCTTCCCATTTGTTTCCAAAACACGATGTCCAAGCAAGAGGGCACCGGCGGCGACGAACAAGCCGCCGAAAATAGTTGCCGGCCCGACCACCATCAGCCCGGCCCCGACAAGCGGCCCGACGGCGTTGGCCACATTGTTCATACCGGCGGAAAACGCCTCGAGAAAGCCGGTGATGACGAGCAAGGCCATGAACGTTTTTTGCCAGCGCCCTTGTTCAAGTTGCGGGTACTTTCGCTTGAGCGCCAAAAACCATTTGCCGACGGCCAGTGTAAACGAAAAGGCGATGATCGGGATCACGACCCATACCGACATGATAAACAGCAGTTTGTGAAAGTACACCGCCTGATAGGCGATGCCGACGCCGACGACGGATCCGACGGTGATCTCGCTCGTCGAGAGCGGAATGCCCATGATGTTCGCCGCAAAGAGTGAAATAGCCGCCGCCGTTAAAATGATGACAACGATTTTGACGGTGAGGATCGAAGACGGAATAATGCCCGACCCGATCGTTTTCACCACTTCTCCGCCGCCGAGGCTGCCGAGGAACACGCCGATGCCGCAAAGAAGGAGGGCCACCGATTTTTTCGGAATGGCGCCTGATCCGTAGGCGACACCCATTGAGGCGGCCGCGCCGCTCGCCCCGATGTTCATGGCGAAGAAAAAAGATACAATAAAGGCAATGGCAAGGAGCATATCATTGTTCTCCCCCTATGTGAGATGGAGCCCGCACTCCGTTTTCCCCTGGCCGGCCCAGCGCCCGGAGCGCAAATCGTTTGGGTCTGATGCCGGCGCCGTGCACGGGGCGCAGCCGATGCTCGGGTAGCCCTGGTCATGGAGCACGTTGTACGGAAGGCCGTGTTTATACACGTAATTCCAAACATCTTTCCACGTCCAATGAATGAGCGGGCACACTTTAATGGAACGGAACTTGTCGTCTTTATTGATGTACTCGACATGACTCCGGGTCGGCGACTGCTCGCGGCGCAAGCCGGAAATCCAAGCGGTGACTCCGGTCAAGACTTCCCGCAGCGGAATGACTTTGCGCAGCTCACAGCATTTGTTCGGATCGCGCTTCCATAATTCGTCGCCAAATTGCGCAGCCTGTTCTTCCAACGTCAAGTGCGGCTTTTTCATCACGATGCGGAGCGACGGGTATTTTTCCTGTACCTTCGCGATCGTGTCGTACGTCTCTTGAAAATGCAGCCCTGTATCCAAAAAGACGATTTCCGCATCCGGCTTGACCTGGGAGATCAAATCAATGAGCACAATCCCTTCAATGCCGAAGCTGCAGGCGTACACAATGTCATCGCCGTATTCACGGTACGCCCAAGCGAGGACAGCCAGCGCCCCTTTTGTGTCATCATCGGACGGAAAAGACGGTTTTTCGGCCGTTTCCCATCGGTCATATGTGAGCATCGTTTCCCCCTCCTTAAAATCAAAGAAAATCAACGTAATTAGTCGGATATTCATCCGGCAGCGAGCAGCGTGGCGACAAAAACGCCCCTTCCATTTCGGAAAGAGCGGAAGAACGGAGACGCCTTATCTTCCAAAATGGATCCCATTTTGCTGGAATTAGCACCTTGCCAAATACGGCAGGTTGCCGGAGTTCATCGGGCCAGTCCCTCCCTCACTCTTGATAAGCGTATGTAATGGTTGTAATTGATTAAAATTTTAGCACAATTGTCGCCAATGTCAATCCTAGTTTTTCGATAGGAATTATTTTTTTATACACTAAGGCGGCTTCGCGGCGCTTCCATCCGGTGACAGAAGGGGGGATTACCGCTTGCGCAGGCTTCCGAGCTCCTCGACAATGGCTTGTATTTCGCTTGGACTGAACGTTTCACGTTTCATGACCATGTCGTAAATGTCTTTCAGTTCGTCATACCACGCCTCGGAAAAATGGGACGGCTTAATCGCATCAATGTTGAGCATTTTTAATTTTTTCTTCAGTTGCTCAACTATATATTCGACGTTTTCCATCGACGGTTTCGACAAGTCCATTGTTTCATTCCTCCCATGGCAAGTTACCATGCATTGTACCATATGAGCCGGGAAAAAGGGAGAGGCAATATGGCCTGCATCAACGATGGATGGTAAAATGTAGATGCATATGCATGCCCCTCCAGAAAGAGGCAGTCAGGGGCTTGGATGAAAAGGGAAAACTAACGATAGGAAAACGGTATAGAAATAGCGAAAGGGGTTGTTGATTGGATGATCAAAGTGTTGTTTGTTTGCCTCGGCAACATTTGCCGTTCGCCGATGGCGGAAGCGGTATTCCGTCATTTGGTGAAAGAACGGGGGCTTGACGGACAGATTGCCGTTGATTCAGCGGGAACGGGCAGCTGGCATGTCGGCGAGCCGCCGCATGAGGGGACAAGGCGGATTTTGAACGAGAACGCCATTGACTATTCCGGTATCCGCGCCCGGCAAGTCGGGCGCCGCGACTTGGCAGAATTTGATTACATCATCGCCATGGACGCCGCCAACTTGAGCGATTTGCGCCGGATGGCTGGGCCAAATTCAGCAGCCGTGATCGCCCGGCTGCTCGATTTTGTCCCGGATCGGGAAAAAGATGATGTGCCGGATCCATATTATACCGGGAATTTCGCCGAAGTATATGATCTTGTCCGTTCCGGATGCGAACATTTGCTTGACACGATCGTCCGCAACCATCAGCTGACTCCGAGGGAAAGGACATGATGAAAAAACGGAAAAGGAGGGCGACACGTGTTGGTGGATATGACGTTCATCCGCGAGTTGGCCCGGCGCTTTACGGAGGATGAAGTTCCGCGGCTGTCAGCGGAGTTGGCGTATTACTTTCTGTTGTCGCTGTTTCCGTTTTTGCTGTTTTTAATGACGCTGTTGGCGTATTTGCCGATTCCACATGAAGATGTGCTTGCGCTTGTGCGGCAATATGCGCCGAAGGAGGCGCTTCATCTGATCGAGACAAATGTGCATCACTTAATGGACGAGCAAAATGGGAAACTGTTGTCGTTAAGCATTATCGGTGCCATTTGGTCCGCTTCAAACGGAATGGGCGCCATTATGCGGGCGTTCAACCGCGCTTATGACGTGGAGGAAAACCGGCCGTTTTGGGTGGCGCGCGGACTGTCGATTGTGTTGACGGTCGGGATGATCGCCGTGATTATCGTCGCGCTCGTGCTGCCGGTATTCGGCCGGATGATCGGGCTGTTTTTGTTTTCCACATTAGGGTTATCGGAACACTTTTTAACCGTATGGAATACATTCCGTTGGACGACGAGCTCGCTGCTACTGTTTGCTGTCTTTACTGCCCTTTATTATTTTGCCCCAAACAAGCAGTTGCGCTGTGTCAATGTCGTGCGTGGCGCCCTATTCGCCACCGCCGGCTGGATTGCGACATCGCTGGCATTTGCCTATTATGTCAACCACTTCGCCAATTACACGGCCATGCATGGGAGCCTCGGCGGGATGATCGTGCTGATGATTTGGCTTTATTTGTCCGGCATGGTTCTCGTTTTAGGCGGGGAAATGAACGCCATTTTCGATTGTGGACGTGAAGGAAGAAAGCGGCTTCGTTGATGTGTATAAATGATCCGTAAACCGGATAACGTAACGATGCGGGGGATTTTGATACAGGGGGGATTACGATGGCGAAGCACACGAAAAAAGACGGGGGCACGAAACAAAAAGGGAAAAACAGGCCGAAACATAAAACGAGCGGCAGCGCCAACGGCCAAAACGGCTATCATTAAAAATGGATCCCTAGAGGTCGGTTACCGGCCTTTAGGGATCTTTTTATGTAGCTGTAAATTTTGGTCACAAAGTTGCAAAATTCAGTGGCTATGTAGGTTGGGTATAATAGAAGGGGGATAGGAAGAAAGATCTATTCCTCAATTCCAATTAAAAAGAGAAGGTGCGGAAAAGGAGGATGTTTTTCCTAGGAGCCATTTTGACAAGACGAAAAAAAGCGGTGATGTGTTTGCAAAGGATCTAACATCGTTCAAAATTCAAAAAAAATGTGAGGGAGGGGGAAAGAAGATGTTCAGCGGCCGGTTGGGAGGGAGAATGAGCGGCGGCATCTTCTTTTTGTTTGGCATGTTGATCATTGTTTTCTCTTCAGCGGTTGCTCCGATAAACTCCAGTTTCACGGACTCCGATTCGAACACAGGAAACATTATACGTTCCGCCTTGCTCGATATTTCTACGACACCTGCCAGCCCGACAGTGCTTTATAATATCAGTAATTTTCTTCCCGGGGATACAGCTACGCGTTCCATAGAAATTCATAATAGCGGAAATGTGGATCTTACCTATAACATTTCTGTAACGGCAAATCCGGGCAATACGATCCTTTGGACAGATACGGATAAGGGGCTTCAAATTGAAATTAAAGACCAAGATTCCGGGACTGTTCATTACGAGGGGCCGATTAGCATGCTTTCTGTTTCAGATATTTTGCTTGTGGCCGGCCAGTCTCATCATTTGCAGTTCAAATTGGTGTTCCCGGAAGAAGCCGATAACAGCTTTCAAAATCTTCAAGAATCAATGACATTTCGGTTTGACGCGATGCAGTTGCCTGGCGGCGAACGAACGAATAACTAGCGGGTGATGCCCAATGAACAAAAGGCGGGTGGCCCGTTTACTTTTGTTTATGATCACCATATTGTTTTCGTTGTTTCAAACAGCGGAAGCCAAAATGATGGTGACCACCTCTTTAGCCGGCAATGTCATTTCAACTAGCGAACATTTATTCTTTTTCTACAATATAGCAGGTGGAACCGCAAGGCAACCAAGAAATCGCGATGTTCCCATATTGACAGGGTTAAACGCTAGCCTATCAACAGCTGATTTTGGAACGATTAGTATTTCTCTTATAAGTATTTGGGAAATTGATGATGTGATTCGCATTCTAAACAAATCGGCAGTTACGAAATCTCTTTCCCTGTCGGTTGTGAACGGTTCTGCTCCACTCTTGGGCAGTTTGAGAAGTATCATCAGTTTCCCGGACAGAGTAACTTTGGCTCCGTGGGAGACGGTTCAAGTTGATGCGACTATTAGCACCACTATCTTAACAGCACCTGTTGGAGAGTACACTGGCTGGGTTAAGATTACTGATCATGAGACGAATCTTAGTTATGTTATTCCAATCCGCCTGATCGTCAGTTTATAATTTGTGGAATGAAAAATGAGGAAATATCAAAGGGGATGAAACGAGTGGAAGGAAGCTTTGCCCGCGAGCGACCGAAACATAAAGGGGATATGAGGTTCGTAATAAATGTTGTATTCTGGATAGGTTCGACCTTGTTCGGCCTTTTTTTGCTATTGGTATATGGTCCATTTCTGCTCGGCTGGTCAAGTTATCTTGTTTTATCGCCTAGCATGGCCCCTGTCATCGAGCCGGGTTCGATTGTGGTTGTCCGCCCGGCCGGGCAGGTTGCATTGCAACAAAACGATATTGTGGCATACCGAAAAAATAACGCCATCGTACTTCATCGTATCCAACAAGTTCAGGAAGAGAATGGAAAAGTATGGTTTGTATTGAAAGGAGATGCAAATGAATACGCAGATTTTGAAACAGTAACTGAAAAACAGATTATCGGAAAAATGGCGTATTCGATTCCTTATGCAGGGTATGTAGTAAAATATGTGAGTGACAATAAAGTTTTACTTTTAATACTAGTGGTACTCGTCTTTCTGTTGTTTCATACAATGGTCACATCCCGAAGACGACCCCGCCGAACGACCTGTACAACCGAACCGGTCAAAAAGTGACCATTGAAAAAGGGCGCTCTTTCCGGAGCACCCTTTTTCGCAAAGAACAGGCGGTTCGGTAACAGTCTCTTTATTCGACGCTTTCTTCATGATGGTGGTAATACCGCTCGTAAATGTACTCGATCTCGGCGTCAGTCATGTAGGCGAGCTGTTCCCGCGACAACCCCCGCACTTTTTCGATAAACTCGATCATATTTTTCCGTTCTGCTCTGCTCATCATCGCCACTCCTTTTTCTGTTTTAAAACAGTAACTTGTTATCTTGGTTTTATTATATAACAGAAAAAACAAAATGGTCAACGATTTTTTCAAAAAAAACAAAAAAATAAAAAAGCGGTCAAGCCGCTTTTTTTTGTTCCCGCCGCCCGGCAAGGCAGACGGCCGGGATGAGGAGAACGGCGCTGACCGCAAGGAAAAAGGTGTTCGTTGCCGCATCGACGGCGCTTCCGGTAAGGGGCGGGCCCACCATGCTGCCGAGGCTGTACAGCATCCCGCACAACAAGTTGCCGGCCGGGAGGAGCGCTTTCGGCAACAGGTCGGTCATATAGGCAATGCCAAGGGAGAAAAGGGAGCCAGTAAACATGCCGGCAGCGAACAGGCAGGCAGCGAGTCCGACAATGGATGCGCCAACAGTAAGCGCGGTCAAAAAACAGCCGACGCCGACCAACAAGGCACAAGTGATCACGGCCCGCCTCCCGAACCGGTCGCTGAGCGCCCCGAGCGGAAGCTGAAAGGCGATGCCGCCGAATGAGAAAAACGGCAAAATGAAGGCGATTTGTTCCGCACTCATCTGCTTACGCAAGGCGTACAGCGGGAAAACGGAATGAATGGACGCTTCCAAAAAGCCGTAAGCAAGCGGTAGCAAGAGCGCTGGCCATGCATGTTTCCATGCACCGATCCATCGACCGGCAGCTGAGGCGGAGCGTTCGAACGGCTTCGGCTTTTCATTTGACAGCCAAAAGACGGCAACCCATCCGACGAAACTGAGGAGGGCAGCCAAATAAAACGGCAGCGCCTCGTTGATTGAGGCAAGCGAAGCGAGCAGTGGACCGGCTGTAAAACCAAGACCAAATGCAAGGCCATACAGTGACAGCCGCCGTCCGCGCTCGGTCGGCAGCGAAAAGTCCGTAATCCACGTTTGGGTAGCAAAATGAAGCATATGGTCGCCCACCCCGATAAGAAAACGAAGTATAAACCAAAAGGAAAATGAGGGGAAAAGTGGAAAAAGGGCGAGTGAACATATTACAATAAAACCACCAAGGATAATCATAGGTTTGTATCCATATTTCCCTAACGGTTGTTCCAAAAACGGTGAAATGGCAAGCACACCGATATAGAGCGCGGCCGCGTGCGCTCCATTAATGGTCGAAGAGACGCCGCTTTCATCAAGCAACATGGCTAACAACGGAAGCAGCATCCCTTGGGACAAGCCGGAGATGGCCACGACCGCAGTTAAAATGGCGAAACGCATCGTCACATCCTCACTTCTTTAAATTGGCCAGCCTGCGAACAAAAACGGAATCCGGCTTTTCACGGCGGAACGGCCGGCCCGTATTTATCGTACATACAAGCAACGATCAACGCAACGAAAAAATGTTGACGAGAAAGGTGGAAGAAACACAAATGAACAGGTTGTTTGCCTGGATGGCATGGATCGGCGTGCCGGTGTCCGTGATCGGCGGCTTTCTTCACTGGCCGACCGTCTTGATGTTTGGGCTGTACTGTCTGACGATTATTGCGCTCGCCAGCTATATGGGGAGGGCGACGGAAAGCTTGGCGATCGTCGCTGGACCGCGCATCGGCGGGCTGTTAAACGCCACCTTCGGCAATGCGGTCGAGTTGATTATCTCGATTTTTGCCTTGCAAGCCGGACTCGTTGATGTCGTGCTCGCCTCCTTGACCGGCTCGGTGCTGGGGAATTTGCTGTTGGTTGCCGGGTTATCGTTCTTTGTCGGCGGTTTGAAATATAAGCGGCAAGAATTCAATATTTATGACGCCCGCCATAACGCCGGGCTGCTGACGTTTGCCATTTTCGTCGCGTTTGTCATTCCGGAAGTGTTTACAATGCGAATGGGCGGCGGCGAACGGCTCGCGTTAAGTGTCGGCATTTCGATCATTATGATTTTGCTTTACATCGCTGTCGTATTGTCCAACGACGGCGATACGAACTGGTTTGAAGGAGCGACGCTGCTTGCGGCCTATCTCATTATGGGCATTGGTTTTTATTTGCTTTGACTCATTCACCCGGGCGGTTGGCGCCCGGGTTTTTTGACAGAGGTGCGGCGCTGAAACGGAAGAAATTTTCACCGCCGCGGATAAACGGTGCGTTTTGACGAAAAATAACAGTGAATATGAGATAGAAAGGAGCGAATGCGATGAAAAAATGGGCAGTCTCGCTGTTTGTGAGCGCACTGCTTCTGTATGCGGCAGCGTTCCCGGCATTGGCGGCTTCCGGAAAACCGGCCCCCGGCACGGTGATCGATATATCAAAAGAAAATACGTACCCGAACCCGACGCAAGATTTGCCGCATTTAGAGCCGAGCTCGTTTACGAAACAGCTGTTGAAATCAGCGAACGTAAAAATCGAGAATCCAGAATTGATCCATCTCTTTAACGAATCTTCGGCGACGAATACCCCGTGGGCTGTCGGCTACCGGGCGACGATTTATTTAGGTCAATGGCCGCTCAACTACCAGTCACTGGAGACGTCAACAAACTGGGAATACCAAAAGGTTAACACGAACTTTCTCGATAATCGCGGCGGCGATGGCGCGCAAAAACTGTATTACAAACAGGAAATGCAAAAGTATGTCCGCGGCGGCTTGACGGCGAAAGTGCCAAACGAAGATGCTGTAAAACGGATGATGTTGAATAAAGCGATGGAAAAAACGAAACTGCCGCTGTCGTTCAGCACTGTTGTCGGTCTTGGCACGAAAAAGGATCAGCCGTACAACGTACCGGCGAAAAAAATGGGCTATTTGTATGCGTATGCTCCGGCCGTGAATGAAAAAGGGAAAGTGACATACGGGGAAGTGTATGTCGTCTTGAAAGGAAACAAAAAGAAAATCGTTGTCAAAAACGTCACGACAAGAGGGGTCGGGGCATGGATTCCGGTGCAGGACCGCCTGTATGTATCTTATATTGTCAGCGAGCAGCCAAGATAAAGAAGGTGTCCCGGAGACAATGGGACACCTTCTCTAATGCCTATGTCTTCGCGTCAACTACCCCCACTTCTTCACCTTTCGTCGGTGAAATGGGGGCTCCCCGCTAAATCTGATGAAGCATATTAAAGACCGCACCTTGCTTGAAACGAACCGCTTGATCTACCTTTTTCACCGTGCGACACGCGCCGCCCGTTTTGTAAAATCAACGCTGCGGTAATACGTTTGTTTGACAAGCACATTAGGTCCTAAGCAGCGCGCCGCCGGGCAGTGGCAAAGAAGCTCATTGGCGAGTTTCGAGCGCCGCCATTGGTCATACACATCCGGCAACGAATCGTGAATGATGTTGCCAAGCGGCGGTTCGTCGCCGAAGTCGGTGACGATGACCTCACCGGTAAAAATGTTGACATTGAGCCGCGAACGGCCGTCCGGGTCGTTGCGGACGGTGACGTTTTTGCTTTCATACAGCCGCTTCAATAGACGAAGATCGTCTTCGTTGTCGCTGCACGGGTAAAATGGCAGCGTGCCAAACAACATCCAAACGTTTTCATCGCGAATGTCAAGCAAATGGTGGATCGCTGCGCGCAGCTCATTGAGACTTAGCGTCTCTAAGGCGCCCGCAAAATCGCTTGGGTACATCGGGTGGATTTCATGCCGCCGGCAGCCCATTTCCTCAACGACTTGGCGGTGGATCGTTTCCAAATGGCGGACGGTCCGCTTGTTGAGCATCGTCTCCGCCGACACGATCACCCCTGCCTTAGACAGCGCTTTGGCGTTGTCGAGCATGCGTTGAAAATATTTTTCCCGCTGTGCGCGCGTCGGTTTCCGTTCCATCATAGCAAAGCCGCCGTCGATGAAATCGTCGATCGTCCCCCAGTTATGGGAAATATGAAGTACATCCAAATACGGAATCACCTTTTCGTAGCGGGACAAGTCGAGCGTCAAGTTGGAATTCAACTGCGTCCGCACTCCGCGCTCGTGCGCATAGCGGAGAAGCGGAACGACGTATTGTTCCACGGACGTTAACGACAGCATCGGCTCGCCGCCGGTAATGCTTAATGAGCGCAAATGCGGAATTTCTTCAAGCCGGCGGATGAACAACTCAAGCGGCAGCGCCTCGGGGTCTTTCGCTGTCAATGTGTAGCCGACGGCGCAATGCTCACAGCGCATATTGCAAAGCGTTGTCGTCGTCAACTCGACGTTCGTTAGTTCCAGTTTTCCATACTCCTCTAGATCAACGTACGCTTCCCACGGATCGTACGCCGGCGTAATGGCCGGCATAGCGGATGAACGCATCGCTTTCTCCTCTTTCCATTCAAAGTCCCATCGTCCATTATTAGCCGCCTTGGCGGCGCTTGTCAATCGTTTTGGCTGTTTTGCATCTATCCCATTCGTATGAGCGGAAGAGAACGATCATGAGATGGAAAAGAAAGATTTTTTACACAACAGTGAGAAACGGAGTATAATAGAAAAAGATAAGGACAACTGCCTATGCACGATGAACAGGGGAAGGGGCGTTTACACAAATGGAAAAGTTCCAGCAAAGCATGTACGACTTGATCGTCGAGACGTCGACGAAGCTGCCGAAGGACGTCCGTCGAGCGATCGCTCGGGCAAAAGTGCGCGAAAACGCCGGCACGCGGGCGGCGATGGCGTTGGATACGATCGTTGGCAACATTCAAATGGCGGACGAAAACGTATCGCCGATTTGCCAAGATACGGGTTTGCCGACGTTTAAAATCAAAGTGCCAGTCGGCGTCAACCAAATTGAAATGAAACAAGCGATCCGGGCCGCCATTGTCGAAGCGACGAAAAACGGCAAACTGCGCCCGAACTCGGTTGATTCGCTCACCGGCAAAAACAGCGGCGACAATTTAGGCGAAGGCGTACCGGTCATTAAATTTGAGCAGTGGGAAAACGATTACATTGACGTCCGTCTCATTTTAAAAGGCGGCGGCTGTGAAAACAAAAACATTCAATACAGCCTGCCGTGTGAACTCGAAGGGCTCGGCCGCGCCGGCCGCGATTTGGACGGCATTCGCAAATGCATTTTGCATGCGGTGTATCAGGCGCAAGGGCAAGGGTGCAGCGCCGGCTTTATCGGCGTCGGCATCGGCGGCGACCGCTCATCCGGCTATGAGCTTGCCAAAGAGCAACTGTTCCGCCCGGTTGATGATGTCAACCCGATTGAAGAGTTGCGCCAGCTTGAGGAATACATTATGGACAACGCCAACAAGCTCGGCATCGGCACGATGGGCTTCGGCGGCGAATCGACGCTGCTCGGCTGTAAAATCGGCGTCATGCACCGCATTCCGGCGAGCTTCTTCGTCTCCGTCGCCTACAACTGTTGGGCGTTTCGCCGCATGGGGGTAAAAATCGACCCGCAAACCGGCGACATTATCGAATGGCTGTACCAAGACGGCGAAGACGTCGATTTTGCAAAAGAGTTGGAAAAAGCGGAAACGGCCGCAGCGCTCGAACAAGGTGAGTCGCGCGTCATCGATCTCGTTCCGCCGCTGTCCGAGGAACAAGTGCGAAAGCTCCGCGTCGGCGATGTCGTCCGCATCAGCGGCATGATTTACACTGGCCGCGACGCCATTCATAAATATTTGATGGATCATGATGCTCCTGTTGACTTAAACGGACAAATCATTTACCATTGCGGCCCGGTCATGCTAAAAGACGAAGACGGCCGCTGGCACGTGAAAGCGGCCGGCCCGACGACAAGCATCCGCGAAGAGCCGTATCAAGGCGACATTATGAAAAAATTCGGCGTCCGCGCCGTCATCGGCAAAGGCGGCATGGGCGCGAAAACGTTGCAAGCTTTAAAAGAACACGGCGGCGTATATTTGAACGCCATCGGCGGCGCGGCCCAATATTATGCGGACTGCATCAAATCAGTCGAAGGCGTCGATCTCATGGAGTTCGGCATTCCAGAAGCGATGTGGCATTTGCGCGTCGAAAACTTCACCGCCGTTGTCACGATGGACTCACACGGCAACAGCTTGCATGAAGATGTGGAAAAATCATCATTGGAAAAACTGGCCCAATTCAAAGAGCCGGTGTTCAAATAAAAAGTGAAGAAGCGATTGGCAGCGTGACTCCCCAAAAGCATCCGCTTTTGGGGCTTTTTTTGCAAAAAATGGCGCGCGTAAAGCAGCTGAGGGCGAAAACAATAAAAAAAGAGGAAAAGACGGCGGCCAAGGAGGAACCAGGCATGAGATGGCTCATTTCTCTCGTTTTGGCGATCGCGCTTTTTCCCGCTTCTGCGTTTGCCGTAAGCAATCAAGCGATCCATTGGGGGTTTAAGCGGAGCGAGAACCACGAGCCCCCGTCGGCGGGAAAAGAGCTCGATGAACTGCTCGCCAAATATGACGCGTTTTATTTAGGCGATACGAGTGAAAAAACGATTTATTTAACGTTTGACAACGGCTATGAAAATGGCTATACGGCACAAATTTTGGACGTATTGAAAGAAAAACATGTGCCGGCCGCCTTTTTTGTCACCGGCCATTATTTGCAAACGGCGCCCGATTTAGTCAAACGGATGGCGGCGGAAGGACATATCATCGGCAACCATTCGTGGCACCATCCCGATTTAACAACCGCAAGCGATGAGCGGGTGCGCGAAGAGCTGGAAAAAGTCAAGGAAAAGACGGAAGAGCTGACCGGGCAAAAAGGGATGATGTACCTTCGCCCGCCGCGCGGCATTTTCAGCGAACGGACGTTGGCGCTCGCCCGCGAGCTCGGCTATTACCACGTCTTTTGGTCGCTGGCGTTTGTCGATTGGCAAACCGACCGTCAGCGCGGTTGGCAATATGCCTATGACCAAATTATGAAACAAATTCACCCGGGCGCGATTTTGCTGCTGCACTCCGTGTCCAAAGACAACGCCGAGGCGCTGCCGAAAGTGATCGACGACTTGCGCAAACAAGGGTATACGTTTGCCAGCCTCGATGACCTTATGGCCAAAAAGGCTGGCCTTCATCCGTGGCTGTTTCGCCCGTAAGCCGTTTCGTTTGAAAAACAGCCCGCCCGTGAGCCGTTTGGTTCAGCGGGTGTTTTTCGTTATAATGGGGATACGGACGAAAGAAACAGGTGAACGCGATGTGGACAAAGACAGTGACTGTGCCGGCCCCGTACGATTTCGCCCATGTCCTTGAGCGGCTTTCGCTCGACCCGCTGTTGGCTGTGGATCGGGAACGGCAGCGCATCACCGTGCCGCTCGCCCTCGACGGCTGTTTTGTGCCCGTAACGGTGGAAGGCGTCGGCACAAAAGATGACCCGAGATTTGTCGTTTCAGCGCCTTTTCCCGAGCGACAAGAAGAGGTGATGGAGCGGATTTCGCATCTGTTTCAATGGCGGACGCCGCTCAGGCCCATTCACGAGCATTTCCGCCACACCGAGCTGGCGCCGCTCTTTGCGGAATATGAAGGGATGCCGCTTGTGCTCGATTTTGATCTATATTTTTGCCTCATCAAATGCTTTATCCACCAACAGCTTCATTTGAAAGTCGGCTATCGGCTGACAGAGCGGTTTGTGAAAACGTTCGGGACGGAAATGGATGGCGTTTGGTTTTATCCGCGCCCGGAGGAGGTGGCCGCCCGTTCGTACGATGATGTGCGCGCCTTGCAGCTGAGCGGACGGAAAGCGGAATATATCGTCGATGTGTCGCGCCTCATCGCCGAGGGGAAGCTGCGGCTTGATGAACTCGAGCAGATGGAAGACGGCGAGGTGATGGAGCGGCTGACCGCCGTGCGCGGCATCGGCCCATGGACGGTGCAAAATTTCCTCCTCTTCGGCCTCGGCCGCCCAAACGTGTTTCCGCCGGCGGATATCGGCTTGCAGCGGGCGGTCGAAAAACAATTTGGGCTCCAAAAGCGGCCGACCGCAAAAGAGCTGGCGGCGCTCGGCGAGCGGTGGAAGCCGTATGCCAGCTATGCGGCGCTTTATTTATGGCGAAGCATTGAATGAGAGGGACCGATATGGCAAAGCAACAAACGAACATCAAAATCAAAAAAGGCGACCAATTTCCCGTGACGATTCAACGGATCGGCATTAACGGCGAAGGGGTCGGCTATTTCCAAAAACAAGTCGTCTTCGTCCCCGGCGCGTTGCCGGGGGAAGAAGTCGTCGTCGAAGCGACGAACATCCACCCGACCTACGCCGAGGCGAAAATCAAACGAATCCGCAAGCGTTCACCCAACCGGGTGGCGCCGCCATGCCCGCTGTATGATCAGTGCGGCGGCTGCCAGCTCCAGCACCTATCGTACGAAGCGCAGCTTGAAGCCAAACGCGACATTGTCATCCAGGCATTGCGCCGCCACGCCCGCCGCCTCGATGTCGACAAGCTCGACATCCGCCCGACGATCGGCATGGACGACCCGTGGCAATACCGAAACAAAAGCCAGTTTCAAGTCGGGGTGAAAAAAGGGAAGGTGCTCGCCGGGCTGTACGGCCTTGACTCCCACCGGCTCGTCGACCTATCGGAATGCCGCATCCAGCATCCGCAAACGACGCGTGTCACGAATATCGTGAAGACGATTTTGCAAGACTTGCGCATCCCGATTTACAACGAGCGGACGAGAACGGGCGTCGTGCGGACGATCGTCGTCCGCGTCGGCTTCCATACGGGCGACATTCAGCTTGTGCTGGTGACGGCGACAAAAGACATCCCGCGCAAACAGTTGCTCATTGACGAAATTCGCCGCCGCCTCCCGGAAGTGAAATCGATCGTGCAAAACATCAACGGCGAAAAAACGTCGCTCATTTTTGGCAATGAAACCGAAGTGCTCGCCGGCGACGAATACATTCAAGAAACGCTCGGCGACTTGTCATTTGAACTGTCGGCGCGCGCTTTTTTCCAGCTTAACCCGATCCAAACAGTCAAGCTGTACGACGAAGTGAAAAAAGCGGCCGCCCTCACCGGAACAGAGCGGCTCGTTGACGCCTACTGCGGCGTCGGCACGATCGGGCTGTGGCTCGCCCGCGATGCGAAAGAAGTGCGCGGCATGGACACGATCCCCGAAGCGATTGAAGACGCCAAGAAAAACGCGAACAAACATGGCTTTACGAACACGCACTACGTCGTCGGCAAAGCGGAATACTGGCTGCCAAAATGGGTGAACGAAGGCTGGAAACCGGACGTCATCATCGTCGACCCGCCCCGCGTCGGCTGCGACCGGGCGCTGCTTGAAACGATCCTCCGCGTCCGCCCGAAAACGGTCGTCTACGTTTCGTGCAACCCATCGAGCCTCGCCCGCGACCTCGACGCCTTGGCGGCACAATACCGCGTCGACTACATCCAGCCGGTCGACATGTTTCCGCATACGGCGCACGTTGAGGCGGTGGCGAAGCTGGTGTTGGAAATGTAAACATGAAGTAAACTTGTTCCGCTCCTTAGGAATGATTCACAGCAGACAAGAAAGTCATATATTTTTTGAACCGATTGAAACTGATGGCTTATTGTAAAAAACGCACGTAGCAAAGCGCCTTTTCCTGTCAAGGAAAGGCGTTTTTTCTGTTTGCTGGTGGGAAAGGCGGAGGTTTGCCGCATATTGTAGGTGAAAGGGAAAGAAAGGTTGAATCCGACGGCGTGCTTAACATATAGGAGAGCTCACTTCTAGATAAAGGGAATAGGCTCTTTGTATGGCTGGATTCTTCCGAGTCTTCATACTGATCCAAGGAGGATAGCTCGTTTATCCTATCTTTTTTGTTGATATTAGTTATAAATTCCTGTTTTATCCATAGACGAAAGGAAAATGAAAAAAAATTTAGAATAAAATGAGTAAATGATAAGGAGGGTGAGCAATGAAGAAAAAATTACTCATGTTGACCGTTGCTGGGGGCCTTCTGGCGAGCAGTGCCGCTATCCAGTTGCCGTTTGTAGAGGCGGTCGGCAATGGGCCGAATTATGGAGGGCATGAAACGGTTAGAACCGCTATACTCCACACTTATGAAGAGATGGTTGCCTTCTTAAAGGAGCAGGACGCTAAACAAGAACAGATGGAATTAGAAGTGATTGGGCAATCCATCAAAGGAAGAGACCTATATCTCGTCAAGTACATCAAAAACCCGGATCATCCGACCATTTTATTTTTGACTCAACAGCATGGCAATGAGCAATTGACGACAGAAGGAGCTCTGGAGTTTATTAAACATCTTGGGACAAGGAAAATGAAAGACGTCTTGAACCATGTCAATGTACTAATCGTGCCGATGCTAAACCCGGACGGGGCGATGGGGGATGTTGATTTTCCGCTCGATGATTATATCGCAAGCGGAGACCGCCATTTGACGAGGTATAATGCCGTTGGCGCTGATTTGAATCGCGATCATGTAAATAAACAATATCCGGAGACAAAGGCGCTACATAACAACGTGCTCCGCAAATATCACATCGATTATATGATCGACTTGCACCATCAAGGGGCAAACAGTGAACGGGACGGCAAGTTAGTATCCGGCTCTATTCTTTATCCAACTTCTCCTAATGCAGATGAAGAAGTTGTTTACCGTTCCAAACAATTAGGGGCTGTAATTTTTGATGCCATCGAGCCGACAGGATGGGGGCATCTTGGAAAATATGTTGGCGGCTCATCAGAGGCCATTGGCCGAAATGGCATTGCAGTTGAATATGGAATTTCGACATTGCTATTTGAGATGCGTGGGATGTCAGACCATTACATTGGTAGCTATGTTATTGGACAAAAAAGCAACGGTTATTTAATTCGACAAACGGTTGTCGCTTTGGATGCGGCAGTTAGGGCAATCGCTGACGGCTCGATTCATGAAAAAGATGTTTCTTTTTGGGACACCCTGCCTTATCAAGAGCGGAGATCTGAGTAGTAGATCGGCTCTCCGTTGAAACGCGCAGAGAGATTATATCACTTTTTTTTAAATTGAAAGGGGATACGCTCATGAAAGGAAAACGCCCAAAACTTATATGGCCAACTGCTTTGGCGCTTACGCTTGGATTGTCCTCCCCCGTTTTTGCGGATCCGCAGTCAAGACCGAACGGCCCGTATGTCGAAGATAGCCAAAATATTTCGTTATCAAGCTTTATGTCTAATGAGGAATTGGCGGCTACCCTTCAGAAGCTGGAAGCTGCTTCCCAAGGAAAGATGAAGGTTGAAATCGCCGGGTATTCAAACTGGGCGCCTGATGGATACAAGACGGCCGAGGATAAAGGCTATCCTCTTTACTTAGTGAAGTTTGGAGACGCCGACCCGAATAAGAAACGTATATTCATTACAGCCCAAATTCACGGAAATGAGCAAATCGGCGCCGAAGCAGCCATTGATATTATGAGAAAGCTGTCTTCCAATGACCAGGAAGTTCAAAACATTTTAAAGAAGGTATCGATTTGGATTATGCCACGCATTAACCCTGAAGGGGCCGATAATACGTATGAAGGAAAATGGTATCCGACCCGTTATACACACCAGACGTGGGAACCGGAGAAGCTAGGGCTTTCGGAGGACACAGCTGCCCCGTGGTATTATAGGGCGGACGGGAGCGAGAGAGCTCAAAATAATGACGGCCGCGTCTATTATGGCATCCCTGGTTATGACCAAAATCGGGATTATAACCCGAACTTGAACTTTCGGATAGAGGATTATCATCCAAGTGATGTTGCGGCGTTTTTAAATAACAAAGAAACGAATAACAGCTTATATGGCGGTTTTTACGTTACGGCGGAGGCGAGAACGGTGACAAGTGTGTTTCAACAATTCAAGCCAGACGTATACATCGATCTTCACCATCGGGGATTTAACACTGTTTCCGATGATGACAACCGCTCCGTTCCCGTACAGCTGGCCGCCGTTGTCGCGGATCCATATACAGATCCGTTTACAGGAAAACATTATGAGGTGGATGAAGATGTCTTGACACTTAGCAAGCAAGTCAATGCCTTGGCTGCACAATCACTTCAAAGAGGCCAGTCACATTTCGGAGCGGTGCAAAAGTATCCTGACGTAAACTTGCCTGGCACGGCCCTCGGGGCGTTTGCATTGAACGACACCGCTATTATGTTGATTGAAATCAAAGGACAATCGCAAACGCTAGGACAAAAACAGTCCGGCATGTTAAGGCAAACGGTTACAACACCGCTCTACGAGGTGTTCAAAGCCATGGCTGACGGCTCCATTCATGATATTGACCCGGCGCTGTATGATGCCATTCCGGAGGCTGACAATCGCATCAGTGATCCAACAACAAGGGATGATCAACACTTCTAAAGGGATGGGAATTGTTTCTGAAACTGGCAGTCATGTCAACATGGCTGTCAGTTTTAGTTTTTAAGGCCTCGTGAAAGGAAAAATACGCCTCCAGTCGTAGACAAAATATATCTATGGAACATGATGGGAAACGGATTGTCCGCAGTATGATGGAAAACGAAAGGAGGCGAAAGGATGGCAAAAAAGATCGGGCTGTTCGTTGCCGGCGCGGTGGCGTTGCTTGTGCTGCTGTTTCATCTTGGACCGCTTGTCGGGTTGGCAATCACGCTGGCGGTGCTGTACTATGCGTTCAAGAAATGGTTGAAAGCCCCATCGACATTTGGGAAAGTGGTGTGGGCGCTCATTGGCTGTGCGGCGTTGGTGGCCAGCGCCTCGAATGTGCCGGCGCTTATCGCGCTTGTCGCGGCGTATGTGCTGTATGTTGTGTATCAGAAATGGAACGGAGTGAAAGATAAGCGCATCGTTCCAGAAGCAGACGACCCGTTTGTCAACTTCGAAAAACAATGGGCGGAGCTGCAGAAGCATTATTAATAAATGATGGAAAGGGAGCGGATCAACGGTGAGTGTATTCTCTCGCTTGAAAACGATCATTGAAGCCGATCTTCATGAATGGCTTGACGAAAAAGAAAAGAAAAATCCGATTGCGCTTCTCAATCACTATTTGCGCCAATGTGAACAAGAAGTCGAGCGGGTGCGGCAGCTGCTTGAGCGCCAGTATGCGCTGAAAGAGCAATTTGCCCGCGAGCGCCGCGAAGCCGAACAGATGGCGGAAAAACGAAGCAAGCAGGCGGAGGTGGCGGCGCAAGCAGGGGAAGTGGAGCTGGCCGAATTTGCCCGGCGCGAACAAGCGCAATATGCGGAACGGGCGACCCGCCTGAAACAGCTGTCCGAGCAAGCGAGCCGCGAGCTGTTTGAGTTGGAAGCGAAATATGAGGAAATGAAGCATAAGCTAAAAGACATGCAGATGCGGCGCATGGAGCTGATGGGGCGGGAGAATGCGGCGCGGGCGCACTACCGCATCCATCGGGTGGTCAACGGGGACGCCGGCCCGGCGCTGGCGGCGTTCGCCGATGCGGAAGTGTACCTTGACCGCCTTGAGCAGCAAGTTCGTTCCGATTATTACCGGAGCACGATCGACGCGCGCATCGCTCAGCTGGAAAAGCAGTTGCAGGAAGGAAACTAACCGGATATGCTAGAAGGTGTCCTAACAATAACGGGGCACCTTCTTTCATACGTGTGTAGGGGCATGAAATATGTTGTGCCTTGGCGAGAGGAACATGAAAACAATCTTTTCAGACCGCGTTTTTTCATTTTGGACAACAGGTGGGATCCTCCCATGCTCGATCAACGGAAGAAAACAGATTATGTCAGTTGGGTTTTGTTGGTGACCCTGCTCCTTTTTGCGATTGAAATTTCATTTTTTCACCCGGGCGTGCTGTTTTCGTTGAGTATATCGGTCGGTGTGATTTATGTTGGAAGGAAAAAATGGCATCGGCGGAAAGGAAAATGGTTGTTTTGGCTTGGCTGCCTCATGTTGGCCATTCACGTCTTAACGATGATGACGGCCCGTTTTGTCATAGTTGCGCTGTTGTGTTATGCCATTTGGCAATTGTTCCAGTCAAAGCGCCATCCGACGGTGATCCGTCCGACTATGGCCGAGACCTCGTATGGGGGAGAGGAAATGGTGCGCCGTCAACCGCTGTTTCAAAATGTATGGGTTGGCCGGCAAGCGACCCCAGAACAGGCGTATGAGTGGAATGATGTCAATATTCAAACGGGGATCGGAGATACGGTCATTGATGTCAGCTATACTGTGCTTCCGAAAGGGGAAGCGGTGATCATCGTGCGCGGCTTGATCGGCAACATTCAAGTTCTCGTTCCGTACGAAATCGAAACGAGGCTCGTTCATTCCGCCATTTTCGGCGCCGCCTCGCTGTTTGGCAAGGAACAGGGAAGAATGTTCAATGAAACGCTCATTTATCAAACTTCTTCGTATGATCAAGCGGAACAAAGGCTGAAAATCGTCACCTCGACGATCATTGGCAATGTCGAGGTGAAACGCGTATGAGCCGGCCGATGTTCGCTTCCGTTTTGCTTGCGCTTATGCTTGCGGTGGTGTTGCTCGCTTCCTTTTTCTATTTGCTTCCACCCGGAATGTGGCCGTCTTTGTGGGAGCAAACCGTGATGGGGCTGCCGTTTTTGCTGTTTGTGTTGGCCGTAAGCCTGTGTATGGGGATCGCTGTCGGATTGATGCTTGATTCCTTCTTTCGCAAGCAATGGCAAGCGGTTGTGCAGGCGCTGCGGCACATTGAACAAGGGGAAATGGGGGAGTTGCATCGGGAAGAGCCGCCGCCGGAACTGCAAGCGCTTTGGCGGCAAATCGAGAAGATGCAAACGCAATGGCTCGAGCAAACGAAGCGCGTGCAAAAATTGGCGGCGGAAAAGGCTGAACAGGAAGAACGGCTCGTTGACCGCATTCTTTCGGAAGAACGAACGCGGTTGGCGCGAGAACTGCATGATTCTGTCAGCCAACAATTGTTCGCTGCTTCGATGATGATGTCAGCGGTCATGGAAACGATGCCGCCGGATGATGAACGCTATCGGAAGCAACTGAAGATGGTCGAACAAATGATTCACCAGTCGCAATTGGAAATGCGGGCGCTGCTTCTCCATTTGCGGCCGGTGCAGCTGAAAGGAAAAACGCTCCAGGAAGGGATGAATGAATTGCTTGCTGAACTGGCGGGCAAAGTGCCGCTCGAGATGAAATGGAAAATCGAAGACATTTCGCTGGATAAAGGGGTCGAGGACCATCTGTTCCGCATTTTGCAGGAGTCGCTTTCCAACACGCTGCGCCATGCGAAAGCGAAATCGTTGGAAGTATTGCTCATCGAACGGGACGGGTTTGCCATTTTGCGCGTCACTGACGATGGGGTCGGCTTTGATGTGGAGCGTTCGAAAAGCGGCTCGTACGGGTTGCAGCACATGTATGAACGGGCGGCGGAAATCGGCGCAACGTTAAAAGTGGTCAGCTTAAAAGGCCAAGGGACAAGGCTGGAAGTGAAAGTGCCGCTTCTGTATAGGGGGGATGACGGTGATTACGGTGCTGCTTGTCGATGATCATGAAATGGTGCGGCTTGGCGTATCCGCGTATTTATCCGCCCAACCGGATATGGAGGTGATCGGGGAGGCGGAAGATGGAAAAAAAGGGGTGGAGCTTGCCCTCGAGTTACGGCCGGATGTCATTTTAATGGATCTGGTGATGGAACCGATGGACGGCATCGCGGCGACGCGCGAAATCATCGGCGCGTGGCCGGAGGCGAAAATCATTGTCGTGACGAGTTTTCTCGATGATGAAAACGTGTTTGCCGCGCTCGAAGCAGGGGCGACGAGCTATTTATTGAAAACATCGAAAGCGAGCGAAATTGCCGACGCCATCCGCGCCACGTTCCACGGGCAATCGGTGTTCGAACCGGAAGTGGCCGGAAAAGTGATGCGCCCGCGACGGAGACAAGCCGAGAGTTTGCCGCATGAGCAGCTCACGAGCCGGGAGATGGAAGTGCTTTTGTTGATGGCGCAAGGAAAAACAAACCAAGAAATGGCCGACGAATTGTTCATTTCACTCAAAACGGTGAAAGTGCATGTAAGCAACATTCTGGCCAAACTCGGCGTCCAAGACCGGACGCAAGCGGTGATTTATGCGTTTCGCCACGGGCTGGTGAAGTGAGGAGTGCATCATTTGGCTGCGATGGGAAAAAGATCGCCATGTTCAGACGAAAACCGCTCCATTTCATCAAAGGGAACAGGAGGATGAAACAGGAGCGGTTTTATTCGTTGCGGTGGATCAAAAAGGCTAATGTTTCGAGAGGAATTACGCTTGTTTGGCCAATTGGCGAAGCTTTCGGTCGTGATGGAGCACCTTCGTGGTCAACACTTCGACCGAGGTTTGCGTGTCTGCGAGTTCTTCTTCGAGGCGATCACTTCGTTCGTTCAGTTGTCTGTTCATCTGTTGCATTTCCTCACGAAGGGAATCGATTTTGGCTTCAAGACGGGTTTCGACAGCATGGATTTCGCCGCGGAGTCGTTGTTCCATTTCGTGCATTTCGCCGCGGAGTCGTTGTTCCATTTCGTGCATTTCGCCGCGCAGTCGTTGTTCCATCGCTTGCATTTCATCGTGCAGTCGCTGTTCCATTTCCTGCATTTTCGAGCTGATTTTGTCGGAATGTTGTTCGAGCGCGTGGAGCACCGCTTGAATGATTGTGTTTTCTTCCATTCGTTTCACCTCCTCATGGCCATTATAGGCGAAACGGAACAGGAGCGAAAGAGAAAAGATGGCGGGTTTCGTCGAAAAGGGGTGGTTGAATTTTTGGGGCGAACCGCGTGTTTTCGATTTATCATGCCGCCGGTTTTGCCATACAATAAAACCATAGCTCGGCCAAAAAAGGAGATGATCAAATTGGATGCGGGTTGGACGTTTGACAACCGTTATGCAAGACTGCCGGAACGCTTTTTCAGCCGCGTTTCCCCCACGCCGGTGCGCGCGCCGAAGCTCGCGGTGTTGAATCGTTCGCTGGCGGCGGAGCTTGGGCTGAATGAGGAAGCGTTGCGAAGTGAAGATGGGGTGGCTGTGTTCGCTGGAAACCGAGTTCCTGATGGAGCGGAACCGCTGGCGCAGGCGTATGCCGGGCATCAGTTCGGGTATTTTACGATGCTTGGCGACGGGCGGGCGGTGTTGCTTGGCGAGCACATCACGCCAAGCGGCGAGCGGGTGGACATCCAGCTGAAAGGTTCGGGACGGACGCCGTATTCGCGCGGCGGGGACGGACGGGCGGCGCTTGGACCGATGCTGAGGGAGTATATCGTGAGCGAGGCGATGCATGCGCTTGGCATCCCGACAACGCGAAGTCTGGCGGTTGTTACCACCGGGGAGACGATTATGCGTGAAACCGAGCTGCCGGGGGCGGTGTTGACCCACGTCGCCTCGAGCCATCTGCGCGTCGGGACGTTCCAATACGCGGCGCAGTGGGGAACGGTCGAGGAGCTGCGCGCGTTGGCCGACTATGCGTTATGGCGCCATTTCCCCGGTTTTGAGGCGGCCGAAAATCGGTATTTGTTTTTGCTGAAACAAGTGATGGAACGGCAAGCGGCATTGATTGCGAAATGGCAGCTCGTCGGTTTCGTCCACGGGGTGATGAACACCGACAATATGACGATCAGCGGGGAAACGATCGACTACGGGCCGTGTGCGTTCATGGATACGTATGACCCGGCGACAGTGTTCAGCTCGATTGATACGGAAGGGCGGTATGCATACGGCAACCAGCCGTACATCGGGGGCTGGAACTTGGCGCGGTTTGCGGAAAGCTTGTTGCCGCTGCTGGATGCGGATGAAGACAAAGCGGTCGCGCTCGCCCAAGAGGCGCTTGACGAATATCCGAAGCGGTACCATCGCCACTGGCTTGGCGGGATGCGGGCGAAGCTCGGCCTGGCTGAAGAGCAGGAAGGGGATGAAGCGCTTGTCGCCGATTTATTGCGGCTGATGGAGGCGCACCGCGCTGATTACACGAACACATTCCGGGCGTTGACGTTAGGCGAATATACGGGGATGGCGCTGTTTGACGCCGCTGAGTTCCGCGAATGGCACGAGCGCTGGCAAACAAGGCTCAGCCAAGAATCGGTGTCAAGAGAGGAAGCATATGAACGGATGCGCCGCCATAATCCGGCTGTCATCCCGCGCAACCACCGGGTTGAAGAGGCGTTGGCCGCTGCCGTCAACTGCGGCGACTACAGCGTAATGGAACGGTTTCTGGAAGCGTTGGCCGATCCGTACGCCTATTCGCCGGAGCAAGAGAAATACGCGGAACTGCCGCCGCCGTCTGACCGCCCGTACCGGACGTTTTGCGGGACATGATGATGGCGTTTTCGTTTAGCGGCAGCGGAGAAACGAATTCTTTTTTGCATCGTCTTATTTGGATAGGAGGTGGTGTGAGTGAAGCGAAATGTTTTTCTCGTTGCCGTAGTGGGAATATTGGTTGTGTGTGCCGCCGTTTTTCCTTGGCAACCGGTTGGGATGGACAAAACAAAAGAGCCATCTGCCTCGTTTCGCCAGCGCATCATCATCCGCGATTCGGTTGATCAGCCGCTTTCACCCCATGTGAAACAAGCAGGGGCGATGGAAACAACTAGCGAGCCGCAGCTGTTGCCTAACGTCGATTTAGACCGTCCGATTGTGATCACGAAGATGCCGCATATCGAGAAAACGAAGAAAAATTGAGGAAAGACATCGCTTTCAACCAATAAAACGGCGATGGCTCGGTGAGGGCTCTGGGTGTGAGCCCTTTTTTCTTTTTTCCTCTTTACTTTCACGCTGCGTCAAGGTGTATCGTCATGAATAGGGAGGTGAGGGAAGTGGAGTACACGGTGCATGAGCTGGCGAAACTGGCCGGGGTCACGAGCCGGACGCTTCGATATTATGATGAGATTGGCTTGCTGAAGCCGGCGCGGTTGAGCGAGGCGGGGTATCGGCTGTACGGGCCGCGTGAAGTCGATCGTTTGCAGCAAATTCTCTTTTACCGTGAACTTGGCGTCGATTTGGAAACGATCAAACAGATCGTTTATTCTCCGTCGTTTGATGAACTTGAGGCGCTCAGACAGCACCGGGAACAGCTGTTGGAAAAACGGCGTCATCTTGATGCATTGATTGCGAGCGTCGAAAAAACGATTGCTGCGAAAGAAGGGGGAATCATGATGAGCGACAAGGAGAAATTCGCCGCGTTTAAGGAGCGGCTGATTGAAGAAAATGAACAAAACTATGGGGAGGAAATCCGGCAAAAATATGGAGAGGAACAAGTGAATCGCTCATACGAAACACTGCGGAATATGACGAAGGAACAGTTTGATGAGGCGGAGCGGCTCAGCCAGGATGTGCTTGAGTCCTTGAAAGAAGCGGTGTTGTCCGGCGACCCGGCCGGGGAGGCGGCGCAGCGGGCGGCTGATTTGCATAGGCAGTGGCTTAGTTTCTGGTGGAATCATTATTCCAAAGAGGCGCACGCCGGGCTGGCGCGCATGTATGTTGAGGACGAACGGTTCAAAGCGTACTATGACCGCGTCCACCCGGGAGCAGCGGAATTTTTCAAAGAAGCGATTTTCATTTATACCGGGATGAAAGATCGTTAAGCAGCAGGCGGCTCGCCCTAAGAATAGGCGGGCCGCTGTTTTTGCCGATGATGGATGAAGGAGAGGGATTTGCGGTACAATCAAAATTGGGCATAAAGGTTGCACAAGAGTTGAACATGGCTATGGAAGGGTCACGCAGGATCCATTGGGTATTTTTGAAGCGGGACCTAATTGTGAAAGCCGTCTATGAGTAAGGAAGAAACAAGAGAAAAAGAAAGGGGATGTTTCCAATGGAAACGTTCAGACAACGGCTGCGGTCGATCGACCAAAAAGGCTATAAGGCGTATAAAGCGATTGAAGGTACATATCGGTTTCCGGCGTTTACACTCGCGATCGACCACGTACAAGGCGACCCGTTCGCCGAGCCGTCCAAGGTGCGGGTAATCGTGCCGCGGGCGAAAACAATAGTAGCGCCAGAGTGGACGAATACGAAGCCGCGCCGCATCCGCTGTGAAGATGTATTGGCCCGCCGCGTCCATCATGAATTGCGGCAATGGCCGCTGCGGGCGCGCGGGTCGGGAAAAAGCGGACTCGTTTTGATTGATGCGCCGGGGCAGAAAGTGGTCGAGCGGACGGCGGTGCAAGTGGCGGACGAGACGATTACCGTTTGCTTGTCGGTCGGTTTGCCGGCGAACGGGCGGCGCGTTTTGGCAAAAGAAGCCGAAACCATCTTTTTCGAGCAAATCCCTTCCGTCATCGAACGGGCGGTGTACGGCCTGCGCCAAGAGGACATCGTTCCAGCGGTGGAGCTGGCTGATCAGCAGCACGCCATCCGCCGCTATTTGCACGAACATGGCTTTGTGGCGTTTGTCGCCAATGGCGCGATTTTGCCGCGGGAAAGCGGGGTGAGCGACAAGCCGCTGCGCCGTGGGGCGGTGCCGTTTCAAAGTCCGCCGGCGCTTGAGATCGCGATCCCCGTTCCGCATCGCGCTGAACCGATCAAAGGCATGGGGATCCGTAAAGGGATCACGCTTATTGTCGGCGGCGGCTACCACGGCAAATCGACGCTGCTTCAGGCGCTAGAGCATGGCGTATATGACCATATTGCCGGCGATGGCCGCGAGTTTGTCATCACGGACAGCGGAGCGGTGAAAATTCGCGCCGAAGACGGCCGCAATGTCACGGCGGTCGACATTTCACCGCTTATTGGCACACTGCCGCACGGCAAAGAGACAACACAGTTTTCGACGGAAAACGCGAGCGGCAGCACCTCGCAAGCGGCGAGCATGATCGAAATGGTCGAAGCGGGGGCATCGGCGTTTTTGATCGATGAAGATACGAGCGCGACGAATTTGCTCGTCCGCGATGCGCGCATGCAGGCGCTTGTGGCCAAAGAATCGGAGCCGATCACGCCGTATATTGACAAAGCGCGCCAACTGTTTCACGATTACGGCATTTCGACCGTCCTTGTCGTTGGCGGACTGGGCGATTATTTGGATATCGCCGATTGGGTGATCAAAATGGAAGCATACGTCCCGTTTGACGTGACGGCAGAGGCGAAGCAAATCGCTTTGCAGATGCCGTCGGGACGAAAAACAGAAGGCGGGGAGTCGTTCGGCCGCATTCGCGAGCGCATTCCGCTGCCTAGGAGTTTGAACAGCCAAAAAGGAAAGAAAGCCAAAGCCGCCGCGCGGGGGCGCCACGTCATTCAATACGGGGAAACGGATGTGCTCCTTTATGCGCTCGAACAGCTTGTTGATGACAGCCAAACGCGGGCGATTGCCGCGGCTTTGCTTTACATGGAACGGAACGGATGGCTGGCGAACCAGCAAACGGTGCGCGAACTGCTTGACCGCATGGAAAAACAATGGGATGATCATGGCCTCGGCTCCATCTCATTCCGAAAAGGCCACCCCGGCGAGCTCGCTCGCCCGCGCCGCTTCGAGCTGGCGGCGGCTCTCAACCGGCTGCGGACGCTCCGGTGCAGCCAATAGCGGTAGAATGGGAGAGGAAACTACAAAGAAAAAAGACGATAAGAGGCATGTTTTTCTTCATCGTTCTAGTCCGGTTTGACAAAGCAACAGCAACGTATCGGCATAAGCAAAATATGCAGTCGATGCGAAGAAGATGCTCTTCTTTATCGAATGGAAGGAAAAATAAGCTGTTCTTAACGTCGATGCCGGCGATGCGGCAAACAAAAAATAGCGGACAAAATCGGTTTGAATCCGCTTTCTGGTGGTGTTCCTGTGATTTTGCTCTAGCGCCGCCGGCCGATTACCGTTATAATTATGTCTATCAGTGTAACGCGGCGGAGGGCGGCAAGGAAGCCGCCGGTTGGTTAGAGGGGGATCAGGGCATGAACAAATCTAAAGGCTGGATCGAATCCGAAATCAGCAAAGCCTTAACAAAATGGGAAAAAGATTTTCTCGGCCGCGGTTCGGTGTCCGTCAAAACCGATATTTTGCGTGATATGATTATCGTTTCGCTGCACGGTATTTTAACGCCTGCCGAATACACCCTTTGCGAGTCAAAGGAAGGGATGCTGGGAGTGAAGCGGTCGCGAACGAGTTTGGTCGAATCAGGAGTCGATGACTTGAAAGAGATGATTTTGGAAATTACCGGTGAGCAGGTGAAAAGCTTTCATACTGATTTAAGCACCCGGACAGGCGAGCGAATTATCGTCTTTAAACTGTTCAACGATTTGGAAAAACAGCTGGCCAAGTAAATTTTTTGGATGACAGGTTGACAAAATTGTTGTATAATTAAAACAACTTCTGTATAGTAAGAATAGGATAAACAAAGACGGTATTGTCGGGAGCCCTTCAAAAAACCTACATCTGCTTAGGTTCGTTGAAGGGAAACCGACTGGCGTCTGTTGCACGAGCAATGACGGGAGATCTTCAAACGATTCATTATCGATTGGTTGAAGATAAACCGGCTATGGGCAATCTATAGGCAATGGAACGGCCTTCCTTCGGCCGCCTTGCTTGATTGACATAGCCGGTTTTTTCTTTTGCTCCTGAAAAAGAGTAGGCGGATGAGGGAGGAGATCTTGATGGGGATTGAATGGTTCGTATGGGGCTGGCTGGCTGCAGTGGCGATCGTTTTGGCCAGCGCGATCATATGGCTATTCCCACGCGTACCGGAGCGATATGTGCATATACACGTCTGGCTGTTGCTTCTTCCAGGAGCGGCGGCTGCCGCCGGATGGATCGGCGCCGGCAACGCAGAGGCTGGGCCGTGGCGGTTTGATGCAGTCAGTTGGTTGATGGCCGTCTATGTTTCACTTCTCAGTTGGGCGATTCAACGGTTTGCCGTTCGCTACTTGCATGGCGACCGCGCTTACCGTCGCTATTTTTCCTTGTTGACGTGGACGGTGTCGGCCGCTTCTCTGACATGGGCAAGCGGCGATATGCGCTTCGTTGCCGTCTGCTGGGGGCTTCCATTGGCAGGCCTTGTGACGCTAACGGCATTAAAAAAAGAGTGGAGGCCGGCACGATTTGTCGCCCGGCAGATGGCGGCAGTATTTGGCATCAGTTGGTTTGCTGTCGTCATCGTAGCTGTTTGGCTTGGGTTGGCGACCGGTGAATGGCGGCTTGTTTCTGCGCTGTCGGAGGAGCACCTTGCTCGTCTAGGCGCCTGGGAGAAGGCGGTGATGAATGGGCTGCTTATTTTGGCGGCGATCATTCCGGCCGGGCAATGGCCGTTTCACCGTTGGTTGATGGAATCGGTGGTGACACCGACGCCGGTGTCAGCGGTTATGCATGCCGGGCTTGTCAATGCCGGCGGGCTATTGCTTTGGCGCTTTTCTCCGCTCTTTAGCGGGACGGGGGCGCATGCAGCACTGTTTCTTGTCGCCTTTGTCTCGATTTTGATCGGCACAGGGATCAGCTTGGTGCATGTTGATTATAAACGCCAGCTTGTTGCGTCAACGATGGCGCAAATGGGGGTTATGCTTGTGCAATGCGCCCTTGGCGCCTACGGGGCAGCGGTGGTGCACTTGGTGTTGCACGGATTGTTTAAAGCGACACTTTTTCTGCAGTCCGGTTCCGTCGTCCCGCGAGTCGGCCGGGCAGGATATCGAAAGGCGAGCGGCTCGTGGCGGGGCGGCATGATCGTTGGCTCGCTGCTTGGAGTCTCCTTTTGGTTCGCTGCTCCCGGCGAACCGGCTCGCCTGTTAAGTGCGTTGCTGCTTGGTGCTTCAGCAGCAGTCGCCTGGGGACGGCTTGCCGACTTTCGCGAAGGCCGTTGGCTTGGTTTCACTGCTGTCGCTGTCTTGGCGTTCGGTTCGGAAACGGTGCGCCATCAGTTTATGGCTTTCTTTCATACAGAGGAGACGCTTTCGTTTGCGTCATCTGCTCTGTTTGAATGGATGGCAAGTGTTTTATTTATCGCTGCGGCGCTGGCTGCCGCATGGATTGCGAACCGGCGCACATCAACGCTTGCCGTTCGCCTGTATATGCGGCTCGTTCATCTTGGAGAACCGCGTCCGGCAGCGATGGAGACGCATCCGCGTTATTTGGCATCTTATATGAAGGAGGGAATGGCTCATGAGTAAAAGTGCGACGTCACTTGAGCGGCCGGTTGGAGTATGGCAGCGGGACCATGCACAAGCCCGCCCGCTCGCTGCCATCGTCAAGGAAGCAGCAAAGGTGATCGCCCCGCTTTGGCCGATTTCGGCATTCATCGCCCGCCATCCATGGATGGGACTGGAAGGGGAACCATTTGCCGATGCCGCCGACCGTCTGCAGCAGGCGCATGGAATTGACTTATATCCGCCGATGGCGGTTTTCCATGCGGCGATGGCAAAAGGGGAGATTGATCTTGTGTTCGTTGAACGGCAGCTGCAGCAGTGGCTCGACAAACAGCCGCTTTCGGTGTCGCGCCGCGAAGCGGAGCCGCTTTGCCGCGCCCTCCTTTGGAACGATACGGTGCCGGAAGAAGCGCTCTGTCTTCCGGAGTTGCCTCAGTTGGCGGAGGCGATCCGGCTGCGTCCGGCGGCTGTCCGGCCGATCAGCGCGCGGTTGGGCAATATTGTCGAACGGCTCGATCAACAGATGATCAAGTGGTGCAAACTGTTTTATGATGAAGCCAAGACACCTTGGGCGCTTCCGCATCGAGAGCGCGGCTTTTATCCGGCATGGCGCCGGCTTGTTGCCGCCGACCCGGCGCTTTCGAAAGAGGAACGGAACCGGCTTGCCGATTGGCCGCACGACGGGGAAGAGGCGCTGCGTCAAGCGCTGATGAAGCTTGGCGTGCGGGATGAAGAGGCCGGCGCTTACTTGGAGGCGCATTTGTTGGCGTTGCCCGGCTGGGCTGGTATGGTTGTATGGCGGTCGCGCCAGGTGGGCGACGAGGTGAGAGGATTGATCGACTATTTGGCGGTCCGCCTGTCGCTTGAATGGGCGCTTGTGGCGCCATATTTGCCGTTTGAACGGGGAAACCATACGGACAGCAGTGCTGTTCTTTCACTGTTGGCCGCTTGGCTGCACTGGGGCGGGATGACGCCGGAAGATTGGCAGAGGCTGCCCGAGAAAGAGCAGCGCGCCCGCCTAGCGTTCGTCGACCGGTTTTGGCGAATTGATCGGTGCCATCTTTGGCTTGAAGCATGGGAAAATACGTATGAAGCGAAATTAAAAGAAACGATATCGGCGAATCGGCCGATGGATGAAACGAAGGCGGCGATAGCACAGCTGTTGTTTTGCATTGACGTCCGTTCTGAGCCGTTCCGACGCCACTTAGAAGCAGTCGGGCCGTTTGAGACATATGGATGTGCCGGCTTTTTCGGCTTGCCGATTCAAACGCGCGCCCTTGACAGCGATGACGTTCACCCGTCGTGCCCGGCGATCGTTGCGCCGCAGCATGAGATCAACGAAACCGCCGTTTTGGAAGCGGCGCGTCCGTACCGCCGCCGGCGCGATATGTTCCGCTTTGTCGGTGAGACGTTTAAAAAAGTTAAGCAGCACGTGTTGGCGGGCTTATTGCTTCCGGAAATGAGCGGTCCGTGGCTCGGACTCCATACACTCGCCCGGAGCGCGGCGCCGGCTTGGGCCGGTCGGGTCGTCCGCCAGGCGGAAGCGGCAGCCGAACAAAAGCCGAAGACGGCCCTGTCGCTTCACCGCCATGGAAAGGATGAATCGACTGGACTGCCGGTCGGCTTTACAACGGAAGAACAAGTGCAATACGTGAAGCAGCTGCTCGTCAACATTGGCTTGACGTCTTCGTTCGCCCCGCTTGTTGTCGTCTGCGGCCATGAAAGCGAGACGGCCAACAATCCGTACGCTTCGGCGCTTGACTGTGGGGCGTGCGGCGGTGCGGCCGGAGCGTTTAACGCCCGGGTGTTTGCTGAATTGGCGAATCTGCCTAGCGTACGCGCCGAGCTGGCAAAAGAGGGAATCGTCATTCCAGATGAGACAGTGTTTGTGGCCGCTGAACATATCACGACCGTTGACGAACTGCGCTGGTTAGAGGTGCCGCCGTTATCGGAAGCGGCTGAGGCGGCGTTTCGACAGCTGAAGCCGGCGCTTGGCGAAGCGAGCCGCCGTGCGAACGCTGAGCGGATGGCAAAGCTGCCGCACGTTGGCGGCACACCGCGCGATCCGGTTGCGGAGGCGCAGCGGCGCGCCGTCGATTGGAGTGAAATCCGGCCGGAGTGGGGGTTGGCCGGGAACGCGGCGTTCTTGATCGGCCGCCGCGAGTTGACAAAAGGAACGAATTTAGACGGCCGCGTCTTTTTGCATAGCTATGACTGGCGGGAAGACCCGACCGGCGAAGCGCTCGCCGGCATTATCGCCGGGCCGGCGACCGTCGGGCAGTGGATCAATTTGCAATATTACGCTTCGACAGTCGCGCCGCATTACTACGGGAGCGGTGACAAAACAACCCAGACGGTCACAGGCGGCATCGGTGTCATGCAAGGGAACGGAAGCGACTTGTTAGCCGGCTTGCCATGGCAGTCGGTCGCCGCGTCCGACCGCGAACTGTTCCATGCCCCGCTCCGGTTGCTTGTCATCATTGAAGCGCCGTCCTATTATATCGAGCGATTGCTCGACAGAAATGAAGATTTCCGGCTCAAAGTACAAAACGGCTGGCTCCGTCTCGCTTCGATTGACCCAAACAGCGGGATGTGGGTGAATTGGAAAGCAGGGCACCTTGCCTCTGTGCCGCCGCGTTAGACAAAAATGTTCTGCCTCCTTCCGGTATGATCCGGCAGGAGGTTTTTGTTTTTGAAATTAAAAAACAAAAACGTTTTGCGGCTGTCGCGGGTATATAAGATGAAAACAGCTTTTAGGGAGTGGGAAAATGGAGAAGGAGCTGATCGAACGGGTCCAGCGCGGCGATGAAACGGCGTTCGCCGAGCTATATGCGCTTTACGCTGAATATGCGTTGCGCGTGGCGGCGGCGGTGACTGGAAACACCGCCAATGCGGCAGACGCTGTACAAGAGGCGTTTATTCGCGTTTATGATCATATTGGACGGTTTGATTCGTTCAGACCGTTTCGACCATGGTTTTACCGCATTTTAATCAATGAATGTCGACGAGTGATGAAAAAGCAGCGGACCATGGCCATGATGAGCGAAGACATAGGAAATAGCCGCCGCCTAGCGTACGAAGAGCATTACGCATTTGAGCAGTATGAAGAGCTGTACCGCGCGATTGGACGTCTTAAAGAGGAGCAGCGTATAGCGATTGTGCTGAAATATTTGCAAGGGTTTACCGATGAGGAGATTGCCGACATTCTGGATTTGAATGTGAATACAGTCAAGTCAAGGCTGTTTAAGGCGCGGGGTCAGTTAATGAAATGGATGAAAATGAGAGAGGAGAGAGGTGCGGGAAATGGATGAGCGGAAATGGGACGAAATGATACAAACAGCGCTGCTCTACGGAACGGATGAGGCAGCCGAACAGAAAGAAGATGTATGGGTGCACATTCGCTCTCGTATGGTGAAACAGCGACGGAAACGCCGCCGTACGGGAAAGAGGGGGTGGATGGCGGTTTCAGCGGCGGCAGCGGTCGCGCTGGCGTTTTTGTTCACTGCCCCTGGTCAGGCTGCGATCGATCAAGTTAAGCAATGGTTTGCCCCGAAAAAAGTGATCACAGAGGAAATTGAAGGGCAAAAAGAACAAAAGGAAGTAACGTTGAACGAGGGGAAAGCCGGCTATGTTATTTACGTCGATGAAAGCATGTACCGAATGGAAACAAGAAACGGGCACGATCGCATTGTGCCGCTTCATCAAGGAGGAAGCGACATCCCGCCGGTATATATGGAAATTCGTCAAGTGACGGATCGATCTCCGGAAACGGTTGCCGCTGAGTTGGAACAGGAAGTGAAGGAGAAATACCCGGTCATCATTCAAACTGGGAAGGTGAAAGAGCCGGTGACTGGCTATGTCATTCACGGGGAAGCCGGGTATAAGTGGAATGACGAAGTTGTCAAATATTATGTTGTTCCGAACGGCAAAGGCGGTGCGTTTATTATTGAGCAACGGTATTTTCTTGAAGCAAGCGAAGGGCACGGCGCTCGGTTTGACTATATGGTAAGGCAATTTCACATTGTGGATAAGCAGGAAGCGGAATAAACTTCGTCTTGTGCCGGCCGTCAAAACAAAAGGAAGGGAAAACCGCAGACGACAACGAAATAAAATAATGAACGTCCGGAAATATTCGGTGAAAGAAAAGAGGGAAAGCGGATGAAAACGCAGTTTATCGCCGGCCATGCACGGCTTCCGGCTGGAATGGCGGCCAAAAGCCTTTACGATACGCTAACGATCACGGCAGAGATTGATAAAAAATACGGGGTGATCGTGGAGGCCTCGTGCACGCTCGCCACTGAACACGGGCGTGATTACATCGCCCGGCTGCTGCGCGGCCATTCGCTGCGCGACGGCATTGACGAGCTGTTGGTGGAACTTGACGAAGGGTATTTGGGCAAAGCGCATTCCGCCTTATGCGCGGCGCTGAAAGATTTATACAAACAATATTGCAAAATGGATGAGAAAGACGAATAAGCGGCCGTTCCCCATCAGCGGATGGGGACAGCCGCGTTTTTGCGCGTGACCGCGATGGGGTCTCCGCTATTTCGACGATGGTTTAGTCCTTTTAGTCCTCGTCTGGCCGCCATGCCGGCAATGTTTTGCGCAGCGGTTTGTCTTCACGGTAGCCAAGCACGTATTCCGCCTGCATGATCGTATGGATTTCCCGCGTGCCTTCGTAAATGACCGGCGCTTTCGAGTTGCGCAAATAGCGCTCGACCGGGTATTCATTCGAATAGCCGTAGGCGCCGTGAACTTGGACCGCATCGTCGGCTGCTTTGTTGGCATAGTCGCAGGCGATCCATTTGGCGAGCGATGTTTCTCTCGTGCAGCGGCGGCCTTCGTTTTTTAGAAACCCAACTTTGTACACGAGCAGGCGGCTGATTTGCAGGCCGGCTTCCATGCGGGCGATCATTTGCTGAACGAGCTGATGGCGGCCGATTTCTTTGCCGAACGTTTTTCGCTCATGGCAGTATTTGACGCTGGCTTCCAGGCACGCCATAATAAGGCCGACGGCGCCGGCGGCAACCGTGAAACGGCCGTTGTCAAGCGCGGACATGGCAATTTTGAATCCTTCGCCTTCTTCCCCAAGCAAGTTTTCTTTCGGGACGCGGACGTTGTCGAAAAACAGCTCACCGGTGTTTCCGGAACGAATGCCAAGCTTCCCTTTGATCGGGCGCGATGAAAAGCCGGGCATGGTTCGTTCGACGATAAAGGCGGAAATGCCGCGATGTTTTTTCGCTTTGTCCGTATAGGCGAACACGAGGAAATGGTCGGCGATGTCGGCAAGAGAGATCCATGTTTTTTGCCCGTTTAAAATATAGTCGTCCCCGTCGCGGACAGCGGTCGTTTGGATCGAAGCGACGTCCGAGCCGGCGTTTGGTTCAGTGAGGCCAAAGGCGCCGATTTTTTCCCCGCGCGCTTGCGGGACGAGGTATTTTTGTTTTTGTTCCTCAGTCCCCCATTGCAAAAGAGTGAGGCTATTGAGCCCGGTGTGAACCGACACGGCGGTGCGAAACGCCGTATCGCCGCGCTCGAGCTCTTCGCAGACGATGGCGAGCGAGTTGTAGTCCATGCCCATGCCGCCGTACTGCTCCGGAATGCAGACGCCCATTAGATTGAGTTCGGCGAGCCGTTGAAAAATATTGTGGTCAAATTCGCCGCGCTCATCCCATTCTTTCATGTGCGGTATAATTTCTTTGTCAACAAACTTGCGCACCGTTTGCCGCAGCATTTCCTGCTCTGGTGTAAAGTCGAAGTTCATCATCGTTTTCCATCCCCCTATGCATCCATTTGTTATTTAAACATAATTGCATCAACCGTTTCGATATGCCGGCGTTCACGGGTGTTCCGCCGGCCGTTGTAAGAGGTCGTGTCTCCTCCTTGGTCATGGCGACTCGTTACCATTGTTGTCGGCTGCTTGCCCGTTTCGCCACCCGGCTTCGGCTTCGCCGTTATGCTCGCCGGCGAGCGGGGGCGGCAGCCGATAGGAGACCGGTGTCCCAGACAGCTTGAGCGGGCTGGCGACGAGTTTCAGCGGGCCGACGGTTGGGTGGTGCATCGTGACCGTCATCTGGCGCGCGGCGGTTTGCGGATGGCGAAACAGTTCATCCATTGTCTGCACCGGGCCGCACGGAATCCCTTTTTCAGCGAGAAGGCGCTGCCATTCGGCGCGTGTTCGTCGCTTGATCTCTTCATTCAGCCGTCGGTTGAGTTCGTCCCGATGGGCGACGCGGCCGGGGTTGGTCTGAAAGCGCG
Organism: Geobacillus genomosp. 3; assembly: GCF_000445995.2. Lineage (GTDB taxonomy): Bacteria > Bacillota > Bacilli > Bacillales > Anoxybacillaceae > Geobacillus. The sequence continues at coordinate 453,034 of NC_022080.4, forward strand.
GATCCGTTCCGATCGAGCGGTCGGACAACAGCGAGCAAAGCGCTTGAAATTGCCGGTCATTGCCGACGGCGATGACGATCGGTCCGTCGCTTGCTTCATACGTCGAGTACGGGACGATGTTCGGATGTTCATTGCCTAGCGGCCGCGGAATGTCACCTGACATTAAGTAGTTCGCCGCGACATTGACAAGCGTACCTACAGCACAATCAAAGAGTGACAAATCAATTTTTTGTCCGTGTCCTGTTTTTTCACGGGCCAAAAGCGCCGCTTCAATGGCGATGGCGGCATACAGCCCGGTGAACACGTCCGTGACGGCCACCCCCACTTTGAGCGGGCCGGTGTCCGCGGTGCCGTTGATGCTCATCCAGCCGCTCATCGCTTGAATGATATAGTCGTAGCCGGCAAGCGAGGCGAGCGGGCCGGTTTCCCCGAACCCGGTGATCGAGCAGTAGATGAGGCGCGGGTTGAGGCGGGATAGCGATTCATAGTCGAGTCCCCATTTGTCCATCGTCCCGGTTTTAAAATTGTGGATGACGACATCGGCTGTCTCCGCCAGGCGGCGAACGGTTTCCCGCCCTTGCTCGGTTTTGAAATCGAGGGTTATACTCCGCTTGTTGCGGTTGACCGCCGTGTAGTAGGCGCTCATCCCATTTTGGAACGGAGGCCCCCAAAACCGGGTGTCATCCGACCCGCCCGGCGCTTCGATTTTGATGACATCGGCCCCTAAATCGCCTAATATCATCGTCGCATACGGGCCCGCCAATACGCGCGACAAATCGAGGACACGCACGCCATCAAGTGCTCCCGCCATTCGTTTCCCTCCTTTCCTGACATGCAAAAAGCCGGTTCCTAGGCAAAGTAAAGACAGGAACCGGCTTGAGCGGACTGAGGGAGCATGCCGGCAAGGACATGCCGCCAGACCGCACAGTTCTTTTGAATATTATGGAAGGCAAACATAGCGATGAACGCTGCCGTGACGGGCAGCGAGGTCAACGAACAGTGATGCCGGCCGTCTGATCTGCCGGGCGGTGAAGCGGGCAGGAGACGACTCGATACATTTATTATAAATTATTGTTTGATAATTGTAAATAGTCTAACTGATATAAAAAACATCCGCCAGCCTTAATCGGCTAGCGGAAGGAAGTAAAGATACGCTTCGCTGTGTTGACGGCGTAGCGGCTGCCGCCGTCGTTTTCCACCCCTTCGATCAACAGGGCAAGCAACAGATCACGGCGGTCGGCCGGGTAGGCAACGAACAAGCCATTTTCCTTTCCTTGTGTTCCTTTTTCCTGCTTCAGCTCGGCAGTTCCGGTTTTGCGGGCAACATGAACAGGAAATATAATCCAACGAAAAGGATGATGGGAAAACATTGCCGTCCAAAGTCAAAAGGGGGCAACATTTGCCTTTGTTCAGATATAATTGTAAAGAAAGGGGAATCGATGAGATAAGGAAGTGATGGGGTATGTTTCATATTTTAGTGACGACAGACGCCAATTATCTTCCGCCGCTGAAAGTGTTGATGCATTCCTTGTTTTGCCATAATCGCCGTCCGTTCATATTTTATTTGTTATATTCGCGTATTGGTGGAGAGGAGATCAAAGCGCTTGGCGATTTTGTCCGCCGGCAAGGGCATGAGTTCGCGCCGATTTACGTTGACCCGCAGCTGTTTCATGACGCCCCGGTGTTCCGCCATTATACAGCTGAAATGTATTACCGGCTGGCGGCGCATTTGTTTCTTCCGCCCGATGTTGATCGGGTGCTGTACTTGGATCCGGACATCGTTGCCATCAATCCGATCGATGAACTGTATGAGATGGACTTTGAGGGGAACTGGTTTATCGCTGCTGAGCATACGCATTCGACCAAAGTGGCCAACTTGTTCAACAAACTTCGCTTGAAGACGCCGAATGCGAAAGGCTATTTCAACACGGGCGTCATGATGATGAACATCGCGGCGATGCGTGAACACGTCCGGCTTGCTGATATTTACCAGTTTATCCGCGACAATCGGTTTAAGCTTGTCCTTCCTGACCAAGATGTGCTCAACGGACTGTATTGGGACAAAATCAAGCCGGTCGACGGGTACCGCTACAATTATGATGCCCGTTATTACGATTTTTTGCAGCTGTTGCCCAATCCGAAACATAATTTGGCTTGGATCGAAGAAAACACCGTCTTTATTCATTATTGCGGAAAAGAAAAACCGTGGAAAGACAATTACAAAGGAGAGCTCGGCCTGTTTTACAGGCGATACAGCCAAGTGCTCGAACTCGAGGAGGAGGCGACGACATAACGGTGCAGTCTGCGAAGGAAAGAGGTGTCCCAACGAAAGGACACCTCTTTCCGTTACCGTTTGCGTTCTTGCCGGCGGATGCCAGCCGCCGCAGCGCGCGCTTGCGCCTCGAGATCTTCATGGTCGGCAAATTCCGCCGAATACTCGACGTCAATGCCGTCAGATTTCAACTGTTTCGGAACCTGCGGCAAAGTCGCCTTGTTTTTGTCGCGTGCCCGTTGTCCGCGAGATCGGCCCATCGTCCATGCCCCCTATAGAAATGTGTGAATCGTACGATTCATTCATTAGGATGGCATGAATGATACCGGTGTATAAATAGTAATCGTTTCTAATGGCGCGCCTTTTTCGGCGTATAGCCGCCCGCCTGGTCCGCCATTTTAAAATCGCGGGCATAACTCACTTCTTGGGCGCTTGTCAACGTATGTTTCACTTTTTCGCGCTTCCGTTTTTCCGCCATCGCTCGTTCCCTCGCTTTGCATCAATATTTTTTCAGTTCCATTTTGGACGTCATCGGCCATTTTTATGCATAAAAAGAGGATGTCCGGACGGACAGCCTCTTTTTGGGTGGTTATGCGGCCCCCCGCGCTTACGCTTCTTTTCGTTGTTCCTCTTCCAGCGTGAAGGAGGGATGGCGCATCGTATAAAGGGTGTAGTTGTCTTTCGTAATTTCATACAAGTTGTACACATCCGCACCGATTTGCTCGAGCAACGCCCGCCGCGTTTCATTAGCCGGTGTCACATATGGCAGTTTTTCCGCCGCCTTAATCGAGCGGACATTGACTTTACGGATGCGCAAAAACACCGTTTCGATCGAAAGTTCGTAAAACAGTTCGTGGAAAAACGCTTCTTTCGCGCGGCGATTGTAACCGAGCCCGTGATACGGCTTGCCGAGCCATGTTCCCAAAAAGCCGGCGCCATCTTCGATATCAAAGAGGCTGATCGTGCCGATCGGGTTTCCCCATTCGTCCAAAATCGTGCGCGAAATGAGTTCGCCTCGTTCTTCCGCCTCGATGAGCTGTTTCGTCATGAACAAAAACTCTTCGTACGAGCCCGCTTTTTGGCGCACAAAAGGGAAGACGTCCGGGTGCATCATCAGCTCGTACAGCGCATGGCAATCCTGCAGCTCGCGTTTTTTTAGCATGGCCAATCCCTCCTTTGGATACCGAGGGCAGCCTCCTAGCGGGAAACCACCCTCGAAATTTTTTTATTAAAACTTCATTAAAAAAATTTCGGGGTGGGAATCGAACCCACTAGAACCAGCGCGAGCGCTGGTGGCGCACCATTTGCCTTCCCCTTACTCCTGTCTGTATGCGGTTATGAACAACAACTGCCTTGAAGTCTTCTTTATCATACACGATTCAATTTAAAAAGGGAATTGCTTTTTTGTTAATTTTTTTTGGATATTTTTTGTCGGACGTCTGCCAAAAGCAAATCGGTAAGACTATCTTCCAACGTTGGGAACGAAAAGCGAAAACCGGCTTGCAGCAGCTTTTCCGGAATGACGCGCTGCCCTTCGGTAACGAGCATGCTCATTTCACCAAGAAGAAGGCGAAGTGCCCAAGCGGGAACCGGAAGCCAATGCGGACGGCGAAGCAGGCGGGAGACCGTGCGGCCGAACTCGTCCATTTGCACAGGATGGGGAGCGGTGAAATTGATCGGGCCGGACAATTCCTCGCGCTCGATGAGGAATGCGACCGCGCGCACGACGTCTTCAAGATGAATCCATGATAGCCATTGCCGGCCGTTGCCGATTGGGCCGCCTGCGAACAAACGATACGGCATAATCATCATCGGCAAAGCGCCGCCGTTTGGAGCGAACACAACGCCTAAGCGGGCATAGACGGTGCGGACGCCGAGCTGTTCGATGGGGCTCGCTGCTGCTTCCCACGCCTGAACGGTTTTGGCGAGAAAATCGCTGCCGTAATCGGTTGTTTGTTCCGTAAATGTCGTGGAGTCTGAGGTGCCGTAAATGCCGACGGCGCTGGCGTTGATGAATAAGATCGGCCGTTCGGACAGCGAGCGAATGTAGTTCACCATTGCCTCCATTGCCTGCAGGCGGCTGTGAACAATCACCTCTTTTTGCTTTGCCGTCCATCGCTTCCGGTTGAGCGGCTCCCCAGCCAAATTCACGGCCACGTCGATGGCGGCCGGCTTCCGGTTATCGTCGAAGGAAAGGTAGTGAATGCGGTCTTCTGAAGATTTCGGAGAGCGGGTGAAAATGTAAATGTCATGTCCTTGACTGGAAAAATGGCGGGCGAGCGCCTGGCCGATCAGCCCGGTTCCGCCATTGATGGCGATGCGCATCGTTGTTCCCTCCTTATTATTTTATGGCGCGAACAGCGTTTTTTTCTCCTTTCGCCATCGATGCCGGAAGTTCCTTCTTTATGATACGATAAAGGTGGGGAGGGCGAACGATGGGAACGATTGTCGAAGTGAGGGCAACGAACGAAAATGCCGAGCGGTTTTGGCTTGTCATCGACCGCGGCTCTGAATCGCCGCTAAGGCTGGCAGTCGATCAAGATGTTGTGCTGCAGTTCCGCCTAAAAAAGGGGATGACGATCGACGATGCGCTTTTTCGCGATATCGTCTATGCCGACCAAGTCAAAAAAGCGTACCAACAGGCGCTTTACTTCTTGGCCCATCGGATGCGCTCAGAGCATGAAATTGTGGTCCATTTGCGGAAAAAAGGCGCCGTTGATCCGGTCATTGAAGACGTGCTCAAGAAACTCCGCGCTGAGCGGTATGTCGATGACGAGGCGTTTGCGGCCGCCTATGTGCGCACGCAAAAAAAGACGGCGGCAAAAGGGCCGCGCCTCATTCGCGCGGAACTCGAGCGGCTCGGCGTGCCCGCCCGTGCGATTGAACAAAGTTTAGCCGCTTATCCGTTTAACGAACAAGCGGCGATAGCCCGCTCGCTTTACGAAAAAGCAAAAAAACAACGGCGGCCTGAGTCATTCCGCGCGTTTCAAGAACGGGTGAGACAACAGCTTTTTCGAAAAGGATTTCCAAACGGCGTCATTGCTGCTGTATTGGCGGATGATACGGGCGCCACTGAACAAGAAGAGTGGGAAGCGTTGAACGTTCAGGCGGAAAAGGCGCACCGCCGTTATGCGCACCATCCGCGCCCGCTGTATGAGCAAAAAATGCGCCAAGCCCTTTATCGAAAAGGATTTTCACTCGACTTGATCGACGAATGGCTGCGCGGGCAAGGCAGCGGTGAAAACCAAAAAGGGGGATCGTGATCATGAGAGAGGACCAAAAACGGTATAGCGAGATGACGGCGGAGGAGTTGCAGCGGGAAATCGCCATGTTGGCCGAGAAAGCGCGCAAGGCGGAGCAGATGGGCATGGTGAACGAATACGCTGTCTACGAGCGGAAAATGGCTATGGCAAGAGCGTATATGATGAATCCAGCTGATTTTCAGCCCGGCGAGATATACGAAATCGAGGGGGCACCGGGGGAGTATTTTAAGGTGCGCTATTTAAAAGGAGTGTTTGCCTGGGGCTGGCGGCTGAAAGGAAACGGGGAGGAAGAAGCGCTGCCGATTTCGCTGCTTCGCAAACCGAATTTGCCTTCATCATGACGGGCGGGCTCAATTTACAGCCGGACGGAAAGCGAGCTGAAAGGAAAAACTTAGGGGGGAACAACCCCCTAAGTTTGTTCGCTACGACTGTTTGCGTGTTTGCCGCTCTAAAATGATGAGATCGAGCGTTTGCTGTGTTTCGCCGTTTACTTGTGAGTGGGCATGCTTCGGGTTGGCCCATGGTTGTTGGAACGGATTTGAGTAAAAGTTGTCATAAAACGCCTTGCGCCGATGGTGACCCATGAGACCGTTCACCTCGCTGCGGAATGTGTCGGGGGGAGCAGACGGATGGTGCCATGCTCCCCCGGTTTTGATCATTATTAAAAGAAATCGCTTCGTTCACCCGAGGCGCGCATTCGTTCTTGCGGGTGGGTGTTGGTCGTGCCGTCGGCCCGCTTTGACGCATACTCGGCTTTGGCGCGCGGTTCGCCTTCGAACTTGTTGTTGTTTTGGTTCGGGAAGTTGCGCTCTTTATTCCGCACGGCCCATTCCCCCTTTTGAGGCGTGCTCGTGTTGGATGGCCAACACGTATTCTTATTATGGAACGACAGACGGTGCTTATGTGTGCAAATTGTTGGGACCAAAACAAGCTGCGCTGTCAGTTTGGCGCCACCTCGAGCTTTTTCCGCAGCCTTCCTTCGCTGAAAATCCAACCGGTGTATGAGCTGACCATATTGAGGTCGCGGTCTAGCTGGACGACGGCCACAAACGGGTAGTATCCTTTGCTTCGATAGCGTAAATCGGTAAAACGCACTTCATAATAATCATCATACTCGTTCATTTCCCAACGGTACACCGGGGAAAAGGATAAAAAAGCAGCGACGTTTTCGTCGCGCTTGGCGGCGTTGATCACCGGGTGGTCGGGAAGCGGCCGCTTTTGGAAGCGGTCGAGGATGACGAGTCGGCCGCGCTTTACACGGGCGACGTAAAATTCACTGTCTGTCGAAATCGCTAAATGCCATTCGCGGGGTCGCCATGTCGGCACAGTAATGATGTCCGTCACCCCGTGTATAGAGGCGTGCACGAGCTGTTTAATGTTGGCTTGCTCGCGGAAGCGGAACACGTAATACGCGGCCACGAGCGCATAAACGGCGAGGAACGCATAACCGGGGTGGACGCCGAGAAACAGGGCGCCGACGCCGAGCAAATGAAGCACAAAAATGACCGGATCAAACGTATGAATGACGCCAAGGGCAATCCATTTTTTTGTAAACGGGCGCAACGCTTGCGTCCCGTAGGCGTTAAAAATATCGACAAACACGTGAAAGGCAACAGCCACAAACGTCCAAAGCCAAACGCGGAGCCAGTCCGTTTCCGGATAGACGGCGGCCATGATGCCGACGATCAACAGCGGCCAAATGACAACGGCAGGAATTGAGTGGGTGATGCCGCGATGGTTGCGAATATATTTGGCGTTATTGCGCAACTTTAAAATCGTATCGATATCGGGTGCCTGTGATCCGGCGAGCGTGCCGATGAGCACGGCGTGGGATAAAAATGGATCGTGGGCGATGGCGGGGTCGAGCGATGCTAAGCTGCCGAGCGCCACCCCCATTAAAACGTGTGTGCCTGTATCCAACGTCAAGGGCCTCCTTTGTCAGCGTCGTTTGTTAGTATATCCCGCCTGGGGCCGGGCCAATAACCGCTCTCTTGCCCAGCCGAGGCAAACAATGGTATGGCCATTGTACCATATGATGGCGACTGACGGCGAGGGACAGAATCACTAAAATCCGTTATCGACATATGGGCAGCAGCGGATGGTGTTTGGCAAACAAAACAGCGCCCTGCTTTTGCACAGGACGCTGTTGGTTTTGGGCGAGAGGGGTCAGTTGTCAGCTTCAAGCCGTTGGCCGATCGCTTTAAGCGCGGACAGAAAAAAGCGAATGGCGCGGTTTGTGTCCGGATCATTGAGCGCTTTAAATAGATCGAACAATCCAACCTTTTTGGTCTCGACTGCTGTCTGCTCGTACGCCTCCATGGCGCCGGCGGCGATATGCTCAAGCAATTTGGCCGTTTTTTCCGGGTCGAGCGAAGAGGCGAGGCCGGCCAAGGCGAATGCATGGTTGATCATGGTCGTCACCGGTTTTTGATTGAGCTGGCCGACTACGATTTTGGCCACATTTTCGCGCGACTTTAACAAAGCGTTGGCTGCCTCAAGCAAGCCGCTTTCATGAAGCTGCTCGATAATATCCAATAGTTCGCGGACCGCCTCTTCACTGTCGCCGACAGCGGCTTTTAGCTTTGCCAGCGCTTCCGTCCGCTTTTCCTCTTCGCTCATCTGGCGCTTTTGAATCGTGGTAATCGGTTTAGCCACCGACTTTCACCCCTTTTTCCTCGTCTGTGAGCGGCACGTAATCGCGGCGCTGCCATTTCCGTTCGACTTCAACGCCGTTTTGCGGATGGCGCCGTTTAAAGCGCGGATTCGTGCGCGGCAACGGCGTTTCTCCCGAGCGTTCGATCACTTCCATGCGCACGCGTGTTTGTTTGTAGGCTGGCGTATTTGTGCGATGGTCGGTTTGCGGCCCGGTCAAAATGTTAATGGCGCTCTCATTGGCCGTCGAATGCATCGGCAAAAACAGTTCGTTGCCTCTGACCCGGTCGGTGACAAGCACGCGCATTTTGACGCGTCCGTACGGGGAGATGAGCCGGACGAGCGCCCCGTCGTGAATGCCGCGCTCTTTGGCGAGCTCTGGTGACACTTCAACGAAAATTTCCGGGAACTTATGTTGAATACCTTTTGATTTGTACGTCAAGTTTCCTTCATGGAAGTGCTCAAGCAGCCGGCCGTTGTTCACAAGCAAATCGTACTCCTCCGGATATTGCACCGGTTCGACCCAATCAGCCAGCGCAAAGCGGGCTTTGCCGTCCGGAAAATTGAACCGTTCTTTGTACAACAGCGGCGTATCAGCGCCGTCATGGCTGCCCCAGCATAAGCTGTTCCAGCCTTCGAGCCGGTCGTAGTGCGCCTGTGAGTACAGTGGGGCGAGGCTGGCGATTTCATCCATAATTTCGTTCGGACCGGCGTAATGCCAATCGGCGCCGAGTCGTTTGGCAATTTCTTGAATGATCCACCAGTCTGGTTTTGAATCGCCGAGCGGTTCGAGCGCTTGATAAAACCGCTGAATGCGGCGTTCCGTGTTGGTGAACGTTCCCTCTTTTTCCAAGTTTGGCGCCGCCGGCAAGATGACATCAGCGAACTGCGCCGTTTTAGACAGGAAAATGTCTTGAACGACGACAAAATCAAGCTTTGCCAACGTCTCTTGCACGTGGTTGGCGTTGCAGTCGACAAGCGCCATATCTTCGCCGACGATGTACATCGCTTTCAGCTCGCCGCGCTCGGCCGCTTCAAGCATTTGAATGTTGTCAAGGCCCGGTTTCGCATCGATGCGGACGTCGTACGCCTGTTCAAATTTCGCCCGCGCCGCGTCGTCGGTCACATGTTGGTAGCCCGGCAGCCAGGAAGGGAGTGATCCCATGTCGCACGCCCCTTGGACGTTGTTATGGCCGCGCAACGGGAACGCGCCCGCCCCCGGACGGCCGTAGTTGCCGGTGGCCAACAACAAGTTGGAAATCGCCGCTGACGTATCGCTGCCTCCCGTGTTTTGTGTCACGCCCATGCCCCAAAGGACGCATGTGCCGTCCGCTTCATGGATCATTTCGGCGATGCGGATGAGATCGGCTTTGGTGATGCCGGTCACTTGTTCGGCATAGTCGAGTGTATATTTTTCCAAAAGTTGTTTAAACTCATCAAAGAAATGGACGCGTTCGCGAATGAACGCTTCATCATGCCAACCTTGGTCGATGATGTATTTCGTCACGGCCATCAGCCATACTTGGTCGGTGCCTTGTTTCGGACGGATGAACAAATCAGCCCGCTCAGCCATTTCATTGCGGCGCAAATCGGCGACAATAAGTTTTTGGCCAAACAGTTTATGCGCCCGTTTGACGCGGGTGGCGATGACCGGGTGCCCTTCCGCCGGGTTCGCGCCGATGATGATGACAAGGCCGGCCGAGGCGATGTCATGAATCGTGCCTGAGTCGCCGCCCATGCCGACCGTGCGGAACAAGCCGTCGGTTGCCGGCGATTGGCAATAGCGCGAACAGTTGTCGACGTTGTTCGTTTCAAACACTTGGCGCGCCAGTTTTTGCATTAAATAGTTTTCTTCGTTGGAAATTTTCGATGACGAAATAAACCCGATGGCGTTGCCGCCGTATTGCCGCTTGATCGCGCCCAGTTTTTCGGCGACGAGATCGAGCGCTTCGTCCCACGTCGATTCGACGAACACATCGTCTTTGCGGATGAGTGGTTTGGTCAGACGTTCCTCGCTATTGACAAAATCCCAGCCGAACTTTCCTTTGACACATGTGGAAATGGCGTTGACCGGCGCTTCGGAAACCGGCTGGATTTTTAAAATCTTCCGCCCTTTCGTCCAGACTTCAAACGAACAGCCGACACCGCAGAACGTGCAAACCGTTTTCGTCTTTTTGATTCGCTGTTCACGCATGGCGGCTTCAATTTCGGAAACGGCGAAAATGGCGGTGTAGTTCGGCTCCACCTCTTTGACAAACTCGATCATTGGGTTGAGCACGTCCTTGTCCAGCCCTGTCATAAACCCGGCTTCGCCGAGCATCGATTTTTCCATTAACGCGTTGCACGGGCAGACGGTGACGCAATGTCCGCAGCTGACGCATGACGACTCGTTGATCGGCACCCCGCCGTCCCACACCACGCGCGGCCGCTCGGCGCTCCAGTCAATGGACAGCGTCTCATTCACTTGCAAGTTTTGGCACGCTTCCACGCATTGCCCGCAGGCGATGCATTGGTTCGGGTCATAGCGGTAAAACGGATGCGACATGTCGACTTCGGACGGGTCGACTTTCGGGCGGTACGGATACGTTTGATGTTCAATTTGCATCATTTCCGCGGTGTTGTGGAGCTTGCAGTTGCCGTTGTTGTTGTCGCACACTGTACAGTACAAGAGATGGTTTTCCAACAGGCGGTCCATCGCTTCTTTTTGCGCTGCTTTTGCCCGCGGCGAGCCGAGTTCGACGGTCATGCCGTCCTCAACCGGCGTCGCACAGGCGCGAAGAAGTGTTCCGTTAACTTCAGCGATGCACGTGTCGCACGTCTGAATGGCGCCAAGCTCCGGCGTGTAACAAACTTGCGGATGTGAGAGGCCGTGTTCATTGACGGCTTCTAAAATGGTCATCCCGGGCTTGGCGAGGTAGGCACGCCCGTTGATGGTGATCGTCACCATTTGCGCTTCCATGATCGTTCCCCCTTTGTCAAAATAAAAAACTCCACCCGCGACGAGACGAATGCTTCATCGTGGTGGAGTAGTTCTTTAGCATGGCGGTACTAAACAACCAACCCAGCATCTGCTAGAATCGTAGAAAAATAACAAGGCGACGTTCGGCCTTATTATTTTTCCACTATGTATACATTTGCTATGATTTATTATAGTATGGCCGGGTGGAGAACACAATGGATTCGCAAGAAGTTTTTCAAGCGCTGACGAAAGGATGGGGTGCGGATGTCAAAAAAGGAAGCCGCTTTCAACGATATTGTGCGCAAGGTGCGCAAACAGTTGTTTGGCAAAGGTCCGGAACGGATTAAAACGTATTTTGTCGATAACTTGGCGATTTCCATTTTGCACGGCAATTTGACGCCGACGGAGAAATTTATCGCCCGCACGCCGGAAGGACGGGACATGGTGCATGCGGCAAGAACAAAAATGATTCAAGACGTGTACGCCCAGCACGTGCCGGATGGCATGGAAGAGCTTGTCGGTTCGAAGCTGCTTCACTTGTTCAGCGACATTAAAATCGAGGAAGATATGGCCGTTTCGGTATTTGTATTTGAAAAGCCGATTGAATTGTGACGATTTTGTGAACAAAAACAATTGTTTTTCGCCGCTGTTCATGATATGCTTATCAATAGATTCGCGATATGGAAAAGAGGAGAAGCCTTGCCGGCTAAACGGTTTTGCCCGCTTGGCAGGCAGGTTTCGGAAACGGATGTGCGTTGGTTTCGCTGCAGAAATGCTGGGCGCAAACTACCGCCGCTTTTCGCAGGCAGAAGGATGATTCGCCTTCTGGATCGAAAGGCGGCGGTTTTATTTTGGACTAGGGAGGAGGGGAATTGGTTGGACGGGGTTGCGGCAAAAAGAAGGACTATTGTCAAATACCGCAATGGGCAGCTGGCCGGGGAGGAAGATCAGATCGCGCTTGAGTTTCCGCTGACAGTGGTAGTCAATGGTGAGGAGTTTGCGACGATCGTCTGCACACCGGAGTATGTCGACGAACTTGTCACCGGTTTTTTGGCGTCTGAAGGGGTGATTCGTGTAAACGATGACATGAAAGGAATGACGATCGACGAAGACCGGGGTTTCGCGTATGTGGAACTCAGCTCGGGCGGACTGCCGGCGAAACAGTTTTACGCGAAACGATTCATCGGCTCATGCTGTGGAAAAAGCCGGCAATTTTATTTTTACAATGACGCGAAAACCGCTAAGACGATTGTTGGCGGCATTACCGCCAAGGCGGATGACTGTCTGCGCTTAATGAAAGCGCTGCACGAGCAGTCGCTTGATTTTGCGGCAACCGGCGGCCTTCATAATGCGGCACTGGCCACGCCTAATGGGATTGTCGCCATCCGCTCTGACATCGGTCGCCACAATGCGCTCGATAAATTGTACGGTTACTGCCTGCGCCAGCGGGTGGTGATGAAAGATAAGCTTATTGTATTCAGCGGACGCGTTTCGTCGGAAGTGCTCTTGAAAGTGGCAAAAATGGGCGTAAGCATTCTGTTGTCGAAATCGGCACCGACGACATTGGCGCTTGATTTGGCGGACGAACTTGGAATTACCGTTGTCGGCTTTTTGCGCGGACGGGAGTTTAATGTATATACGCATGAACATCGAATCGTAGTGGAATGAAGGGGGAGGAGAAGCCATGAAAAATCGTTGGCTTATTGCGCTTTCTGCTGTTGGCATCCATATCTCGATAGGATCTGTGTATGCATGGAGCAATTTTACCAATCCATTAAAACAGTTGTTTGGATGGTCCGATCAGGAAGTAGCGCTCACGTTCAGCATTGCGATTTTATTTTTAGGATTGTCGGCTGCGTTCCTCGGTCATTTTGTTGAAAAACATGGGCCGCGGAAATCTGGGCTGTTGGCTGCCATCTTCTTTGGCCTTGGAGTGACGGGTTCCGGCTTGGCTGTTGCGCTTGGCTCGAAATATCTCTTGTATTTGTTTTACGGCGTGTTGGGAGGAATCGGCCTCGGTGTCGGATACATTGCGCCAGTATCGACGCTTGTGAAATGGTTTCCGGATCGCCGGGGCTTGGCTACCGGGCTTGCCATTATGGGATTTGGTTTTGCAGCAGCGATCGCGAGTCCAGTCATGAACAGCCTTATTACTTCCGTGGGCGTGCAAAATACGTTTTTCATTTTAGGCGTTACATACTTTCTCATTATGACTGCGTCTTCTCTTTATTTGGAAAAGCCGCCAGAGGGGTGGCTCCCGGAAGGATTTAAGGAAAAAGTGAAAGAAGGAAAGGCTAAGCCTTTGCTCGATTTAGCGCAACTGACTGCCAACGAAGCTGTAAAAACAAGACGATTTTGGTATTTATGGATTATGCTGTTTATTAACGTTACATGCGGGATCGCCATTTTAGCAGTTGCCAAACCGCTGGCGGTGGAAAGTATCGGCATCAGCCAAACGGCCGCTGCGGCATTAGTGGGGGCTATTGGCGTATTTAATGGATTAGGACGCATCGGTTGGGCGTCGGCCTCTGATTATATTGGGCGTCCGAACACATATACCACATTTTTCGTCTTACAAATCGTCATTTTCTTCCTGTTGCCGAATGTATCGATCAAATGGTTGTTTGTCATTATGTTGACAATTGTCTATACGTGCTATGGAGGCGGCTTTTCCTGTATTCCGGCGTATATCGGCGATTTGTTTGGCACCAAACAACTGGGTGCGATTCATGGTTATATTTTGACTGCTTGGGCAGCGGCCGGGCTTGTGGGGCCGATGTTTGCCGCGTATATTAAGGACACGACCGGCTCTTATGAAGGTAGTTTGGCCTTTTTTGGCGGTTTGTTTGTTATCGCTTTCATCGTTTCATTGCTCGTGCGCACTGATATTCGCCGATTGCGCGCCCAACATGAGCAAATTGTCTATGTTTCTGCCGCTAAAGAAAGTTAAGAACGATTTCCTTCTGTATTTTCCCCGGCATGCGGCATGCCGGGGGTTTTTGGTATAATGGGGTGGACAATAGGCATCATGGAGGAAAGACAGTGAAAATCACAACGTGGACTAAACGATTTTCGGCGCGTGAGTTTCAGCGCGATTTGCTTGAGTGGTTCGCCCGTGAGCGCCGCGACTTGCCGTGGCGCCAAGACCGCGATCCATACAAAGTATGGGTGTCGGAAGTGATGCTGCAGCAGACGCGCGTCGAGACGGTTATCCCGTATTTTGAAAAGTTTATGGAACAGTTCCCGACGCTTGAGGCGCTCGCCGAGGCTGAAGAAGACGAAGTGCTGAAGGCGTGGGAAGGGCTTGGCTACTACTCGCGCGTCCGCAATTTGCACGCGGCGGTCAAGGAAGTGAAGGAGCGGTATGGCGGGAAGGTGCCGGATACTCCGGAGCAGTTTTCGAGGCTAAAGGGAGTCGGGCCGTACACAGTCGGGGCGGTGTTGAGTCTCGCCTACGGCGTGCCGGAGCCGGCGGTGGACGGCAATGTCATGCGCGTGTTGTCGCGGTTGTTTTTCGTGACAGACGATATTGCGAAGCCATCGACGCGAAAACGGTTTGAACAAATCGTCCGCGAAATCATGGCGTACGAAAATCCCGGGGCGTTCAACGAAGCATTGATTGAGCTTGGCGCCCTTGTTTGTACGCCGCGCCGCCCATCGTGCCTTCTTTGCCCGGTGCAATCCCATTGCCGGGCGTTTGCTGAAGGGGTGCCGGAGGAACTGCCGGTGAAAACGAAAAAAACAGCGGTTAAACAAGTGCCGCTCGCGGTCATGGTGCTGATTGACGAAGGAGGACGCATTCTTATCCGCAAGCGCGATCATACCGGTCTGCTCGCGAACTTATGGGAATTTCCGAGCTGTGAAATGAACGGTGAAGGCGATAAAGAGACATTGGAGAAGATGTTTTTGAATGAGCAAGGTTTCAAGATCAAGCTTGAAGAGCCCATCGCTTCATTTGATCATGCTTTTTCCCATTTAGTTTGGAAGCTGACCGTATTTTATGGACATTTGCTTGACGGCGGGCGGGTGGAGAAGCCGTATCGGTTGGTGTCAGAAAGGGAGTTGGAGGCATACGCATTTCCCGTGTCGCATCAGCGCGTTTGGCGCGAATATAAAGAACAGGCAGGCGACGCGCGCCGCCTGCCTTAATCAGGCACCGCCATCGTGCCGTTTGTATACGTCGCTTCGCGGCGCCCGAGGCCGCCGCGCGCTTCGATTTCCTCGATAATTTCACGGTAAATCGTTTGCCCTTCGACGTTTAAATACGGAGCGATTTGCTGGAATGAATGGTGAAAGTGAGCGAGCTCATCGTCCGTCCATTCCGTTTTCGGGATCATGGACAGCTCCGTCATATCGCGGCCAACGTACATAGGCTGCGCCTCCTTCGCGATGGAATTCGGCTATATTATACGTAAAGGGGCGGAAAAACATGAGTGGAAAAGTAGCGGTCGTAACAGGAAGCAGCCGCGGCATCGGCAAAGCCATTGCGCTGCGGCTGGCGCAAGAAGGATACGATATTGTCGTCAATTATGCCCGCAGCAAAACTGCGGCTGAAGAAACGGCGCGTGCCATTGAGGCGCTTGGGAGAAAAGCGCTCATTGTAAAAGCCAATGTAGGGGACGTTGAGAAAATCCGGGCGATGTTTGCCCAAATTGATGAAACGTTCGGGCGGGTCGATGTGCTCGTGAACAACGCCGCCTCCGGCGTGCTGCGCCCGGCGTTGGAACTTGAGGAGACGCATTGGAACTGGACGATGAACATCAACAGCAAAGCGCTTCTCTTTTGCGCTCAAGAGGCGGCGAAACGAATGGAGCGAGTCGGCGGCGGAAAAATCGTCAGCATCAGCTCGCTCGGGTCGATCCGCTACTTGGAAAACTACACGGCTGTCGGTGTTTCGAAGGCGGCGCTTGAAGCTCTCACGCGGTACCTGGCTGTCGAGCTGGCACCGAAAAATATCGCCGTCAACGCCGTTTCCGGTGGGGCGGTCGATACGGAGGCGTTGAACCATTTTCCGAACCGCGACGAGCTGCTCGCCGATGCGGCGGCCAATACCCCGGCCGGGCGCCCGGTCAAGCCGGATGATCTTGTCAATGCGGTGTTGTTTTTATTATCAGATGCAGCCGAGATGATTCGGGGACAGACGATCATTGTTGATGGCGGAAGATCTTTACTTTTATAATGCCGGCGGATAGAACGGCTGCCTCCCGGGCATAGTAAGGCATGTGGAGGTGAGAACAATGGCCAAACAACCGAACAAAACATTCGCTGGCACGAACATTCAAGAAGTAAGACAACAAAATGCACAATCGGCTCAAGCGGCTCAAGCTACTCAAGCTGGTCAGTTCGGCACCGAGTTTGCGGCTGAGACGAATGTGCAGCACGTAAGACAACAAAACGCGCAAGCGGAAGCCCGCAAGGCGCAAAACGTCAACCAATAACCAGTCTTGACGGATGGCCGGCGCCGCCGATCGCCAATAGCAGCGCATGCTGCCAAGAGAGCGCAGGCAACAGGCCGGATAGGGAAGGCAAAAAGCAGGGGCAGCACGCCTCTGCTTTTTTGTCGACAAAATCTTCCATCCCTCTACATGATTAGTGAAAGGATTTGAAAAGTTTGGCCGCGAAATGATAAAGCAGATGACAGGACAAAGGGGAAGGGAGAATAGGATGAGCATGGAACAAGTTTGGATGGAAGATTGGGAAGAAGCGCTGTTTTTGTGGCATGAAATGGAGCGCTGCCGGGAGATTGTCCGCCAGTTGGATGAACTCGAACGCGAAGCGCCGACCTCTGCTCTTCGCGAGGAAGTACGGCAAATGAAACGGCAAGTGGAAGACATTCGCCGTGCATTTCTTGGGCGGATGTCGTCTGGTGCTTGAAGCGGCGTCCGCATGGAATGCGCGCTGCCCCACCCGGCCGCTTCGACGGGGCGGTCCACTTTTCTTTTCATTTATGAAAGGAACAAGGTATAATAGGGGAAGAAGCTCCCAGCGGAAAGTAGGGAAGAATGATGCCAGCATACCCTCGGGAAGGGAAAATCATTCAAATCCATAGCTACAAACATAATGGGACAATTCACCGCATTTGGCAGGAAACGGTCGTGTTAAAAGGGACGCCATCGTATGTGATCGGCGGCAACGATAAGACGCTTGTCATGGAAGCAGACGGCCGGACGTGGGTGACGCGCGAGCCGGCGATTTGTTTTTTTCATGCCAAGCACTGGTTTAACATTATTGCCATGATCCGCGAGGACGGAGTGTATTATTACTGTAATTTAAGTTCGCCGTTCGTTTGGGATGAGGAAGCGCTCAAATACATCGATTATGATTTGGACATTAAAGTGTTTCCGGATATGACGTACATGTTGCTCGATGAGGATGAGTACGAACGGCACCGCCGCGAGATGCACTATCCGGATGTGATCGACCGCATTTTAAAAAACAATGTCCATAAGCTCGTTGGCTGGATTCAAGAACGAAAAGGGCCGTTTGCGCCCGAGTTTATCGACAAATGGTACCCGATGTTTCAAGCTTACCAAAAATAAATAGCGGCACGAAAAAAGCCTGTTCGGCACCGCTGACAGGTTTTTTCTGCTTTTTCAAGGGGGAAATCGCCATGGGCAGCATCCGCCGATATTGGCAGTTTGTCCGTCCATACCGTTGGCATATTGCCGCAACGATGGTAATCGGCATTGTGAAGTTCGCCATTCCGTTGCTCATTCCGCTGCTGTTGAAGTTTGTCGTTGACGATGTTATTGCCAACCGCATGCTATCGCTTGAAGAGAAGACAACCCGCCTTTGGCAGGCGTTGGCGGGGATGCTTGTCATCTTTCTGATCATCCGCCCGTTTGTCGAGTATTATCGGCAATATTTTGCCCAATGGACGGCAAGCAAAGTGCTGTATGACATTCGCCAGCAATTATTTCGCCATATGCAAAAGCTGAGTTTGTCGTATTACGCCAACCACCGGACGGGGGAAGTGATTTCGCGCGTCATTCACGACGTCGAGCAAACAAAGGAGTTTATTGTTACCGGACTGATGAATTTATGGCTCGATATGGCCACGATCTTGATCGCTTTGGCGATTATGGTGAACATGGATGTCAAGATGACTCTCGTTTCCATAAGCACGCTGCCGCTTTACGCGTTTGGGGTCAAATATTTTTTTGGTCGCCTGCGCCAACGCACCCGCCAGCGCTCGCAGGCGCTTGCTGAGCTGCAAGCGTATTTGCATGAGCGAGTGCAAGGAATGCCGGTTGTGAAGAGTTTTGCGATTGAAGCTGAGGAGCAACGCCGTTTCTCGAAACAAAACGGCCATTTTTTAGCGAAGGCGCTCAGCCATACGAGCTGGAACGCCAAATCGTTCGCCGCGGTCAACACGATTACCGATATCGCACCAATCGTTGTCATCACTTATGCGGGTTATGAAGTAATTACGGGGCAAATGACCATCGGTACAATGGTTGCCTTTGTCGGCTATATCGACCGGCTGTATACGCCGCTGCGCCGTCTCGTTAACGCCTCGACGACGTTGACGCAGTCGTTTGCCTCGATGGACCGTTTGTTTGAGTTTTTGGATGAGCGGTACGACATTGCCGATATGCCTAGGGCGGTTGAATGCCGTGATGTGCGCGGAGAGATTGTGTTTGACGGCGTTACGTTTTCTTATCGGCAGGAAGATCCTCCGGTGCTTCGCGATGTGTCGTTTTCCGTTAAGGAGGGAGAAACGGTGGCGTTAGTCGGCCCAAGCGGCGGTGGCAAATCGACGTTGGTGAGTTTAATCCCGCGCTTTTACGATGTGACCGGCGGCCGCATTTTGCTTGACGGCGCCGATATCCGCTCGTTTCGCGTCCGCAGCTTGCGCGATCATATCGGCATTGTATTTCAAGACAGTTTTTTGTTCAGCGACTCGGTGAAAGAGAATATTTTGCTTGGAAAGCCGGATGCGACCGATGAGGAGGTGGTCGCCGCGGCCAAAGCGGCGAACGCCCATGAATTTATTATGAGTTTGCCCGATGGCTATGATACGAAAGTCGGCGAGCGCGGCGTCAAGCTTTCCGGTGGGCAAAGGCAGCGGATCGCCATCGCCCGCGTTTTCTTGAAAAACCCGCCGATCTTGATTTTTGACGAGGCGACTTCGGCGCTTGATTTGGAAAACGAGTACTACATTCAAGAGGCGCTCGAGCGGCTGGCGAAACATCGGACGACATTTGTCGTCGCTCACCGCCTGTCAACGATTACTCATGCCGACCGTATTTTGTTCATCGAGAATGGGCAAATTGTCGAAAGCGGCACGCATGAGGAGTTGATGGAAAAGAGAGGAAGCTATTATCATTTGTTTACGATCCAGCAGTTGCAGTAGTAGGCAAAAATATTAATGTTATTGAAAAAAAAGATAAAAAAGCGGCTTTATCTTGGATAAACCCGCTTTTTTTCTTTTTCGTCTTTTTTAATAATTTTAATTTTTTATAATATTATATTGTCTTGTGAAGAAAGGCATGGCATAATTTTTCACAGAGGGAAAAGATTTCACTGCGTTGATTGGCAAGGGGGCGAAGAGATGGCACAAGCGCCTTTATTGGAAGTGCAGGGGCTGCGAACATCGTTTTTCACGGACGAGGGGGAAATCCCGGCCGTGGACGGTGTCGATTTTTTCATCCGCGAAGGAGAGGTGCTCGGCATCGTCGGTGAATCGGGGTGCGGCAAAAGCGTCACATCACTATCGATTATGGGGCTGCTGCCAAAAGGAATCGGCAAAGTGATGAGCGGCTCCATTTGGTTTAAAGGCGAGAATTTAGTTGAAGCTTCCGAGCGGCGGATGAAGCAAATTCGCGGCAATGAAATCGCCATGATTTTTCAAGAGCCGATGACTTCGCTCAACCCGCTATTTACAATTGGGAACCAACTCGTTGAGGCGATCCGTCTTCATACGAACATCGGAAAAAAAGAAGCGAAAGCGCGGGCGGCTGAGATGCTCAAACTCGTCGGCCTGCCGCGCGCGGAACAGATGTTGGACGAATACCCGCACCAGCTGTCAGGGGGGATGCGCCAACGCGTCATGATTGCTATGGCGATGGCGTGCCGACCGTCCCTCTTGATTGCGGACGAACCGACGACGGCGCTCGATGTGACGATTCAAGCGCAAATTTTGGCGCTGATGAAAGAATTGAATCAGACGTTCGGCACAGCGGTGATGATGATTACCCACGACTTGGGGGTTGTCGCTGAACTATGCGGCCGCATCATCGTCATGTATGCGGGCCAAATCGTGGAGGAAGGGACCGTCCAGGCGATTTTTCGGCGGCCTCAGCACCCTTACACCGCCGGTTTGATCCGCTCGATCCCGGATATTCGCGGCAAAAAGGAGCGCCTCTATTCGATCCCTGGTCAAGTGCCAAGGCCGGGAACTGTCCGCCGCGGCTGTCGGTTCGCCGAGCGGTGTGAATATGCGGTTGACCGCTGCCGCCAAGAAGATCAGGAGCTTTACGAAACGAGTGAACAAGGACACCGTGCCCGCTGCTTTTTGGCGTTAGAGAGGGGAGGGGCAGCCGATGAGCGAACCGTTGCTCGAAGCGAAAGGGCTTAAAAAATATTTTCCGATTACCGGGGGGATTTTTGGAAGGCGAGTTGGGACGGTCAAGGCGGTCGATGATGTGACGTTCACCGTGTACCGCGGTGAGACGCTCGGCATCGTCGGCGAATCAGGCTGCGGCAAGTCAACGACGGGTCGAATGTTGCTGCGGCTCATTGAGCCGACGGACGGTTCGATCATATTTGAAGGAAAAAATGTAACCGCTTTAGCGAAAGCGGAGTTGCGCCGGCTGCGGCGCGATATGCAAATGATTTTTCAAGATCCGTTCGCTTCGCTCAATCCGCGTCATACGGTTGAAAAAATTTTGGAAGAGTCGCTCATCGTTCACGGCATTGGATCGAAAGAAGAGCGGAAGCAGCGGGTGCGGGAAATGCTTGAGGTGGTCGGACTCGGTTCGTATCATGCAAAACGCTACCCGCACCAGTTCAGCGGCGGCCAGCGCCAACGCATCGGCATCGCGCGGGCGCTCATGACCAATCCGAAGCTGATCATTGCCGACGAGCCGGTTTCGGCGCTTGATGTTTCCATTCAAGCACAAGTGCTCAATCTGCTTGAAGATTTGCAAAAGCAGTTTGGCCTTACATACATTTTCATTGCCCATGACTTAGGAGTGATCCGCCATATTAGCGACCGGGTCGGCGTCATGTATTTGGGACGAATGGTCGAATTGGCGGACAGCGAATCGTTGTATGAATCGCCGAAGCATCCGTATACAAAGGCGCTTTTGTCCGCCGTGCCAATTCCGGACCCTGACCATAAAACAGAACGACAGTTGCTTTCCGGCGATTTGCCGAGCCCGGCCAATCCGCCGCAAGGGTGCGCGTTCCATACACGTTGCGCATTTTGCATGGACATTTGCCGTGAGCGGCGTCCGGAATTGAGGGAAGTAGCCGACGGGCATTACGTTGCTTGCCATTTATACGAACCGGGCGGGGAGCAACGTGATGATAGACAAGTTAAACAGAAGGGGGAAATGTGATGAAGAGAAAATCATGGTTCAAGTGGATGGGGCTGCTGCTGGCGTTTCTGCTTGTGTTGGCCGGCTGCGGCAAGTCGAAAGAAACGGCGGGAGGCGGCGAAAAGGCGCCGGTCCAAGACACGCTTGTTTATGGGCGTGGCGGCGACTCCGTGTCGCTTGACCCGGCGACCGTGACCGATGGCGAATCGCTGAAGGTGACGAAAAACATTTTTGATACGCTGCTTGACTACAATGACAACGATACGTCTGTCAAACCGGCATTGGCGACAGAATGGACGATTTCCGAAGACGGGCTGACGTATACGTTCAAGCTGCGCCAAGGGGTGAAATTCCACGATGGCACTGATTTTAATGCGGAGGCAGTCGTCTTTAATTTTGAACGTTGGGCCAATGGCAACGCTGACACGTTCCCGTATTATGGATCGATGTTTGGCGGCTATAAAAATGACGAAAGCCATGTGATCAAAGAGGTTAAGGCGGTTGATGAATACACGGTGCAGTTTGTGCTGAAGCGTCCGCAAGCGCCATTCTTGAAAAACATCGCCATGACGCCGTTTGCCATTGCCAGCCCGGCGGCGGTTGAAAAATACGGCGACAAATTTGGGGAACATCCAGTTGGCACCGGACCGTTCGTCTTTAAAGAATGGAAGCGGAACGAACGGATCGTGCTCGAGAAAAATAAAGATTATTGGGAAACAGGTTATCCGAAGCTGAATCAGCTCATTTTCGTATCGATTCCGGATAACTCAGCGCGTCTCAATGCGCTGTTAAAAGGCGAAATTGACATCATGGAAGATTTGAATCCAACCGACTTGAAACAAGTGGAAGGGAATCAAGAGCTGCAAATTTTTAAACGCCCGTCGATGAACGTCGCTTACGTCGGGTTAACGGCGACGAGAGGGCCACTGAAAAACAAACTGGTGCGTCAGGCATTGAACTATGCCGTTGATAAAAAAGCGATCATTGATGCGTTCTACGCCGGCCAGGCCGAACCGGCGAAAAATCCGATGCCGCCGAGCATCCCGGGTTATAACGACGCCATTCAAGACTATCCATTTGACTTGGAAAAGGCGAAACAGCTGCTGGCGGAAGCCGGGTACCCGAATGGATTTGAAATCGAGCTTTGGGCAATGCCAGTGCCGCGCCCGTACATGCCGGACGGACAAAAAATCGCTGAAGCCATTCAAGCGAATTTCGCCAAAATCGGCGTGAAAGCGAAAATCGTAACATATGAATGGGCGACCTATTTAGACAAGCTCGCTAAAGGAGAGGCGGACACTTTCTTGCTTGGCTGGACGGGCGACAACGGCGACGCGGATAACTTCTTGTACGCGCTCCTTGACAAAGACAGCATCGGCAGCAACAACTACACCTATTTCTCGAACGATGAGCTGCATAAAATTTTGGTCGAAGCGCAAACGGTGAGCGACGAAAACAAACGGAACGAACTGTATCAAAAAGCGCAAGAGATCATTAAGGAAGAAGCGCCATGGATTCCGCTTGTCCATTCGACTCCGCTGTTGGCCGGCAAGGCAAATATTCAAGGATTTCATCCTCACCCGACCGGCTCAGACAAGTTTACGAAGGTCGAATTTCAATAATCGACCAAGAGAGGGGAAGGAACTCATCCTCCCCCTCTTTGTTTCCGCATGTTCAAGGGAGGGAGATTTGGATGTTATCGTATGCCGTCCGAAGGGTGCTGATGATCATTCCGGTGTTATTCGGCATGTCGCTTATCGTGTTTTTCATGATCCGCGCAATCCCCGGCAATCCGGCGCAAGTGATTTTGGGGCAAAAGGCGACGAAAGAAGCAGTGGCTGCCTTGACGCATAAGCTCGGATTGGACGAGCCATGGTATGTGCAATATGCCAACTATGTTGGCGGACTGTTGCGCGGCGACTTAGGCGAGTCGATTCGCACCGGCGCTCCCATTGCGGAGGAAATTTGGCCGTACTTGGCCGCCACGATCGAGCTGTCGTTCGCAGCGATGCTTATTGCGGTGATCATCGGAGTGAACGCCGGCATTATTAGTGCCTGGTTTCAAAACTCGTGGTTCGATTATAGTGCGATGGTGCTGGCTCTCCTTGGTGTTTCGATGCCGATTTTTTGGCTCGGGTTGATGGAACAATGGCTGTTTTCCATCCAATTGGACTGGTTGCCGACGTCGGGACGGGAGGACGTGCGCAATCCGATCGAGCCCATCACTCATTTCTATTTGCTTGATGCGTTGCTGGCAGGGGATACGGAACAGTTTTGGCAAGTCGCGCGGCACCTCATCTTGCCAAGCGTTGCCTTAGCGACCATCCCGATGGCCATTATTGCCCGCATGACGCGTTCAAGCATGCTCGAGGTGATGAAATCGGATTACATTCGCACGGCTAGAGCGAAGGGATTAAGCATGTTTTGGGTTGTGTACAAGCATTCGTTAAAAAACGCCGTTATCCCGGTATTGACGGTGATCGGCCTGCAGACAGGGCTATTGCTTGGCGGAGCGATTTTGACTGAAACGATCTTCAGCTGGCCCGGCATCGGCCGCTATATTTACGATGCGATCGGTTACCGTGATTATCCGGTCATCCAATCAGGTATTTTGATTATCGCCGCCATTTTTATTTTCATCAACTTAATTGTCGACTTGCTTTATGCGGCGATTGATCCGCGCATTAAGTACAATTAGGGGAGGGGGAGCATATGGCGGAATTGGCGCGCACACCGGCAACGTCACCGGCAGCGGTCGAAGAAGAAAAGACCGTTTCGCTATGGGGAGAAGCGTGGCAGCGGTTTCGGAAAAATAAGATGGCCCTTGTCGGGGCAGGGATCGTCCTGTTTTTTATTGTCATCGCCATTTTAGCACCATGGTTGGCGCCGTACGATTACAAAGAACAACAATTGGCCGAGCGGCTGCAGCCGCCTTCTAGCGAGCATTGGTTTGGGACCGATGATTTCGGCCGCGACATTTTCTCCCGCGTCATTTACGGGGCCCGCATTTCGCTATGGGTCGGATTTGTTTCCGTGCTCGGATCGATCGTTGCCGGTTCATTGCTTGGCATTGTCGCCGGCTACTATGGGCGTTGGATCGATGGAATCATTTCACGCCTGTTTGATATTATGCTGGCGTTTCCGAGCATCTTATTGGCGATCGGCATCGTCGCCGTGCTCGGTCCCTCTTTGCAAAATGCCCTCATCGCCATCGCGGTTATTAACGTG
The DNA here is from genome assembly GCF_000445995.2 of Geobacillus genomosp. 3. Classification (GTDB taxonomy): domain Bacteria; phylum Bacillota; class Bacilli; order Bacillales; family Anoxybacillaceae; genus Geobacillus. The sequence continues at coordinate 477,952 of NC_022080.4, forward strand.
CCAAACTTCGGGCGGTTAATCCGGTCGCGGGTGTTAAGCATTAAACAGGAGGAGTATATTATGGCGGCCAGAGCGATCGGCATGAGCGATTGGCGCATTTTGTTTCATCATATTTTGCCCAATAGCTTCACCCCCATTATCGTGCAAGGGACATTGGCGATCGCGACGGCCATTATCGAGGCGGCGGCGCTTGGCTTTTTAGGGCTCGGGGCCCAACCGCCGAACCCGGAGTGGGGAAAAATGTTGTCTGATGCCAAAGACTTCTTGACCCAGGCACCATGGACGATGATTTTCCCGGGGTTGGCCATTATGTTGACGGTGCTCGGGTTTAACTTAATGGGCGACGGGCTGCGCGACGCGCTTGACCCGCGGATGAAAAACTGAGACAGGCGGCCTGCTAGGAGCGGCCGCCTGCTGACTTTTCGAGCCGTTTGGCCAATTCGTCATCGTAATGGTAATGGTGAAAACTATCAATTAACTTGTCTAAATGCTCAAGCCGGTCTCCATAATCAATGATTGCGCCGATTAACGAAAATAGGCGGTAATCGGAAGGCGGCTGCCCGTCGGCGTAAAACATAGAGGTGAGCCGCTCCCGTTCACGATCGATGCCTTCCACCCATACGTGATGGGGAAGCGGCTTCGCTTGATGGACAAACTTCAGCAACATCTGCTCATGGTACCCAACCAAGCTGCCAAGATGCAGGCAGATGGCGTGGTGAAACGGGTCAGGCAGGCGGCCCAACTCATTCTCAAGGCGATGGAGCCATTTTAATACGGACAGCGCCCGGTCGGCTGAGGCGATCATTTGCCGATACAGCACAAGCTTGCGCGACTTTTGGAAGCGTTGGCGCCGAAAATAGGTGCGTTCTTCTTTATACATCAAATACAAGTGCTCCAGTTTCGTCATTTCCTCGTGCAACGTTTCGATCTCGTCCTTTAAGTGATGATGATCGGCCGCCTGCTGTTGATAAAGGCGGATCCATTTCAAAATTGCTTCTGTCTCATCGCGAATTTTTTCGTACAATTTCTTTTCATACTTGGGCGGCAAAAAAATCAAGTTGACAAGAAAGGCGGCGAAAATGCCGAGCATAATGGTTAAAAAACGGATGGCGGCAAACTCGATAAACTGGCGTTCTGTATATTCCATAATCGCGATGACGGTCACAAGCGCCACCGAAATTGTCGACGATTCAAGGCGCATTTTTAGGCAAAGAGCGATCACAATCATGAGTGTCAAGCCGACGATCAGTGGATCGCGACCGAGGATAAGAACGGCGACGATCGCGAACAAGGCGCCGATTACGTTCGCTTGCACTTGTTCGATTAACGATAAATACGAACGATAAATGGTCGGCTGCATGGCGAACACCGCGGAAATGCCGGCGAACACCGGAGATGGAAAATGAAAGAGCGCTGCTAAAAATAAGGCAAGTGCCACTGCGATCCCCGTTTTAAAAATGCGGGCACCGAGCTTCATCTATGGAAACCTCTCCTTTTTCGTTTTCGTAGACCATTCAGTACTATACACACTTTTAGATATGAGCGCAAGGGAAAAAATATAACGCCCTGCCGAAAACGGCAGAGCATTGAAAAGGTCAAAAGGCGATCGGGGTATCGGCGGTGCGCCGATTGGAGAGACGGGCACTCACTTCTTGACGGAAACGGGCGCTGTCAAGCCACCGCATTTGCCCGGCAGCAGAGCGGATGAGCGCTAGCGGCTGCCCCGGAGCCAACGGTTTGGCAGTATTGTCATACGGCTCGGAGGCGATGAACAAACGGGAAGGAGTGTCCGTTTTCCAAAGCGTCCCGTCTGTGCCCGCAATCCATATGGCTTCCTGTTCTGAGCTGGCCGCAAATAGCACTTGTGTTTGTTTCAGAGACGCCAAGCCGTCTTGCTTGGACACATCCGGCGCAAAAGCGAATCCGGCTGCCTCGATCAGGCTGTAGCCGTGGTTATAAATGAGCGTTTCGACTGCTGAGGCGGGTGTTTCAGCGCTATGAACAAGCATGCCGGCTGAACCGAGACGCTTATAGCGAAGGGGGGCATCGGCTTGCCCGACATAGGCGAACACGGAAGCTGAGGCGAGAAATGGATGGGATACATCCGGTTCGCGCAGCAGTTCGGCCGGTGTGGTAGCTTGATAGACGACATGGACGTGGCTGAGCGAGGCGATGCGAACGTGCGGATCGCGTTCCATTGCAGCCGTCAGCCGAAACAAACGATCCGGTAAGGAAAACACATCACACGGCAACATGGCAATTTGCCAAAACAAAGTGTTTTGGTCGGCGGATGGCCGGATGGATTCGAAAAGAAGGACGAAGCCAAACTGTTTGCAAAGTTGGCGAAGATGCACCTGAACCGGCTTAACATCAGCCGAGCGGGAAATGTGCACATGGCCGACAGTGAAATGATCGTTTGTCGCAATTTCTGGGTTTTGTCCGGCATTGGCGAGTTTCTCCATCCATAGTTTGCGCGGGATGTCCAGCTGGATGACGGCGCTTTCTTTTGCCGGATGATTCCATTGAACAAGTGTCTGAAGGACAGCTTGAACATGCTCGTTGGTTGGGATGTTCCGTTTTTCCACTGCCGCCAACAACAAGGCACCGCGTTGTTCCACTCCGTTTGGCGAACGATATGCGTGTTGCTCCATGTATATTAGGCGCGGTCGAGAGGGCGTTCCTCCGTCAGCGCCGGTCACCTCCCCCAATGGCTTACTGGATGAAAAATGACAGTCTTAATTTTCAGAATTTGTTGTTTATCATACCATGCGGGCCGCGGGAAATCAATCGTCCCTTACCGTGTAGAGGCCTTGTTCACAAAATTGTCAACAATCGCCAAGCAGAAATCAAACAGTGCCCGCTTCATGCGGACACTGTTCGGTGATTGCAAAGAAAGGATCCGACGCTTATAGCTGCCGGAACGCCTTGCCGACCGCCTCGATCGTATAGGCGATGTCGTCTTCCGTATGGGCGAGGGTGATAAACCATGCCTCATATTTCGATGGTGCGAGGTTGATGCCTTGTTTGAGCATCAGTTTGAAAAACTTGGCGAACATCTCGCCGTCGCTGCGCTGGGCCTGTTCGTAGTTCTCCACTTTTTCGTCCGTGAAGAACACGGTAAGCGCGCCTTTTAACCGGTTGACGGTCACCGGTAGGCCGCATTGGCGGGCGTGGGTGATGATCCCCTCCTCAAGCATGGCGCCGAGTCGGTCGAGATGTTCGTATACACCGTCTTGCTTCAGCACTTCCAGGCAGGCGATGCCGGCAAGCATCGACGCTGGATTGCCGGCCATCGTCCCGGCTTGGTACGCCGGTCCGAGCGGAGCGACTTGTTCCATAATGTCCTGGCGTCCGCCGTACGCCCCGATCGGCAGGCCGCCGCCAATAATTTTTCCCATCGCCGTCAAGTCAGGCGCCACACCGAGCAAGTTTTGCGCCCCGCCGTACAGGAAACGAAAAGCGGTGATCACTTCGTCGTAAATGACGAGCGCCCCGGCTTGATGAGCGATGTCGTTCACCGCTCCTAAAAATCCGGGTTTCGGCAAGACGATGCCGAAATTGCCGACGATCGGCTCAACCAATACGGCGGCGACTTGTTCGCCCCAAACATTCATCGCTTCACGGAATGAATCGACATCATTGTACGGCACGGTAATCACTTCTTGGGCGATGCTTTGCGGCACCCCGGCCGAGTCCGGCGTCCCTAATGTCGACGGCCCCGAGCCGGCGGCGACGAGCACGAGGTCGGAGTGGCCGTGGTAGCAGCCGGCAAATTTGATGATTTTGCTGCGGCCGGTATAGGCGCGGGCGACGCGGATCGTCGTCATCACCGCCTCCGTCCCCGAGTTGACAAACCGGACTTTTTCGAGCGATGGAATCGCTTCTTTTAACATTTTCGCAAACGTAATTTCGTGCGGCGTCGGCGTGCCATACAGCACGCCGGTTTCGGCGGCGCGGCGGATGGCCGCAGCGATGTGCGGGTGGGCATGGCCGGCAATAATCGGCCCGTAGGCGGCCAAATAGTCAATGTACTTGTTTCCGTCCACATCCCAAAAATACGCTCCTTGCGCCCGCTCCATCACGACGGGGGCGCCGCCGCCGACCGCTTTATACGAGCGGGACGGGCTGTTTACCCCGCCGACGATGTGCTGGAGCGCTTCTTCATACAATTGTTCCGATTTTGTCCATTGCATCGTTTCATCCTCCTGTTCCCGATGACTGCCCCTTTATTTTACCATAGCGCCCTAACTCGTCTGGAAAAACAAAAAAGGTGAAAATAACAACGATTTATGTATAATTGCAACATAGGAGAAGGGCGAATGTCGTCCTTCTTGATGTTGATGTGAAGAGGCAGGAGGAGAACGATGAACGCCATCGAGGTAGAACAATTGTGCAAAGAATTTAAGGTGCATGCCAGCCGCTCCGGCCTCGTCGGAGCGTTTCGCGATTTATGGACGCGCCGTTATACGACCGTCCGGGCGGTGGACGGCATTTCATTTACGGTCAAACAAGGGGAGATCGTCGGTTATATTGGCGAAAACGGCGCCGGCAAGTCAACGACAATTAAAATGTTGACCGGCATTTTAACGCCGACATCCGGGCGTATTGTCGTCAACGGGATGAACCCGCATAAAGAACGGGAGAAATTCGTGCGGACGATTGGCGTTGTCTTCGGCCAGCGTTCGCAATTATGGTGGGACATCGCCGTGCAAGAATCGTTCCGGCTGTTGAAAAAAGTGTACCGCGTCCCGGATGGGCAATATCGCCGTCATATGGGCGAAGTCATCGAGATGCTAGAGATCGGCCCGCTCCTTGACAAACCGGTGCGCAAGCTGTCGCTCGGGCAGCGGATGCGCTGTGAGCTTGCCGCTGCGCTCATTCACAACCCGCCGCTGTTGTTTTTGGACGAGCCGACCATCGGTTTGGATGTGTTGGTGAAACTGAACATCCGTCAGTTTTTAAAACAGTTGAACGAACGGTACGGGACGACGATTTTGTTGACGACGCATGATATGTCGGACATCGAGGCGCTGTGCGAGCGGGTGATTATGCTCGATGAAGGAAAAATCATTTATGACGGTTCGCTTGAGCAGTTGAAAGAAAAATGGGGGCAAGGAAAGAGGGTTTCGTTTACATTTGCTGAAGGAGCAGCCCCCGCTGCCTTGCAGGAGCTGACGGTCGGATTGGGCGTTAACTGGAAACAAGGCGAACAGCCGAACATTTGGGTGGCGCACGTTCCATCAGGAGGCGTGCCGGAAGTCGTCAGCCGCGTCGCCGCCCGCTATGCGCTGCAAGACATCCGCATTCATGAAGTGCCGACGGAAGAAATCGTCCGCAACATTTACGAAGAAGGTGCTGTTCGTGGATAAGTATACGGAAATGATCCGCATCCGCTTTTTAATGATGCTCGCATACCGAACGAACTATTATACAGGCATTCTGATTTATGCCATTAACATCGCGGCGTACTACTTCCTCTGGTCGGCCATTTACGGAGACAAACCGTCGATGCAAGGGATGTCGCTCGCCCAAATGACGACGTATGTCGCCATTTCCTGGCTGTCGCGGGCGTTTTACTTTAACAACATCGACCGCGAAATCGCCATGGAAATTCGCGACGGAAAAGTAGCGACGGAACTCATCCGCCCGTACAGCTACTTAGGGATGAAGGCGGTGCAAGGGCTCGGTGAAGGGCTGTTTCGCCTGTTCTTTCTATCATTGCCGGGACTGGTGGTCGTGTCGCTCTTTTTGCCGCTCGAGTTCCCGGAAAACGCCCATACATGGCTGTCGTTTAGTTTGTCGCTCCTGTTGAGTTTTGTCATTTATTCGGAGCTGAACTTGCTGGCGGGGGTGGTGACGTTTTTTACGTTCCGAAATGAAGGGCTGCTCAGGGCAAAGCGGTTTATTATTGATCTATTTTCCGGTCTTATTTTGCCTTTGTCGTTTTACCCGGATTGGGCGCAGCAGCTCATGGCGTATATGCCGTTTCAAGCCATCAGCTACATTCCAAGCATGATCATTACAGAAAGCTTCCAAGGCGCCGCTGTGAGCGATGGATTGTTCACGCAGGCGGCATGGTGCGTGTTGTTATTGTTTCCGATTGGGTGGTTATGGCGGGCGGCGAAAAAACGGCTCGTCGTGCAAGGGGGGTAGACATTGTTTTACGTATCTGTCTTTTTTCAATATATGGCCCAGTATATGAAGACAAAATTGCAATACCGCGCCGATTTGCTCATTGAATGGTTGTCCGACTTAATGGCGCAGGCGGTCAACTTAGTGTTCTTGCTCGTTGTGTTTGGCCATACGCCGCTGCTTCACGGTTGGACCCGCGATGAAGTGTTGTTTATTTACGGCTTTTTCCTTGTGCCGTACGCCGTATTTGGCGCCTTTTTTAATCTATGGGATTTCAACGAGCGCTACATTGTTCAGGGAGAAATGGACCGCGTGTTGACGCGCCCGGTTCACAGCCTGTTCCAGATCATTTTGGAGCGGATGGAACTTGAATCGCTGCTTGGCGCCATCCCGGGGCTGATCATTATGGCATACGCCAGCGACCGTTTAGCACTTACGTTTCATTGGTACGATGTCTTTATCTTTATTTTATTTGTCATCGGCGGGGCGTTCATTTACGCCGGCATTTTCATTTCGTTGGCCACGATCAGCTTTTTTGCCGACGCCCGTACGTCGATCATGCCGATGATGTATAACATCAGCAGCTACGGCCGTTATCCGATCGATATTTATCATCGCGTCATCCGTTACATTTTAACGTGGGTGTTGCCGTTTGCCTTCGTCGGTGTCTATCCGGCTTCCTATTTTCTTAACAGGCAGGAATGGTACGGCTATGCGTTTATGACCCCGGCTGTCGGCGCGTTGTTTTTCGTCATCGCTGTGATGCTTTGGAACGCCGGGGTCAGGAGGTACCGCGGGACGGGGAGCTGACGGCCCCGTCCGTTTTTGTTAGATCAATAGAGATTGCCATTAAAATGACAAACAACGGTCAAACAATCGCCATAATCGTTTATGCATAGTTCTTGTCTTATTGCGTAAAATAATTTGTGAATGTGTTCACAATTGTAAGGAGGGAGAACAGTGATGAAAAACGGAGGAGGAAACCGGGTGGCGGTCATCGGCACTGGGTTTGTCGGTGCTAGCTATGCGTTTGCTTTAATGAATCAAGGGATTGCTGATGAGATTGTGCTCGTTGACGCAAATGAAAACAAGGCCATGGGCGATGCGATGGATTTAAACCATGGAAAAGTGTTTGCGCCGAAGCCGGCCGGCATTTGGCATGGCGATTACCGCGACTGCCGTGATGCGGATTTGGTCGTCATTTGCGCCGGTGCCAACCAAAAACCGGGCGAGACGCGGCTTGATTTGGTGGACAAAAATATTGCCATTTTCCGTTCGATCGTCGAATCAGTTATGGCTTCCGGATTTCAAGGGTTGTTTCTTGTCGCCACTAACCCGGTCGACATTTTGACTTACGCGACATGGAAGTTTAGCGGACTGCCGCAGGAGCGGGTGATCGGTTCGGGGACCATTTTAGATACAGCGCGATTCCGCTTTTTATTAGGCGAGTATTTCGCCATCGCTCCAACGAATGTACACGCCTATATTATCGGCGAACACGGCGATACGGAGCTTCCGGTCTGGAGTCAGGCTGATATCGGCGGTGTGCCGATCCGCAAGCTGATCGAATCAAAAGGAGAACAGGCACGAGAAGAGTTGGAACGCATTTTCGTCAATGTACGTGATGCCGCCTACCAAATTATTGAGAAAAAGGGAGCGACGTACTACGGCATTGCCATGGGGTTGGCCAGGGTCACACGCGCTATCTTGCATAACGAAAATGCCATTTTGACCGTCTCAGCCTATCTGGACGGTCCATATGGGGAACGTGACGTCTACATCGGTGTGCCGGCTGTCATCAATCGCAACGGCGTCCGTGAGGTAATCGAGCTTGAACTGGACGATAATGAACAAAAATGGTTTCGCCATAGCGCGGCGACGCTTAAAGGTGTGTTGTCCCGCTCTTTTTCGCAGTGAGATGAGACGCTGACCTTACGCAAAAATAGGGAAAGCTGGCGCAAACAGTGGCTCTGCTCTGCCAAACGGGCAGCCTAAGAAGGCGGCGTGGCTCCGTCCCCACGGTTTCAAGCAACCATCGAGGTGGCAGCGGCTCACTCCGTCATAATTGTCCATCTGTGCACGTATATATGAACAACAGACAGAGATGGAGGGAACGCGATGGATTACGCCTTCCTCGGAGTGGTTACTGCCGTACTGCTCGGGAGCATCACCTCGCTTTGGACCGTGCGCGTTCAAGCGCGGCGCCGCCTTTCGCTCGACAATTTGTGGGTGCTCGTTCAGTGGTATTTAACAATGATGCTCGGCTTTGCCATGATTTATATGATTTTGCAGGCAAACGGCCATGCGGTGTTTATCCCGTCTTCACACAGTGAGGCGGAGAACCGTTTGTCTTTGCTTGAGGATAGCTTGTACTTAAGCGGCATGACGCTTTTGTCGGTCGGATATGGAGACGTCACTCCAATCGGCATCGGGCGTTGGATCGCCATTGCCGAAGCGCTTCTTGGCTACATTATGCCGGCTGTTATCGTGACGCGCACCGTATTTGACTGGGACCACCGCTAACGGTTGCAATTTTCCTCCTTCTTCGCTACGCTAAAAGAAAATGAAGAAGACGGAGGGAGTGCCATGACGATCGCCATTGGCCAGCCGGCCCCAGACTTTACCTTGCCGGCAAGCAGTGGGGAAATGGTTTCGCTTTCAGACTTCCGAGGCCAATATGTCGTGCTTTATTTTTATCCGAAAGACATGACGCCTGGGTGCACGGCCGAGGCGTGCGACTTTCGTGACCGCTATGAGACGTTTACCGGATTGAATACCGTCATCTTAGGAGTAAGCACCGACCCGGTCGAGCGGCATGAAACGTTTATTCAGAAATATAAGCTGCCGTTTTTGCTTCTTTCTGACGAACAACACCACGTAGCGGAAATGTATGGGGTTTGGAAGAAAAAGCGGAATTTCGGAAAGGAATATATGGGCATTGAGCGCTCGACATTCATTATCGCCCCTGACGGAACATTGGCAAAAGAATGGCGTGGAGTGAAAGTGAAAGGGCACGTCGATGAGGCGCTCGCGGAAGTGGCCCGATTGACGTCATCTAGGTAAGCGTCCAAACAATATAAGTTGTTTTGCGTATGATACATAGTAACCTCCTCAAATGAATGAAATATGGTGGGTGGAAAATATTTCTGCCCCCCTTTTTTTTGTTAAAAAGACGCTTAAGCCCATATATTAATGGTATCTATATTGACAAAAGGCATACATTCCTTGTAGACTAATTATAAATATTATAAAATGATAATTTTTTTTATCTTTTTGCAGAGAGTGGGGTGCATGACGGTGTCTGCCAATGAGCAACTGAAGGAAGCGCTGGATATGCTGAAAAAGACGGGCATACGCATCACGCCGCAGCGTCATGCGATATTGGAGTATTTGATCAGCTCGATGTCCCATCCGACAGCTGATGAAATATATAAAGCGCTGGAAGGGAAATTTCCGAATATGAGCGTAGCTACCGTCTACAATAACTTGCGCGTCTTTAAAGAAATCGGGCTTGTCAAAGAGCTGACATACGGTGATTCGTCAAGCCGGTTCGATTTTGTCACATCCAATCATTATCATGTCATTTGTGAACAGTGCGGCAAAATCGTGGACTTCCACTACCCGGCGCTCGATGAAGTCGAGCAGCTTGCTGCTCACGTTACCGGCTTTAAAGTCGATCATCATCGCATGGAAGTGTATGGGCTATGTCCTGACTGTCAAAAAAGCAAAGGGCGCACGCATTAAAAAAGCTGATAGCTTGAAAGCGGCTATCAGCTTTTTCTTTTGTGATTGTATTTCTCGTCAAACTCTTTTCCTTCAAGTTCGCGATCCAACGTCAGCGGCTCGCGGCAAAACATGCATAAATCAACACGCCCGAGCATTTTCGTCACCTTGCCGCATGATGGGCAAACGACTTGGACGGCTCTCGTGGAGAGTGTGCCGATCCAAAAGTATACAATGCCGCTCGCAACAAGAAATAAAAGCCCAAGCACCATAAACAGCGTCATGACGATCGGGGATGTCCGGAAAAACAGTCCGAGATACATGACGATGACGCCGACAAAAATCAAACTTAAAGCGAACGTGCGAATTTTGTTGATTTTACTCGAATATTTGATACCCATGGTCGTCCCTCCTACATACATCACTATACCATAAAACAGGGGGAGACCGGGAAGGAGAAATAAGCAAAATCAGCCTGTGTTTTTTATTTTGGAGAAAGGAAATTTTCGTTTTTTGTCGAATAACGAACGACAGCTATAAGCTCCTGCCTTTTACTGAACAAGGAGGCGATGGCGACTGGCCACGGGCGATAAAAAACGGTCAGTGGCCGCAAGAAACGGGGGATTTTCTTGTGCAATGCTTCATCTTCACGCAGCAGGCGGTTGAACCTTTGAAGATGTTGGAAGGAGGGAACCCGTTACAGATAGGCGCGGTGCGAAGGAAAAGAGAACTTTCGTGCTGGCTTTGCAGCTGAAGGAAGAAGGTGCTGCATGTTTTCCTTCTGTAACGGAAACAGCCTATGGAACAATTTTTGCGCCCGATATGTCAAGAATGGGCAAGCCGATGCAATACGCACGGAATTTTAATGATTGAAAAAGCAGTTTGCCATACGGCGGTGACTGATACGTTTGATGCTGTGCTGCTAGTCATTGTGGATTCGCAAAGCGAACCAGTATTTTTGAAACATTATTCACTGGACAGTGAAAAGGCGGCGCTTTATGTGGTCAATGAACAGAAGTTAAATGAATGGCTCATTCTCGGGTCGCCCCGAAAAGCTATTGACTGGGTATTTAATGGGAAAGTTATATTTGACCGCAGTGATTATATTAGGCAGCTTCGCCGGCGTCTCGAACAGTTTCCGCCCCGGCAGCGGCAACTCAAAATGGGAATTGAGTTTGCTAAACTGATCCGTCGCTATATCGATGGCAAGGCGCTGTTCATGGCCCGGCATTGGCTTGATTCGTACAACCATATGGTGCAGGCGTTGCACCATTTAGCCCGGCTAACGTTGATTGAGTATGGGTTTTATCCAGAAGTGACGGTGTGGAGCCAAGTAAAACATATGAATGGACAAGTGTATAAGCTATATGAGGAGTTGGTCGGCAGCGAGGAACCGTTGCCGAAGCGGCTTGAACTTCTATTGCTGGCAAGTGAGTTTCTCATTCATTCTTCCGTTGCGGCAGGCTCAATCCATCTATGTGAAGTGCTGAAGGAAAAAGAAGGCGCATGGAGTATTGCCGAAATGGCCTGTCACCCGCAACTCGCCCCTTATTCAGTCGACCTTGCCATCATGGTTGAGTATTTAGTTGAGAGAAGAGTATTGGCCGCAGTAGAAAGACCGACAGGGGGAAACAAGATAGCGGAGCGTTATTATGCCGTACAGAGGGGGGAAGCAAGATGACTCTCTCCCACCTACTCCTTATTTAACATTTCCTGAAAGAAGTCTCTCGCTTCTAAACGTCTCCCTACACGTTCCTTGAAGTGGGAGACTTCTTTCAGAAATCCGTTAAAAAGTAAAAAGGCTATTGACTTCTATGGAGAACGATGATATATTTTAAATCGCTGCCGCGATGGACAAAGGTTGCGGCGCAAGATGAATAAAAAAATGTTGACAACAAATAATAAAAGTGCTATAATATAAAAGTCGTTTCGAAAGAACGACAAACAAAGTTGATTTCACCTTGTTCCTTGAAAACTGAACGAAACGAAGCGCAAGCGAAAAGCTTCGGCCTGATATTTCGCCTAAAAGCAACCCGCGTCCTGCGGGTAACGACGAAATATCGCCATCCTGGCGATCGCGATGGGCAAATGTTCTTCGCCTGCAGGGATGTTTACATTCCGGAGGCGAAGGTTGTTTGACCCCGGACGGCGGGCCGAAGCTGGATTAGCCAATCAACTTTCTTTTGGAGAGTTTGATCCTGGCTCAGGACGAACGCTGGCGGCGTGCCTAATACATGCAAGTCGAGCGGACCGGATCAGGGCTTGCCTTGATTCGGTCAGCGGCGGACGGGTGAGTAACACGTGGGCAACCTGCCCGCAAGACCGGGATAACTCCGGGAAACCGGAGCTAATACCGGATAACACCGAAGACCGCATGGTCTTCGGTTGAAAGGCGGCCTTTGGGCTGTCACTTGCGGATGGGCCCGCGGCGCATTAGCTAGTTGGTGAGGTAACGGCTCACCAAGGCGACGATGCGTAGCCGGCCTGAGAGGGTGACCGGCCACACTGGGACTGAGACACGGCCCAGACTCCTACGGGAGGCAGCAGTAGGGAATCTTCCGCAATGGACGAAAGTCTGACGGAGCGACGCCGCGTGAGCGAAGAAGGCCTTCGGGTCGTAAAGCTCTGTTGTGAGGGACGAAGGAGCGCCGTTTGAACAAGGCGGCGCGGTGACGGTACCTCACGAGAAAGCCCCGGCTAACTACGTGCCAGCAGCCGCGGTAATACGTAGGGGGCGAGCGTTGTCCGGAATTATTGGGCGTAAAGCGCGCGCAGGCGGTCCTTTAAGTCTGATGTGAAAGCCCACGGCTCAACCGTGGAGGGTCATTGGAAACTGGGGGACTTGAGTGCAGGAGAGGGGAGCGGAATTCCACGTGTAGCGGTGAAATGCGTAGAGATGTGGAGGAACACCAGTGGCGAAGGCGGCTCTCTGGCCTGTAACTGACGCTGAGGCGCGAAAGCGTGGGGAGCAAACAGGATTAGATACCCTGGTAGTCCACGCCGTAAACGATGAGTGCTAAGTGTTAGAGGGGTCACACCCTTTAGTGCTGCAGCTAACGCGATAAGCACTCCGCCTGGGGAGTACGGCCGCAAGGCTGAAACTCAAAGGAATTGACGGGGGCCCGCACAAGCGGTGGAGCATGTGGTTTAATTCGAAGCAACGCGAAGAACCTTACCAGGTCTTGACATCCCCTGACAACCCAAGAGATTGGGCGTTCCCCCTTCGGGGGGGCAGGGTGACAGGTGGTGCATGGTTGTCGTCAGCTCGTGTCGTGAGATGTTGGGTTAAGTCCCGCAACGAGCGCAACCCTTGCCTCTAGTTGCCAGCATTCAGGTGGGCACTCTAGAGGGACTGCCGGCTAAAAGTCGGAGGAAGGTGGGGATGACGTCAAATCATCATGCCCCTTATGACCTGGGCTACACACGTGCTACAATGGGCGGTACAAAGGGCTGCGAACCCGTGAGGGGGAGCGAATCCCAAAAAGCCGCTCTCAGTTCGGATTGCAGGCTGCAACTCGCCTGCATGAAGCCGGAATCGCTAGTAATCGCGGATCAGCATGCCGCGGTGAATACGTTCCCGGGCCTTGTACACACCGCCCGTCACACCACGAGAGCTTGCAACACCCGAAGTCGGTGAGGTAACCCGCAAGGGAGCCAGCCGCCGAAGGTGGGGCAAGTGATTGGGGTGAAGTCGTAACAAGGTAGCCGTACCGGAAGGTGCGGCTGGATCACCTCCTTTCTAAGGATGAAGAAAAGCGGAGGCCGTAATGGCCAACTGTCGATACATCGCGTTTTCGTTTCGTTCAGTTTTGAGGGAATGAAAAATTCCTTCACGTGTTTTGCGCCTGCGTCTTCTAGCAGATTCAGGGAAGATGGATTCCTCGGCGCAAAGCTGCAAGGAAGCAGACTCAAAGCAGTCGCTTCGTTCAGTTTTGAAGGAATGAAAAATTCCTTCCTATCGTTCTTTGAAAACTAGATAACCGGAAAAGCGGAGGCGCCGCGATCGGCTCTTGAAGCCAAATGTTCTTCACCCGTAGGGGTGCTTGCACCCCGAGGGGGAAGGTTATTTGGCAGAAAAGAGCCAGGCGCCGACGCTAGACAGTTTAGGAAGAAGCCGAGAAGCGCTGTAGGTTAAGCTAGAAAGGGCGCACGGTGGATGCCTTGGCACTAGGAGCCGATGAAGGACGGGGCAAACGCCGAAACGCTCCGGGGAGCTGTAAGCAAGCGTCGATCCGGAGATGTCCGAATGGGGGAACCCCCTGCCTGTAATGGGGCAGGATCCATGCCTGAATCCATAGGGCATGGAGGGCACACCCGGGGAACTGAAACATCTTAGTACCCGGAGGAGAAGAAAGCAAACGCGATTCCCTGAGTAGCGGCGAGCGAAACGGGAACAGCCCAAACCAAGAGGCGTGCCTCTTGGGGTTGTAGGACCGCCCAGATGGGAGTGAGAAAGGAACGGGGTAGACGAACCGGTCTGGAACGGCCGGCCAGAGAAGGTGACAGCCCTGTAGTCGAAACTTCGTTCCCTCCCGGGCGGCTCCTGAGTACGGCGGGACACGGGAAATCCCGTCGGAAGCAGGGAGGACCATCTCCCAAGGCTAAATACTCCCTAGTGACCGATAGTGCACCAGTACCGTGAGGGAAAGGTGAAAAGCACCCCGGAAGGGGAGTGAAAGAGAACCTGAAACCGTGTGCCTACAAGTAGTCAGAGCCCGTTAAAGGGTGATGGCGTGCCTTTTGTAGAATGAACCGGCGAGTGACGATGGCGTGCGAGGTTAAGCCGAACAGGCGGAGCCGCAGCGAAAGCGAGTCTGAACAGGGCGTATGAGTACGTCGTCGTCGACCCGAAACCAGGTGATCTACCCATGTCCAGGGTGAAGGCCGGGTAACACCGGCTGGAGGCCCGAACCCACGCACGTTGAAAAGTGCGGGGATGAGGTGTGGGTAGGGGTGAAATGCCAATCGAACTTGGAGATAGCTGGTTCTCCCCGAAATAGCTTTAGGGCTAGCCTCAAGGTGAGAGTCTTGGAGGTAGAGCACTGATTGGGCTAGGGGCCCTCATCGGGTTACCGAACCCAGTCAAACTCCGAATGCCAATGACTTATCCTTGGGAGTCAGACTGCGAGTGATAAGATCCGTGGTCAAGAGGGAAACAGCCCAGATCGCCAGCTAAGGCCCCGAAGTGCACGTTCAGTGGAAAAGGATGTGGAGTTGCCCAGACAACCAGGATGTTGGCTTAGAAGCAGCCACCATTTAAAGAGTGCGTAATAGCTCACTGGTCGAGTGACTCTGCGCCGAAAATGTACCGGGGCTAAACGTGCCGCCGAAGCTGCGGGATGACCGTTGGTCATCGGTAGGGGAGCGTTCTAAGGGCACAGAAGCCAGACCGGAAGGACTGGTGGAGCGCTTAGAAGTGAGAATGCCGGTATGAGTAGCGAAAACAGAGGTGAGAATCCTCTGCGCCGAAAGCCTAAGGGTTCCTGAGGAAGGTTCGTCCGCTCAGGGTTAGTCGGGACCTAAGCCGAGGCCGAAAGGCGTAGGTGATGGACAACAGGTGGAGATTCCTGTACCACCTCCTTCCCGTTTGAGCAATGGGGGGACGCAGGAGGATAGGGCGAGCAGGCGGTTGGAAGAGCCTGTCCAAGCCGCAAGGCTGATCCGTAGGCAAATCCGCGGATCAAAAAGGCCAAGCGGTGACGGCGACGGAGTCATCCGGAAGTCCCCGATTTCACACTGCCAAGAAAAGCCTCTAGCGAGGGAAGAGGTGCCCGTACCGCAAACCGACACAGGTAGGCGAGGAGAGAATCCTAAGGCGCGCGGGAGAACTCTCGTTAAGGAACTCGGCAAAATGACCCCGTAACTTCGGGAGAAGGGGTGCTCGTTTGGGTGACGAGCCCGAACGAGCCGCAGTGAAAAGGCCCAAGCGACTGTTTATCAAAAACACAGGTCTCTGCGAAGCCGAAAGGCGACGTATAGGGGCTGACACCTGCCCGGTGCTGGAAGGTTAAGGGGAGCGCTTAGCGCAAGCGAAGGTGCGAACCGAAGCCCCAGTAAACGGCGGCCGTAACTATAACGGTCCTAAGGTAGCGAAATTCCTTGTCGGGTAAGTTCCGACCCGCACGAAAGGTGTAACGACTTGGGCACTGTCTCAACGAGAGACCCGGTGAAATTATATTACCTGTGAAGATGCAGGTTACCCGCGACAGGACGGAAAGACCCCGTGGAGCTTTACTGCAGCCTGATATGGAATTTTGGTATCGCTTGTACAGGATAGGTGGGAGCCAGAGAAGCCGGAGCGCCAGCTTCGGTGGAGGCGGCGGTGGGATACCACCCTGGCGGTATTGAAATTCTAACCCGCACCCCTTATCGGGGTGGGAGACAGTGTCAGGTGGGCAGTTTGACTGGGGCGGTCGCCTCCCAAAAGGTAACGGAGGCGCCCAAAGGTTCCCTCAGAATGGTTGGAAATCATTCGGAGAGTGCAAAGGCACAAGGGAGCTTGACTGCGAGACGGACAGGTCGAGCAGGGACGAAAGTCGGGCTTAGTGATCCGGTGGTTCCGCATGGAAGGGCCATCGCTCAACGGATAAAAGCTACCCCGGGGATAACAGGCTGATCTCCCCCAAGAGTCCACATCGACGGGGAGGTTTGGCACCTCGATGTCGGCTCATCGCATCCTGGGGCTGTAGTCGGTCCCAAGGGTTGGGCTGTTCGCCCATTAAAGCGGTACGCGAGCTGGGTTCAGAACGTCGTGAGACAGTTCGGTCCCTATCCGTCGTGGGCGCAGGAAATTTGCGAGGAGCTGTCCTTAGTACGAGAGGACCGGGATGGACGCACCGCTGGTGTACCAGTTGTCCCGCCAGGGGCACCGCTGGGTAGCTATGTGCGGACGGGATAAGCGCTGAAAGCATCTAAGCGTGAAGCCCCCCTCAAGATGAGATTTCCCATCGCGTGAAGCGAGTAAGATCCCTCGAAGATGACGAGGTCGATAGGTCCGAGGTGGAAGCGTGGCGACACGTGCAGCTGACGGATACTAATCGATCGAGGGCTTAACCTAATTAGAAAAGCGCAGGCGAGCGGGTCGCCGCGATGGGCAAATGTTCTTCGCCTGCAGGGATTTGCGATCCCGAAGGCGAAGGTTATTTGACCCCGAGCGGCGGCGAGCCGTAGCTAGACAGCAGGAAAAGTGGAGGCCGCCCGCTTATCGGCGAAACGCGCTGGAGGGCCTGCGAGGAGGCTCGAACCAAGCAAAAGCTTGGTTCTGCGTGGGTGGTATCACAGGAGCGTATGCAATGTGTCGCCGCCGCAGCAGGACCGAAGCGTCGCGAGCCGATGGCGGCCGGAACTAGACAGTGAAAAGCGCAAGCGCCGCTTCTTCCCACAACGGTTATCTAGTTTTGAAGGAATGAAAAAATCCTTGACAATAAACCAAATTTCCTTATAATAAAACTTGTCCATTATTGCCTAGTGGTGATAGCGGAGGGGAAACACCCGTTCCCATCCCGAACACGGAAGTTAAGCCCTCCAGCGCCGATGGTAGTTGGGGCCAACGCCCCTGCAAGAGTAGGTCGCTGCTAGGCATGATAAACGGAGGATTAGCTCAGCTGGGAGAGCACTTGCCTTACAAGCAAGGGGTCGGCGGTTCGATCCCGTCATCCTCCACCATTATTTACAAAGATTTTATCGTCGCGGGGTGGAGCAACGAGCCTTTGCTTCATCGAATTCACTTCGAGTTGCCTCGACGCATCTAGCTTCCTTGAAACAGCTTGCAGAGGAAGAGGCAATGAATAGCACACTCAGAGCATTATGAAAACCAGTTGAAATTTCTATCGTCGCGGGGTGGAGCAGTCCGGTAGCTCGTCGGGCTCATAACCCGAAGGTCGCAGGTTCAAATCCTGCCCCCGCAACCAAATTGGTCCCGTAGTGTAGTGGTTAACATGCCTGCCTGTCACGCAGGAGATCGCGGGTTCGAGTCCCGTCGGGACCGCCACTTTTTTTGTGAAATACAAGGTTCAGCTGTCCAGTCAGTAGAGACGAGCATCCGCTTCATCGAATTAGCTGTGAGTTGCCCCGACGCATCCGGCTTCCTGGAATCAGCTTGTAGAGGAAGAGACACAGGGCAGAACAGGTAAACAGCATAAAACCTAATACGGCTCGGTAGCTCAGTCGGTAGAGCAAAGGACTGAAAATCCTTGTGTCGGCGGTTCGATTCCGTCCCGAGCCACCATTGTCTCATTAATTAATTTAAATGTGCCGGCTTAGCTCAATTGGTAGAGACGAGCATCGGCATCATTGAATTAGCTTCGAGTTGCCTCGACGCATCCAACATCCTCGAATCAGCTTGTAGAGGAAGAGGCACAACTAGGCAGATAATATGAGTCACTAACTAATTTTAAATGTGCCGGCTTAGCTCAATTGGTAGAGCAACTGACTTGTAATCAGTAGGTTGCGGGTTCAAGTCCTGCAGCCGGCATTCCTTATTTTGTCGAAAATACATCATCGAATTGACTGCGAGTTGCCCCGACGCACTCGACTTCCATGAATGAGCTTGTAGAGGAAGGGGCAGGTAGAGCAAAGCGATGCTTAGAGTGTTATTGAAAATATGAGCCATTAGCTCAGCAGGTAGAGCATCTGACTTTTAATCAGAGGGTCGGAGGTTCGAGTCCTCCATGGCTCACCATTTTGCGGAAGTAGTTCAGCGGTAGAACACCACCTTGCCAAGGTGGGGGTCGCGGGTTCGAGCCCCGTCTTCCGCTCCAGCTGTCTGCCGGGGTGGCGGAATTGGCAGACGCACAGGACTTAAAATCCTGGGGTAGGTAACTACCGTGCCGGTTCGAGTCCGGCCCTCGGCACTTGCGCTCGTAGCTCAATTGGATAGAGCATCTGACTACGGATCAGAAGGTTAGGGGTTCGAATCCTCTCGAGCGCGTTTCACCGGGAAGTAGCTCAGCTTGGTAGAGCACACGGTTCGGGTCCGTGAGGTCGCAGGTTCAAATCCTGTCTTCCCGATTTTTGTATGGGGCCTTAGCTCAGCTGGGAGAGCGCCTGCTTTGCACGCAGGAGGTCATCGGTTCGATCCCGATAGGCTCCACCATTCGAATATATGATTTATATTATTTTGGCGGTGTAGCTCAGCTGGCTAGAGCGTACGGTTCATACCCGTGAGGTCGGGGGTTCGATCCCCTCCACCGCCACTATTATCGGACCTTTAGCTCAGCTGGTTAGAGCAGACGGCTCATAACCGTCCGGTCGTAGGTTCGAGTCCTACAAGGTCCACCATTATTATATTACTTTTTGGAGGAGTACCCAAGTGGTTGAAGGGGTCGGTCTTGAAAACCGAGAGGCGTCGCAAGGCGCGCGGGGGTTCGAATCCCTCCTCCTCCGCCATGCATTTATAGCACCGATATGAATCAGTGATGAATTTAAATGCGCCGGCTTAGCTCAATTGGTAGAGACGAGCATCGGCATCATTGAATTAGCTTCGAGTTGCCTCGACGCATCCAGCATCCTCGAATCAGCTTGTAGAGGAAGAGGCACAACTAGGCAGATAATATGAATCAGTGATGAATTTAAATGCGCCGGCTTAGCTCAATTGGTAGAGCAACTGACTTGTAATCAGTAGGTTGCGGGTTCAAGTCCTGCAGCCGGCACCATCAATGTGGCGGCTATGGCGAAGTGGTTAACGCACCAGATTGTGGCTCTGGCATGCGTGGGTTCGATTCCCACTAGTCGCCCTTTCTTTTTCTTACATTCATGTTTGTTGTGTGTGTAGTTTCGTGGTAAAACTGCAGCCACGAGCACCGCATCGTCGAATCCGCTTCGAGTTGCCTCGACGCACCTGGCATCTTCGAATATGCTTGTAGAGGAAGAGGCATGGAAGAAGCGTGGCGGATGTTAAGCCAAATATTATGCGGGTGTAGTTTAGTGGTAAAACCTCAGCCACGAGCACCGCATCGCCGAATCCGCTTCGAGTTGCCTCGACGCACCTGGCATCTTCGAATATGCTTGTAGAGGAAGAGGCATGGAAGAGCGCGGCGGATGTTAAGCCAAATATTATGCGGGTGTAGTTTAGTGGTAAAACCTCAGCCACGAGCACCGCATCGCCGAATCCGCTTCGAGTTGCCTCGACGCACCTGGCATCTTCGAATATGCTTGTAGAGGAAGAGGCATGGAAGAGCGCGGCGGATGTTAAGCCAAATATTATGCGGGTGTAGTTTAGTGGTAAAACCTCAGCCTTCCAAGCTGATGTCGTGGGTTCGATTCCCATCACCCGCTTTTGGGGGCCTATAGCTCAGCTGGTCAGAGCGCACGCCTGATAAGCGTGAGGTCGGTGGTTCAAGTCCACTTAGGCCCACCATTTTCCGTTGCATATTGTCAGATGATTCGTTATAATACTAATGAACTTTTTTGTGGATGCATCATTCCGCAATAGCTCAGCGGTAGAGCAACCGGCTGTTAACCGGTAGGTCGTAGGTTCGAATCCTACTTGCGGAGCCATTTTATGGAGAAGTACCCAAGTGGCTGAAGGGGACGGTTTGCTAAACCGTTAGGTCGCAGTTTTGCGGCGCGCGGGTTCAAATCCCGCCTTCTCCGCCATGAATGGCCCGTTGGTCAAGTGGTTAAGACACCGCCCTTTCACGGCGGTAACACGGGTTCGAATCCCGTACGGGTCATTAGTGCCGGCACCAGATAGTCTGGTGCCCTTTTATACAACCAATTTTGTCGATTTTTGCGCTTTTCCTTGCCTTGCCTGTAGTGTTTTGTTATAATAGTTACCGTTAGTCTTGAATTACACATTGGGGACAACGCAGTGTTTCGTTTCGTCAACGAACGGGGCATTGCGTTTTTTTGTTATACTAGCAATTGTGCATCGGCCTCGCCGCCATGAATTTGTGTAAACATCGTTTGAATGGCTTGAAGTTGGCGTCGGGCAGCGTCCTCTTTCATCGATGGAAGAAAGTAAACGATTTGCAGGGCGTTTTTTGTTTCTCGCGTCACTGCTGTTCGTTCAGAGTCGACGATAGGGCTGCCGAACGGGCCGCGTTCGTCTTTGCTGACGAGTTTGTTGGCGAAATTGACGGGACGGCCGTTTAAAGCGATGTATTCATCTTGCTCTGTGCCTATCGTGATGGCCACTATTCCTTCGATGCGGTCAAGATCATAGATGCCGACCGGGATTTTGTAATAAAGTGAAAAGAAATTATTCACATCAACCGCGGAATGGATAGAAGGAATGAAATTCCTTTTCTGGATGCGCCGGTATAAACTTTCGCTTGATGGGCGGTAGCGGCTTGGATCAGTGCCGATTTGTTTGAATGACCGGCGCCATTCGGCGAGTTCGGGAATGTCGGCAAGTGGCCTTTCTTGCAGTTCCACGTAAATGGACTCTTGAAACAGCTCAAGCCGTCCTTTTACCATTTGCGGCGAGTCGCCGACTTCGATATGACGATAGCGGATGATGCCGAATTTACCTGAAGGAAGCCGCTGTTTTAATTGCGCGGATATGATGCATTGCATATGAATCACCTCGCGTTTTATTTTACCATATACCGCGGAAGGGGGGAAAATAATGGACGTCATGGAGTTAAAGAAGGATGTGATTGAGTATAGCCGATTGATCGGCATTGATAAAATCGGATTTGCGAGTGCGGACCCATTTATAGAATTAAAGGAACGGCTGCGACGGCAACAAGAACTCGGTTATCAGTCAGGATTCGAGGAGCCGGACATTGAAAAACGGACGAATCCTTCGCTGCTTCTTCCTGAAGCAAAATCGATCATTGCCATCGCCCTCGCTTATCCGTCGAAAATGAAAGATGCGCCGCGTGGGACGAAAACGGAGCGGCGCGGCCTTTTTTGCCGCGCATCATGGGGGAAGGATTACCATGATGTGTTGCGAGAACGTTTGCAGAAGTTAGAGGAGTTTTTACTCGCGAGGGTGCCATCCGCCCGTGTTCGGTCAATGGCCGATACAGGAGAGCTTGCTGATCGGGCGGTGGCGGAGCGGGCTGGGATCGGGTGGAGTGGGAAAAACTGCTCGATCATTACCCCGGAGTTTGGCTCATATGTATATCTTGGAGAAATGATTACCAACATCCCATTTCCTCCGGATGAGCCGATTGAAAACCGATGTGGGACGTGCACAAAATGCATTGACGCCTGCCCGACCGGGGCGCTTGTGCAGGGGGGGCAGTTGAACGCCCAACGGTGCATCTCGTTTTTAACGCAAACGAAAGGCTTTTTGGCTGATGAATTTCGGGAGAAAATTGGCAACCGGTTGTACGGATGTGATACATGCCAATTAGTCTGCCCGGAAAACAAGGGAAAAGATTTTCACTTGCATCCGGAATTGGAGCCGGATCCGGAGGCGGCAAAACCGAAGTTGGTTCCGCTTCTTGGAATAAGCAATCGCGAGTTTAAAGAAAAGTTTGGCGCGATGGCCGGCTCGTGGCGTGGGAAAAAACCGATCCAACGCAACGCGATTCTTGCCCTTGCTCACTACAAAGACCGGACGGCAGTGCCGCATTTATTGCGGCTGTTAAAGGAAGACAGCCGCCCGGTCATCCGCGGGACGGCGGCATGGGCGCTGGGGAAAATCGGTGATCGAAGCGCCAAGCCGCATTTGGAAGCGGCAAGGGAAACGGAGACTGATATCGATGTAATCGTTGAGATTGACAAGGGATTGAAACTGTTGGCCGAGGTGAAGGAATAGGGAAAAAACTGCCGCTTCCTCACATAAGGTAGTAACAAAAAGAAAGTGGGGAGCGGTATGAAAAAGCAGCTGCAACAGTGGCTCAACGAGCGGGCCCGTTCATTTGTGGCGGAAGATCATGTACAGGATGAAGAAGTGGTAAGAAAGAAGCAGCTCTGCAACAAACGTGGGGCTGAAATTGTCCGGTGCACGATCCGCGGGCAAGTTGTCGGCAAGCAGACAGTCGAACGAGAGACAAAAATGATTTACATTGCCCACCATCAATTTTTAATTAAGCACGGGGCAGCTTTATATATTGAAGAGCAAGTCGAGGAACGATGCGCCTGCTTTTTTGGCGGTGAGCTGGCTGATGACCAACGGATCAGCCGGACGGGGGAATATGTTGAGGCGCCGCGTGTCGAGCGTGAGCGGTGGACGGGCGAGCGGTTGTCTTACCAATATGATCGTGCGCGAGCGGTGCGGTATGCGGAAACGTGGTGGAACCGGCATAATCCGGCGTTTCCATCCTTCAGCGTTGATTGTACGAACTTTGTTTCCCAATGCTTGTATGCGGGGGGAGCGCCGATGACTGGTTATCCAAACCGGGCACGGGGATGGTGGTGTCAAAACGAGAGTTGGAGTTATAGTTGGGCTGTCGCCCACTCGCTGCGCTGGTATTTAAGCGGATCGCGCATCGGTCTGCAGGCGGTGGAAGTGCCCGAACCAGAGCAATTGATGGCAGGCGATGTCATTTGTTATGATTTTCAAGGAGACGGCCGCTTCGACCATACGACGATCGTGGTGGCGAAAGACCAAGACGGGATGCCGCTTGTGAACGCCCATACGACAAACAGCCGCATGCGTTACTGGTCATATGAAGATTCAAGTGCCTATACCCCCAACATTCGGTATAAATTTTTTCACATCATTGATCGCAAATAAACGACGTTGTTGAGGTGAACAAAATGCCGCTTCATGTAGTACTGTATCAACCAGAAATCCCAGCCAACACCGGGAATATCGCCCGCACATGCGCGGCGACGGATACGGCGCTCCACCTGATTCGTCCGCTTGGGTTTTCAACGGATGATAAAATGTTAAAGCGCGCTGGCCTTGACTATTGGCCGTACGTCAACATTTCGTATTATGACTCGCTCGATGAGTTGTTTGCCCGGTTTCCAGGCGGTGAGTTTTACTTTATTACAAAATTTGGCCAACAATATTATGACTCGTTTGACTTCAGCGATACGGAAAAAGACATTTTCTTTGTATTTGGCCGGGAAACGACCGGGTTGCCGAAGGAGCTGCTCGAGGCCAATATGGACCGTTGCCTGCGCATTCCGATGAACGACAAAGTCCGTTCGCTGAACTTATCCAATACGGCGGCGATTTTAGTGTATGAGGCGTTGCGACAGCAACGGTTTCACGGTCTGTCGTGAACAAAAAAACGACCTTCGCTATGGAGGTCGTTTTTTTGGGCCTTATTGTTTGACGCCTGGTTTGTCTTCGTAGCCAGCGGTGAAAATGGCCGTTAAAAATGCAATGATAACCCCTAGTACAAGCAATGTGCGCATCGCTTTTTTCCTCCCTTGCAATGAAAGTGGCAGGCGTTTCCCTCTTTATTATAGCGAATATGGCCAAGCATGTGAATGACTGCCGCCAGCGGTTCGGAGACAAAATTTTTTTTGCGGCGAATGATACGGGACATCCTCGCATAAATTGTAATAATCTTGCTGTTAGACATCCAAGGGTGAGGAGGTCCTTTATGGATATTTTAAGAAAAATCGCACGGTACCGGGAAGAGGAAGAACGGCTGAGGTGGGAAGGGACGTTTGCCGAGTATTTAGAGATTTTAAAAGAAAAGCCGTGGGTGGCCCAATCGGCTCATTCGCGCGTTTATAATATGATTAAAGATGCCGGAGTCGAAGAGGTGGATGGACGGAGACGGTATAAGTTTTTCAGTCGGCATTTGTTTGGGCTTGAGGAGGCGCTCGAACGGCTCGTTGAAGAATATTTCCACCCAGCGGCGAAACGGTTGGATGTACGCAAACGGATTTTGTTGTTGATGGGGCCGGTCGGTGGCGGGAAATCGACGCTTGTGACGCTTCTGAAGCGCGGGCTCGAGGAGTATTCGAAAACAGACCGCGGCGCTGTGTATGCCATTAAAGGCTGCCCGATGCACGAGGATCCGCTTCACCTGATTCCTCATCATTTGCGCGATGATTTTTACCGCGAATACGGCATTCGCATCGAAGGAGAGTTGTCGCCGCTCAATATGATGCGGCTCGAGAAAGAATACGGGGGCCGCATTGAAGATGTGCTGGTGGAACGCATTTTCTTCTCGGAAAACCGCCGCGTCGGCATTGGGACGTTCAGCCCATCTGATCCGAAATCGCAGGATATTGCCGATTTAACCGGAAGCATCGATTTCTCGACGATTGCCGAATACGGTTCTGAGTCCGACCCGCGCGCCTACCGGTTTGACGGCGAGCTGAACAAGGCGAACCGCGGCATTATGGAGTTTCAAGAGATGTTGAAATGCGATGAAAAATTTCTTTGGCATTTGTTGTCGCTGACGCAAGAAGGCAATTTCAAAGCTGGGCGGTTTGCGCTCATCAGCGCAGATGAACTGATCGTAGCCCATACGAACGAAACAGAGTATCGTTCGTTTATTGCGAATAAAAAGAACGAGGCGCTTCATTCGCGCATTATCGTGATGCCGATTCCGTACAATTTACGCGTCTCCGAAGAAGAGCGCATTTACGAAAAAATGATTCGTGAAAGCGATGTCGCTGATGTGCATATCGCTCCCCATACACTTCGAATTGCTGCTATGTTTACGATTTTGACGCGGCTGAAAGAATCGAAGCGGCCGGATGTGGATTTATTGAAGAAAATGCGCCTGTATGACGGAGAGATGATCGAAGGATTCAATGAAGTCGATGTAGAAGAACTGAAAAAAGAACATCCAGACGAAGGGATGAGCGGCATCGACCCGCGCTATGTCATCAACCGCATTTCTGCATGCATTATTCGCAAGGAAGTGCCCTCGATCAATGCGCTCGATGTGCTTCGCTCGTTGAAAGAGGGGTTGGATCAGCACCCATCCATCTCCAAGGAAGATCGGGAGCGGTATTTAAACTTTATCTCCCTTGTCCGCAAAGAATATGACGAAATCGCCAAGCAAGAGGTACAAAAGGCGTTCGTGTACTCGTATGAAGAATCGGCGAAAACGTTGATGGATAACTATTTGGACAATGTGGAAGCGTATTGCAACAAAACGAAATTACGCGACCCGCTCACCGGCGAGGAAATGAATCCGGATGAGAAGTTGATGCGCTCGATTGAGGAACAGATCGGCATTTCCGAAAACGCTAAAAAAGCGTTCCGTGAAGAAATTTTAATCCGTATCTCTGCCTATGCACGCAAAGGGCAAAAGTTTGATTACAACTCGCATGAGCGGTTGCGCGAAGCGATCCAGAAAAAGCTGTTCGCCGATTTGAAGGACATCGTGAAAATTACGACGTCGACGAAGACGCCTGATGAGCAACAACTGAAGAAAATTAACGAAGTCGTTGCCCGCTTGATCGATGAGTACGGGTACAATTCCACATCGGCCAATGAATTGCTCCGCTATGTCGGCAGCTTGTTGAACCGCTAGGCATGCCTCGAGCGCCGGGGCATGCTTTTTTTGCCCCGATAATCGGGCTTGTCCGCCTCTTGTCCGCTTTTCTATTTTCCGCTTTCATCTGTCAATTATTTTGAATTTTTGCATAGGATAAAAATAAACAAACTGGCATAGTGATGGTCCGTTTTGATGACGCCAACATAAGTATATGCGGAAAAGCGAAAAGTGTGAAAACAATTTTGACAAAGGAGGGGAAAGAATGAAGGGGAATTTCGTTGTATCGAAAGAAGACTGGTCCCTCCACCGCAAAGGTCATGATGACCAAAAGCGCCATCAAGAAAAAGTAAAAGAGGCGATCAAAAATAACTTACCGGATTTAATTACGGAAGAAAGCATTATTATGTCCAACGGACGCGACGTGATCAAAATTCCGATCCGCTCGCTTGACGAGTATAAAATCCGCTACAACTACGAGAAAAACAAACACGTCGGCCAAGGAAACGGAGACAGCCAAGTCGGTGATGTGGTGGCCAGAGACGGAAGCGGGGAGGGGCAAGGGCCAGGAAAAGGCCAAGGAGCCGGCGATTTGCCAGGCCAAGATTATTACGAAGCTGAAGTGTCGTTAATGGAAATCGAGGAGGCGCTCTTTAGCCAATTGGAGCTTCCGAATTTGAAGCGGAAAGAGCTCGACCAAAACGTTGTCCAACATATCGAGTTTAATGATATTCGCCGCACCGGACTGATGGGGAACATCGATAAAAAACGGACGATGCTTGCCGCTTTCAAGCGCAACGCCATGAGCGGCAAACCGGGCTTTTACCCGATTTATCGCGAGGATTTGAAGTTTAAAACGTGGAACGAAGTCGTCAAACCAGAATCGAAAGCGGTCGTCCTAGCGATGATGGATACAAGCGGCTCGATGGGCATGTGGGAAAAATATATGGCGCGCAGTTTCTTCTTCTGGATGACGCGCTTTTTGCGAACGAAGTACGAGACGGTGGATATCGCCTTTATTGCCCACCACACAGAGGCAAAAGTTGTCAGTGAGGAAGAATTTTTCACCAAAGGAGAAAGCGGCGGCACGATTTGTTCGTCGGCCTACCGCAAAGCGCTTGAACTGATTGAAACGAAATATTCTCCGTCACGCTACAACATTTATCCGTTCCACTTCTCCGACGGCGACAACTTGACATCTGACAATGCCCGCTGCGTCAAGCTTGTTCAAGAATTGATGAAAGTATCGAACATGTTTGGGTATGGGGAAGTGAACCAGTACAATCGCCATTCCACGCTTATGTCCGCGTATCGCAATATTAAAGATGAAAAATTCCGCCATTATATCTTAAAGCAAAAATCGGATGTGTTTCATGCGATGAGAACGTTTTTCCGCAAAGAAGAAAGCAAGCAGCTCGTTTGACCCTCTTAACGGTGCAAAAAAGGGGGTTTTTCTTTTTGAAAGGGCGGGAGGGCGAGGCCCTCCCGAAAACGAGTTATTGCTTTTGCAGCGTCGCTACCATGGCGAGCACGGCGCCAAGCACATCTTCTCCTTTAGGGGAATGCACCGTCAAGAGCATCGGTGTCGGCTGGGCGCTGGCGAGCACGTGGACGGTGACGCCGTCGGATTGGGCCGTGTACCAAACCGCATCAGCGAACGGCTTAGGCAGTTTGTCCGTTTGCTGGCGGGCGGCGTTGGCGTCGACCGCTTGGGCATGTTCTTTGGCCAGCTGCTCATAGTTGGTCTCGCCGTCTTGAAGCAAGCGAATGCGGGCGAACGACTCACCGTGGAGCAATACATCGGCATGAGGCTCTTCAGCGTCCAGCGTCCAACCGTCCAGTACATAGAGGGAGAAATGTTGGTTGTCGCTTGTTTGCAAGGTCGCCGTTCCGGTAACGGTTTGATTTCCGCTTTGGTAGGACAAGGAGGTCGTCGGCCGTGAAGAGGCGGTTTCGTCCCCTTTCGCCCCGTCTTGTCCACCTCCTGCCTTATTTTGTTCATCAACCGGGGGAGCTTCTTGGTTCTTTGGCTCGGCTGTTTGCGTGTTGGCGGAATTGTCGTTCGAACTTGCCGTTTGTTTTTCTTTCGCAGTTGCCCCTTCTGACGCGGGCGCCTCTGTGCCGCAGCCGGCAAGCAAGGCGGCGGCGACAGCGACCGAGAAAAGCGGTTTCCAGTATCGAAGCATCTCGATTCCTCCTTGCTTTCCATATACCATTCATTATAGCAGTTGAAACAGTTGAAACAAACAGGCTGGTTTCCTCATTTTTTCCGATCGCTTGATTTTCTTCGATTTTTGGCGTTTACAGCGATATGCGCCCCCCCCAAAACAGTGGCCATAAGCAGCGCGAGTAAAGCAAACCCGTAAAGCATGTGCACTCCTCCTCCTGTATACTAGATGGTGGGATCAACATAATGTATGAAACGCGTTTCAAGTCAAGCGTTTTTTTGGAAGGAGTGGGAACGTGGCGAACATCCGCGATTTGGCGAAAGAAGCAGGTGTATCGGTAGCAACGGTATCAAGGGTATTGAACGGGTATCCGTATGTAAGCGAGGAAAAGCGAAGGGCGGTTTGGGAAGCGGTTGAGAAGCTTCATTATACGAAAAATATTCAAGCGGTTCATCTGGCGAAAGGAAGGACGACGATTGTTGGGGTCATGCTCCCGTACATTCATCACCCTTATTTTTCAGCCGTGATTGAAGGGATTTCCAAGGAGGCGCTTCGTTACGGTTATCAGTTGCTTTTGTTTCAGACCAATTATGATGTGGAACGGGAACTTGAGGCGTTAGAACGGCTGCGGATGAAACAAATGGATGGGTTGATCGTCTGTTCTCATGAAGCGGGCTCGGAGGTGCTCGCGGCATATCAGGAAGAGGGGCCCATCGTTTTATGCGAGCAGGCGGAAGAATACGATTTCTTCACTGTCTATATCGATCACTATCGGGCGTTCGCCAAGGCACTGCGCTATTTAGTGCACAAAGGGCATCGGCGGATCGGCTATTGCATCGGAAGAATGACAGGACCGAACAGTCAAGCGAGGGCGGCGGCGTATCAAGATGTGCTGCGTGACATCGGCGTTGTTCCTCGGCGCCACTGGGTTTTTGACGGTTGTTTGTTTCTTGAAGACGGAAAGCGTGTCATGAGGCAATGGGTGGCGATGGGGGAGCGGCCGAGCGCGTTGCTTGTAACGAGTGACCAGGTGGCGGCCGGCATCGTGCTCGAAGCGCATCGAATCGGAGTGCACATTCCTGAAGAACTTTCCGTTATTGGCTTTGACAATGATCCGCTTGCGGAGATGTTAGGCATCACGACGGTTGCGCTCCCTCATTTTTCACTTGGGGAAAAAGCGTTTCGACTCCTCCATCATTGGCTTGAAACAGGACATGTCCCGCGAAAACAAGAAGAGCTGCCGACCCGATTGATCGTGCGGACCACCGGGTAAGCTATGTGCGCTTCAACTGATAGCGGTTGACGGGACGGCCCACGCCGCCGTATTGGACATCGAGCATCACTTTTCCCGTTTTCTCAAGGTATTCCAAGTAGCGGCGGGCAGTGACACGGGCGATGCCGACACCTTCGGCCACTTCTTCGGCAGAGACAGGAAAGCGGTGTTGGCGTAAATAGGAGACGACTTTTTCCAATGTCACTTCGTTTAATCCTTTCGGAAGCTCAGGAAGTGGGGCGGCAGGCTGCTCGGCTGTTTGCCGCAATGCGTCGAGTTCTGCCTGGGTGAGCGATTCTTTTTCCGCGAGCGACCGGCGAAATGCCCGGTAGTTTTCAAGCGCTTGTTTGAGCCGCTCGAATTTAAACGGTTTCACGATATAGTCGAATGCCCCATTTTGCAAGACGCGGCGCACCGTTTCGATGTCGCTCGCGGCAGTGATGGCTAGAATATCTACTTCATGCCCACGGGCACGGATTTCCTTTAACGTTTGAAGGCCGTCTAATTGTGGCATGTAAATGTCAATGACAGCTAAATCAGGGTGGAGCTTCTCGATAAGACGTAGCCCTTCCCCCCCGTTTCCGGCAATGCCGACAACGGTGAAATCGTTCACTTGTTCGATCATTTGCCGATTTACTTCTTGAACCATCGGATCATCTTCAATGAGCAACACGCGGTACATAGACTTTTCCTCCTTTGTTTTATGAGGGGCATGTCGAATGCGGACACCACTGTATAGATCAATCGGTTACATATCAAATGTAATCGTAAATACGGTTCCTTTTCTTTCCTCGGATTGAACATCGATGTGCCCGTTTCCTTTTTCCACAATTTTCTTCACCAAATATAGGCCGATGCCGCGCCCGCTCTTTCCTTTTGTTGAAAAACCCTCATCAAAAATGTGATCGATATGCTTACGGGCGATGCCTTGGCCGTTGTCCTCGACTGAGAGAGAACAAATGTCTTCATTTTGTTCAATGCTGACGTAAATTTCTTTTTCCCGGTCGGTTATCCCTTGGAACGCATCGAAGGCGTTTTCAATCAAGTTGCCAAGAAGAACGACGAAATCATGGTGGTCAAGGCGCGGTGGGAGGCGATGCAGCCGGCTGTGCCGGTCGATTGTCACGCGAATGCCGAGCTCTTTGCCGCGGCGGATTTTGCTTAACAATAGTCCGGAAATGCTTTCATCTTTGATGTGGCGGCTTAAAAACTGTGTGAGCTCCGCTTGCTCTTCTGTAACTTGGAACACGTACTCAAGCGCCTTCTCAATATGGCCAAGCTGGATGAGTCCGGCAATTGTATGGAGCTTATTCATGTATTCGTGGTTTTGCACGCGCAAGGCGTGGACAAACGCTTTTACCCCCGTCAGTTCTTCGGCCAATCGTTTGACTTCCGTCCGGTCTTGGAAAATGGCAATGGCGCCGACCGTCTTTCCGTCGATCTTAATCGGGATACGGTTGCTCCAAATCGTTAAATTGCCAAGCTGCAGCTCTTTGTTATAAATCGGTTTGTTCACTTCAAGTATTTCAGGAAGGTACGTATCCGGGATAACAGAACGGATCGGCCGCCCTACCAGATCCCCTTCAATGCCAAGCATTTGCTTCGCCCGGTCGTTAAAAATGGTGATGTTTTCATCGCTGTCAATGGCGATGACGCCTTCGTGCATGGCGTTAAACGCCTCTGTTCGCTCAACGAGCAGTTTGGCGATTTCATGCGGTTCAAGTTCAAACATTTGTCGCTTAATATGAGAGGCGAGCAGCCAAGCTCCGCTTCCGCCGGCGAGCAGCGATAGAACGACCGCCATGGCGATTTCCTCTTTTAACGTGTTAATCGCCTCCCAAAACGTTGGCAATCGATAAGCGGCGATCGTGACACCAATTTGCTCATGATCGGGATTCATGATCGGCACGAAGGCACGAACTACTGTTCCGATTTCCCCGTGCGCTTTTGATGTGTATGTATGCTCGGCAAATGCCGGCCCTTCATCAGCGCCCCGGGAAACGGTGCCAATCATCGCCGGAAGCGGGTGGGAGAGGCGGATTTTGTTCATATCGAGCACAACAATATAATCAGCGTTATGGATGACGCGCACCCGTTCAACAATCGGGTTCACGAGTGCTCGGCTTGGCATTGGCCCGGTAATGTGCTGTCTGACTTCCGGCAGTTCGGATACGGTGCGTGCCGTCAATAAGGCGCGCTGGCTTAATTCTTCTTCCTTTGTATGGAAAAAATCGCTAATAATAAACACGCCGCTCAGCAGCATTGAAAAGCTGACGATAACAAAAATTAAAATTGTGATTTTCCAACGGATCGGTAGTCGATTCATTGATGAACTCCTCGTTTTATGCGGAAAATTCATTATTATTTATTCTAACACGATTCCGGTGATATGATAAAAAGGAAGAAAACTAAGAATGAAAATGGTGTGGATAATGAGAAAAAGGTGGAAATTATGGGGGATATTTCTTATAATCGGCATCGGTCTTGTTGTATGGGCTGTGAACCGCCAGACAACCCGGGAACGAGTGGTGTATGACGACGAACAAAAAGGGCTGCAAAACCAAATTATCATTTATTTTAGCCATGTCGTTGCGGAAAATACACCGAAAGGACTAGCGGCGCAAAAGTTTGCCGAGCTCGTCGAACAAAAGACGAACGGCCGCGTGAAAGTGGAAGTGTTCGCGAACGGGTCGCTTTATTCGGACGGGGAGGAACTTGATGCACTGATGCGCGGCGATGTACAAATGATCGCCCCGTCGTTTTCGAAGGTGACAGAACTCATTCCGGAATGGCAAGTGCTCGATTTGCCGTTTTTGTTTCATGATGATGACGACATACGCCGTGTATTCACTGGAAAAGTCGGAGACGAGCTGCTCGGAATGCTTGAAGAAAAAGGAATCAAAGGGTTGGCGCTTTGGAGCAACGGATTTAAGCAAATGATGGGGACTACCCGCCCACTTATCGAACCTGACGATTTCCGCGGTTTGCGCTTTCGCATTATGCCGAGCGAAGTGATTGATAAGCAGTTTCGCCTGCTTGGCGGCGAACCGGTCGCCGTTTCGTTCGACCATATATACCGGGCGCTTGAGCGACATGAGTTTGACGGCCAGGAAAATACGATTTCCAATATTTATTCGAAGGGGTTTTACAAGTTTCAACCGTATATTACGATCAGCAATCACGGCTATCTTGGCTATGCCGTAATGATGAACCAATCATTTTGGGATCGCCTGCCCAAAGACATCCAGCAAAAAATCACTGAAGCGATGGCCGAAGCGACCCAATGGAACTTGCGTCAGTCAAAGGCCCAAAACGAGCGGGAATTGCAGCAACTAAAGCAGCAGAAAAGCGTCCATCTTTACTTGTTATCGGAGATGGAAAGAAAGAGATGGGAACAAAAACTTGCCCCGCTGTATGAAGAGTTTGCGAGACAGTTTGGTTCGAAACTTTTGAATGAAATTAAGGAATTCCATGAATAAGCTTCCATCGTTGGAAGCTTTTTTGATTTTTTTAGCGGATAAGAGCTCTGCCTTTGCCGTTTCCCTGTGGCAAACATCCGGGACCAAAAAGACCAAAACGACCATTATCACCATAATATTTTTATTTAATCGACTTTTCTTTATGATAGTGTTGAAAGCGTTGTCAAGACAAAGAAAGGAGTGGGAGAAATGAGGGGGAAATTCAAAAATTTAACCGTGCAAGTCATTATCGGTATTATTTTAGGGATTACCGTCGGATTTTTATTCCCGGAATTCGGCACAAAGTTAAAAGTGTTGGCTGATGGGTTTATTAAGCTCATTAAAATGGTGATCGCCCCGATCATTTTCTTTACAGTTGTTATCGGGATCGGCAATATGGGCGACTTGAAAAAAATTGGCCGCATTGGTGGAAAGGCGCTTCTTTACTTTGAGATCGTGACGACGTTTGCCCTGGCGATTGGGATTGTCGTTGTGAACTTCATCAAACCGGGAATTGGTTTCAACACTGACGCAGTTAAAGGCGGCGACATTTCGCAATATACGAAGCAGGCGGAAGAAACGAGCCATGGATTTGTCGACTTTGTATTAAGCATCATTCCGGATAACGTCGTTGCCGCGATGGCCAGTGGGGAACTGCTTCCGGTGCTCTTCTTTGCCGTCTTGTTTGGCTTGGCAGCAGCGGGGTTAGGGGAAAAAGCCAAACCAGTGCTTTCTCTATTTGAGCGGATCGCAGAAGTTTTCTTCGGCGTGGTCAACATGGTTATGAAAGTATCGCCGATCGCCGCATTTGGCGCGATGGCGTACACGATCGGTACATTCGGCCTCGGCTCGCTCGTGTCGCTTGGCAAGCTGATGGGGTCGGTATATATTACGATGGCGCTCTTTATTTTCATCGTGCTTGGCGGGATTGCGAAGTTTTACGGATTTAACATCTTTAAGTTTCTCGCTTATATTAAGGAAGAACTGTTGCTCGTCCTTGGCACGTCTTCATCGGAATCGGCGCTGCCACGGCTGATGGAACGGCTTGAAAAATATGGTTGCTCGAAGTCGGTCGTTGGCCTTGTCGTTCCGACCGGGTATTCATTTAACTTGGACGGCACATCGATTTACTTGTCGATGGCGGCCATTTTCATCGCCCAGGCATACGGCATTGACCTAACGATTTGGCAAGAGCTGACGTTGCTTGGCGTGTTGATGCTCACCTCGAAAGGAGCGGCTGGGGTTACCGGTTCGGGCTTTATTACACTAGCCGCCACGTTAGCGGCATTCCCAATGATTCCGGTTGAGGGCATTGCCTTGTTGCTCGGGGTCGACCGCTTTATGTCCGAGGCGCGGGCGATCACGAACATTATCGGTAACGCCGTGGCGACTGTTGTCGTTTCGAAAATGGAAAATGAGTTTCATCCTTCTAGCGAACAGGAATTAGTGGAAGGAAAGATGACGATCGCGAAGTAACAAGCAGAGGCTCCGCTCCAAAGATGACACGTGTCATCTTTGGAGCGAGCCTTTTTGTTTTTTACATCGTTCCAACGATCGCCAGATTTCCGCGGGATTAGGGATATTTGGCTGAACTGAACGGAGATGCAGACGGGAAAAGCAGCTTACGGAACAGAGCGGGCCTCGTTTTTTACCCATCCGTCATTCGTTCTATGTTTTCGGCGGTACACTGATTTAGACAGCCAAACACTGCACTCATATAGGAATAATAAGGGGATAATAACGAGAACGTCTGATAGCAGATCCGGAGGAGTGATGAACACTGCGATCAACATTAATACAAAATAAGCAAATTTTCGTATCCGCTGCAGCCGGTATGGATTCAACACTCCGAGACTTGTCAAAAACATGATGATGGCCGGGAGTTCAAACAAAAATCCGAATGGAACCGTCGTATGAATGACAAATCGAAAATACTTTTCCGCTGTAAAGAGCGTTGTGAATGCATCCCCTGATAAAGAGAGAAGGAATTTAAAAATAAATGGGAAAATAATAAAATAACCAAAGCAAACTCCTAGTACAAAAAGAAGAAACAGTGCCGGGATGTAGGCCAATGTGACTTTCCGCTCGTGCTCGTGCAATGCCGGCCGGACGAACAGCCATGCCTGATGGGCGGCAATGGGAATCGTTCCGGCTAAGGCGATGACTCCGGCTAAGATGAAATAAATCCATAAAATGTCGCTCGGTCCGAGAACCGCAAGCTTCACCGGAAGATCTTCGGCAAGCCATCTATAAATAGACGGGGCAGAAAAGAGCGAGCCGATTAGCAAAAGAACAAAAGCACTCAAAGTAATGATCAACCGTTTGCGCAATTCTTCTAAGTGCCCGATAAGCTCCATATCTTTCTTGTCCATTGTCTTCCCCCTGTTCAACAAGGGGCAAGGGCTGCCCCTTATTGCTTTCTGCTTTTAGCTAGCTCGTTTTTTCTACTTTATTATTGGTTGGCAACGTTTTGTTCGGCTCATCGTCTGCGACCAATTCCCGCGTCGATTTTTTGAACTCTTTTAATGTTGTGCCAAAAGCGCGCCCAATTTCGGGAAGTTTGGACGGCCCGAAGATGATTAAGGCGATGACTAAAATAAGGATTAGTCCTGGAATTCCTATGTTTTGCAACATGTCAATATCCTCCTGATTTTTAGTTGTCATTTTCGTGTGCAAACGGATTATCCGTTTGCACACGGTTTTTCATCTATTTATTGAAATGCCCTCCTTGCACAGCTACGAGACAAGAACGGCCGAAACGATGGCCCGGATAAGGATTCCACGTCTCCGGATGTTGTACATCTAAAAATAATGTACGCTCATCGGGGGTGAACCACGGGCCGGTGACTTCGCATCCCTTTGGCCCCGATGCAAATTGGAACGGCTCCCCGTAATGTTTGCCGTCAGTCGGAATCATAAACACCCCACAGTTTTTGTAGGCGGCGTACACATTATCTTCCGTTGCATAAAAGTCTTCAACCACCCAAAGGTTTCCTTTGCTATCAAAGTGGAGGTTGTCCGGGCACGTAATGCCGCTTTGGCGTCCGCCGGCAATAAATACTTCAAAAGTGAACTTATCGCTTCCGTGATCACCATCTGCAGGGATAAAACGAATAATTTGACCATGGAAATTTCCGTGCTTCGAATTATTTGTTAACGATAAAAAGACACTTCCATCATAAGGATGAATTTCGACATCTTCCGGGCGATCAAGCGGTGTGGCCTTAACCGCGACACCTGCTTCCCGCGCGTAAGTCAGTACGTCCGCTTGGCTGGTGAAAAACTTTTTGCCGTTCTTTTCGTAATTTTGCAAATCTGTATTCGTTTCGTAGTCGAGCGCGATCCATTTTTGTTTTCCGAGATCGGCGACATACAATGTTCCGCTTTCTAAAATATCGAAGTTGGCCTCGCGGCTATTCGGATTATATTTCTTTCGGCTAATGAACTTATAGAAAAAGGCGTCGCTTTTGTCATCACCCATGTAAACGGCAACTCTGCCATCCTTTGTCAAGGACATAGCTGTATTTTCATGGGCGAAGCGTCCGAGCGCGGTATGTTTGCGTATCGGTGCATCTGGGTTAAACGGATCAACTTCTACAACCCATCCATAATGCTCGTTGATAAAATCAGGCCATCCGTAGTCGTCGCCGTAATATGTATTCTCTTCACAGGAAAGAACGGTGTTCCAAAGCGTTCTTCCGCCGCTGCAGTTGCCAAGCGTTCCTATTACCGTTTTGGCCCCTTTTACCGCCCTGCTCCCGCTTGCGGGACCGGTCAGCACAATCGGAGTGTTCGCATCGATCCGGCGGTTGTATTGGTCGTCTTTTACTACTTTCCATTCCCCTTTTTCTTTTTTAACGTGAATAATAGAGCCGCCGACAGCTTCTTTCTCCATTTTTAACAATTCGGGATAGCGTGAAAGGTTGGATTTGTCAAACTTACTCGGGTCAATTCCGAGTATGTTCATGTAGTTTTCTGGCTCAGGAAATTCATGGTTGATCCAAATCAATCCTTCTTCGGAGTTGTTGCCGCCTGTCAGGCTATCGATCGGAAAGTAGACCGTAAGATCAGCCGAGTCACCGAACCGCTCCCCTTTCGAGTTAATGACATCCCCATATGAAGCAATAATGTTGTATCGATAACCTGTCGGCAAGACTAAATCGTTTTCCCATGTGCGGCTGATCGGCTTAAAAGGCGCGGTGAGCGGTTTACCCTTTCCGTGAGGCTGGCCGTTCATCAAGTGGTTGGCGGTCAAGGCGTCGGCCTTCGCGGTTAATGTCTCAATGCCGGATGATGCCGCGACTAGGGCGGCCGTGCTGCTTCCTACATATTTTAAGAATAAACGGCGATCCATCGTTCCCGATTCCCCCTTTAGTCGTTAGTGGACTTACAGTTATGATTGTATAGAGCCAAAAAGGAAATGTGAATAAAATGAATGTAAATGATTGTTAATTTTCTATAAATATTTTAATTATCTGTAAATAGCGGTGTCGTTGCCAGATTGTACGGGATCAGTGCCGCTGTTGGTAAAATAGCCACATAACTTGAAGCCAAGGGCATTGTCAAACAGTTAGGTTAACTGGATCGATGGAGACAAAAAGGCCGGGGTAGACCGTTTCCCTTAACGCATATATTTTGCTTTTTCTTGTCGGTTTTTCCATAATAGAGTTATACTGATGTTGGAGGGGGAATCACCGTGAACAGCTTGCAAGATTGCGCGGTTTTACATAACGGGGTGCAAATGCCTTGGGTCGGCCTTGGCGTCTACAAAGTGAAAGAGGGAGACGAAGTGAAAAGCGCCGTGCGCACCGCGTTGGAAGTTGGCTATCGCCATATCGATACAGCTGCTTTTTATGAAAATGAGGAAGGGGTCGGTCAGGCGATCCGTGAATCCGGCATCCCGCGCGAGCAAGTATTTGTAACGACGAAAGTATGGAACACCGACCAAGGGTATGAAACGACGCTAAAGGCGTTTGATGCAAGCTTGAAAAAGCTTAGGTTTGATTACGTTGACCTGTACTTAGTCCACTGGCCGGTGAAAGGGAAGTATAAAGAGACGTACAAAGCGCTTGAAAAGCTGTATAAAGACGGCTATGTGCGTGCGATTGGCGTCAGTAACTTCCAAATTCACCATTTGAAGGATGTGATGGCTGACTGCGAAATCAAACCAATGGTCAACCAGGTTGAGTATCATCCACGCCTGACACAAAAAGAGCTGCAGTCGTTTTGTCAGGAAAACGGTATTCAACTTGAGGCATGGTCGCCGCTTATGCGCGGGGAAATTTTAACCGAGCCGACGATCGTTGAAATCGGAAAAAAATACGGAAAAACGCCAGCGCAAGTCGTGTTGCGCTGGGATTTGCAGCACGGCGTCGTGACGATTCCGAAATCGGTGACGCCGGCGCGGATCAAGGAAAATGCGGACCTTTTTGGCTTTTCGCTCACTGAAGAGGAAATGAAGCGAATCGATGCATTAAACTTAAACAAACGGATCGGAGCCGACCCGGACAATTTCAACTTTTGATGAATGGATCAGCCAAACAGCGCCTACTGCTGGCGCTGTTTTTTCTATAAGGAATGAAACCAAAGCGGCATGTTTGACGTATGAAACAGTAAATAAGTACAATAAATAATAGTATACACATTTGCCGAACATTGAAAAAACGGAGGGTGTTGCAATGCTGTTTCATCCGATGGATATTTTCATTTTTATTGCCTTCCTCATCTCGCTCTGGGCACAATGGAAGGTATCGAACAACTTCAATACTTGGTCTAAAGTTCCTGCCTCATCAGGTTTGACCGGAGCAGAAGTGGCGCGCATGATTTTGGATCGCCAAGGGTTGCATCACGTGCCGGTTGAGGTCGTGCCAGGGCGGCTTTCCGACCATTACGATCCAATTTCTCGTGTCGTTCGTCTGTCGGAACCCGTCTTTTACGGGCGTTCGATCGCTTCCATTTCCGTTGCCGCCCATGAGGTTGGCCATGCCGTTCAGCATCAGCAAGGGTATGCGGCGCTCGTGCTTCGCCACCGGATGTTCCCGGTTGTGAATTTGGCTTCCGGTGTGGCCCCGTTTTTGCTGTTGGCGGGGTTTTTATTCCAGCAATTTTCGTTGCTCGGCCTCGGCATTTTGTTCTTCTCACTGGCGGTGGCATTCCAACTTATTACGCTTCCGGTCGAGTTTAATGCGAGCGCCCGGGCGAAACGGTTTATCTTGGCGGAAGGAATGATCGCTTCGGATGAAGCGCGCGGCGTGAACAAAGTGCTCGGTGCGGCGGCGTTGACGTATGTAGCTGCGACATTGATCGCTGTGTTTGAATTGTTGAAATACGTGCTCATTTTCACCCAAGGGAACCATAACGAGGAATCGTAAAACGTTAGCCGCCGGTTTCGGGTCGCCCGCCGTTGGCGGCCGTCCGGCGGCAGCACTTCTTATAGGCTGTTGTTGATACTTTTATGCGCAGGAGGTGTAACCTGGGCGCTTCATCCGCGCTCAGATACAAATTGGACATAGCCGGTTTATTGGTAGTGGCACTGTTAATCGCTTGCACCGCTTTTTTTGTCGCTTCGGAATTCGCCATTGTCAAAGTGCGCAGCTCGCGCATCGATCAACTTGTCAATGAAGGAAATAAACGGGCGGTCGCGGCGAAAAGAGTGATTTCGAACTTGGATGGTTATTTATCGGCGAACCAGCTTGGCATTACTCTCACTTCGCTTGGTCTTGGTTGGCTTGGGGAGCCGACGGTGGCGCGGATGTTGCTGCCGCTGTTTGAACGCCTCCATTTATCGGAATCGATTTCCCACCTTTTAGCGTTTATTATTTCGTTTTCGCTCATTACGTTTTTGCACGTTGTCGTCGGCGAGTTGGCGCCGAAAACGTTTGCTATTCATAAGGCGGAAGCGATTACGCTATGGACGGCCAAACCGCTCATTTGGTTTTATAAAATCATGTATCCAGTGATTTGGTCGTTAAACAATTCAGCCCGGTTGGTGACGCGTCTCTTTGGTCTCAAGCCGGTCGCGGAGCATGAGATTGCTCACTCCG
This sequence comes from Geobacillus genomosp. 3, assembly GCF_000445995.2. Lineage (GTDB taxonomy): Bacteria > Bacillota > Bacilli > Bacillales > Anoxybacillaceae > Geobacillus. The sequence continues at coordinate 518,062 of NC_022080.4, forward strand.
AAGAAGAGTTGCGTCTCATTTTATCGGAAAGTTACAAGAGCGGAGAGATTAACCAGTCTGAGTACCGCTATGTCAACAATATTTTTCGTTTTGATGACCGCGTGGCAAAAGAAATTATGGTGCCGCGCAAGGAGATCGTGGCGCTAGACATTAATAAGAGCGTCAAGGAAAATTTGGAAATTATTCAGGAAGAAAAGTATACGCGCTACCCGGTCATTGATGGCGATAAGGACCATGTGCTCGGGCTCATTAACGTAAAAGAAGTATTTACGGATTTTGTCGTCAATCCATCAAACGAAAAGCAAATGAAAGACTATATTCGCCCGATCATTCAAGTCATTGAATCGATCGCCATTCATGATTTGTTGGTTAAAATGCAAAAAGAACGCATCCATATGGCGATTTTAGTCGATGAGTATGGAGGCACGTCCGGCTTGGTCACGGTAGAGGACATCTTGGAAGAAATCGTTGGTGAAATCCAAGATGAGTTCGATATTGATGAAACGCCGCTCATCCAAAAAATTGAGGATCGGTTCATTTTGGATGGCAAAGTGCTCATTAGCGAAGTGAACGACTTGTTAGGGCTTGAAATCGATGATGACGATGTCGATACGATTGGCGGTTGGATTTTGACGAAACATTACGATATTCAGATAGAGGATAGTGTGGAGATTGATGGTTATCTCTTTACTGTGAAAGAAATGGATGGTCATCATGTCAAGACATTGGAAGTGGTGAAAAAAGAACCGGAGTTGGATGAAGAAGAGGGAGAAACGACAGGTACGGAAGAGGAGGAAAAATTGCGTTTATGAGGCAGACGGAAGACCGTCTGCCTTTTATCATCCTAAACCGGAAACCGCTGCTTGCCGGCGTGAGCGCAGGGGGAGGGTGTTCAACATCTTCTCCTGCCAACTAAAGCGAAGGCGGGAGAGATTCATGATCAATGACCGTGAGATCGACAGGGAAGTCGTTCGTCTGCGCGAGACAGACAATTTCTTCATTTGTAAACGGGTGGCGGAACGTTAGTTTAGCGGCATGCAGCGCATGACGATGAAACACCGGTTGGCCGCCATAAAGCACGTCGCCGACGAGCGGATGCCCGAGATGGGCCAAATGGACGCGAATTTGGTGTGTCCGCCCGGTGTCAAGGATAAGCTCCACAAGTGACGTGGTCGGAAACGTTTTGAGCACGCGATAGTGTGTCACTGCTCTCGCTCCTGTTTTTGAGACGCGACGTCGCGTCGGATGGTGGCGGTCACGGCCGATCGGCGCGGAAATTGTACCGGATTTCGGAGACAGGTGGCCGTGAACGAGGGCGACATACGTTCGTTTAATGCCACGGCGGGCAAGCATTCGATCGAGTGTCGCCCCGGCGAGCGGATGTTTGGCAAATAAAATTGTCCCCGACGTATCACGGTCAAGCCGATGAATATGGCGGACTTTTGTCAAAATCGCCTGCGATTGTAAATAAAAAGCGACCGCATTGGCGAGTGTGCCTGTCTGCTCCGGCTCGGACGGATGGATATCGATGCCGGCTTCTTTATTTAAGATGAGCAAGTGATCATCTTCCCATAAGATCGAAAGTTTCCGGTATTCCGGAATGATGAGCGATAGCTCCGGTTGATACGCATAAAGCTGAAGCCGATCCCGTTCGCGAAGCTCCGTCTGCCAAGAGACGGTCCGGCCGTTCAGTTTGACGCCCTGTTCCATCCGCCATCGATGGGCGAGTTTTTTGGAGGCGGCCCATACTTCTTTAAGCAGTTGTTCTATGGTCAGCCCACCCCATAGGTTGGGGATGATGCATTCAAGCCAATCACCTTTTCTCGTCCACAAACGTCGTCGTCCCTCCCAGTTCTCTGTAGTCGTGGAAACACTTTCTACCCCTATAAGTGTATTGAATATGATACACTCATAGTATCGTTTCAGCGATGGAGAACGCAAGCATTGCGGCAAGAAAAGGTGGTATGAACATTGAAAATTATGTATGCGGTGACTCCGGAGCAAGAAAATTACATGCACTATTTGTTACATTATTTCTACACTGATATTTTCCCGTACTATTTCGATGATGAGCAAATTCGCCAGTTTGAGGAACTTGGCATTCTTTCGTTGGACCATGAGCATGTTACATATAACGGAACGATGAAAGAGGCGTTCCAAATCATCTCAGCGTTACAGTCGTTGATCACGGTCATCGAACATATCGGGGAACACGGAGAGCACGAACAATACGAATGGTTGTTTGAGCGTAACCAAAACATTTTGGCCCGCCATGGAATCACTTTTCCATTTCAGGCGAGGCAGTTCACCCGCAAGCGAGTGCTGCCATGCAGCATGTATGTTCCTGCCACGAGCCAGTGGGTGATGTAAGGAAAAAGGAGCTGAGCCAACAGCGGGCGAAGCTCCCTATTTTTCTTGTTCCGGCAAGGAGGCAAACCATTGGCGAAACGTTTGTTCATCGTGATATCCTTCAATACGTTTCGTCTCTTTCCCGTCTTCATAATGGACGATTGTCGGGGTGGCTTCAATACGGTATGTGTCCCAGCCATCTTCAAATTCAAGCAAGTTAAACAGTTTCAACTCGATGCCAAGCTGTTTCGTTAAGGGAACAACAATTGGTGTTGTCCGCCGGCAATGAGGGCATGTCGGGCTGTAAAAATAGACGGTAACGGGCTTTCCGCTGGACAATTGTTGTTGCAACTCGTCAGGCAAAATAATGTTGTGGTAATTCGGATCGTCAAGTTGGTCGATCGTGGCCGGATGCAACTCGCTTTTCTGATAAGGATTGTTCTTGGCCGCTTCTTTTTGTTCATACAACGTGACAAAAGCAATGGCAGCAAATAAAGCGGCGATGATGCCGCCAAATATAAGCAGTTTTTTCAACGTCCGCTCTCCTCCCTTTGCCGGCGCATGACAGCAAGGTTCAAGAAAATAATAATGGTAAAGGCCGTCAACGCCAAAAATGGAATGGTAATAAAGCCAAGCCAGTTAATGTATTGCCCTGTGCAGGGGACGCGGCCGCAGCTTATGGCATAATACTGGAAAAAAGGAATCTTTTGCAAAGAGTAATGATATAAGGAAATAGTGCCGCCGATAATAGACAGCGCCAAACTGTAACGGGCGGCTGTAAAGTCTTTGCGGGCGATGGCAATCCCTAAAATAATGACTTGCGGATACATAAAAATCCGTTGAAACCAGCATAAATCGCATGGAACGAATCCAAGCACCTCAGAAAAATAGAGGCTCCCAAGCGTGGCAATAAACGCTGTCGCCCAAGCGGCCAAAAGTAAATTTTCTCTTCGTTTTTCTTCCCCCATTTGTTCACCTTCTTCCTTATGGAGTGCTGCCGACAGTTGCCATCTTAGCGGGGGAATTCGTGAAAAAGCGGCCTTTTCCGTGCATTGTGCTCCCTCTGTCCCCTTATGTTGCGGAGGGAACTCTGCTCTGTCGTGTCCTATTTCCACTGAGCCCGGCTGGAATATGGAAGCTTCTCCGTTCCATGGTGAAAGCTGCCTTTCGCTTTCTTAAGCGTCACAATTTGGGCCATCCCAACCATAAGCATCCAAAGATTCGGCATTTTTCCACACCATGGATCTTTTTACGCATGGAAGGTGTTGCTTCGTTTTCGCACTGGCTGCTCCCCATGCCCTTCTAATGCTTGGTTTGAAAAGAACATAATACACCTTCATTTTATCATGCGCGTTGGCCGACGCCAACCGACATCTGCCTCCCGCCCATCTATAGACCGTGACCTTCGCTCGATTGAAGCCAACGTTTTCTTTCGACACTATGGCAAAGCATAGAAAGCGGTGCGCCTACTTATGGATGGGAATATATACGTATTGGACGCCCTCGCACTTACGCTAAGAAGCGAAGATCCTCCCGGTTTAAGGTGATAAACAGTATTTTCTATCTATATCGTCCGGCAAACGAGTCATACTAATCGGTGAAAGGGGAGGATTACATTGACCAACAACAGCGGAAACAAAGTGCAAGACATTATGACGAAAAACGTCGCAACCATTTCGCCGAACCAAACGGTGCAAGAAGCGGCGCAAATTATGAGCCAAAAAAATATTGGCGCGCTTCCGGTTGTGGAAAATGGGCAAGTCAAAGGGATGATTACAGACCGTGATATTACGCTGCGTGTCTCATCCCAAGGGAAAAACCCGGCGACGGTCAAAGTGGCGGATGTCATGACTAACCAAGTCGTCACCGGTACGCCAAACATGAGCGTTCAAGATGCCGCCAATGTGATGGCGCAGCACCAAGTCCGCCGCTTGCCGATTGTCGACAACAACCAGCTTCAAGGCATCGTGGCTTTAGGCGATATCGCGACGAACAGCGCATCGAACGAAGCGGCTGAACAGGCATTAACGAATATTTCAGAACCGTCGCAGCCGCAAGGGTAATGGAAGAAAGAGGATGTCCTCGTTTTTCGAGGCATCCTTTTTCTTTAAGCAGGTATATTGCATGATGGGGGCGAATACATAAACAGGGGAAATCAAGATTGGGGGTAAGACTAATGGAGTGGAGACAGAAATATGAACAATGGCTCCGCGAGCCGCAGCTAGACCCGGAGCTGAGGGGAATATTGGAGAAGCATCGCGACGATGAACGATGGCTCGAAGATTGTTTTTACAAAAATTTGGAGTTTGGTACCGGTGGTATGCGTGGTGAAATCGGACCAGGAACGAACCGGATGAACATTTATACGGTCCGGAAAGCATCGGCAGGATTGGCGCGATACATACAATCGTTTGGCGACGAGGCGAAGCGGCGCGGTGTTGTGATCGCCTACGACTCGCGGCATAAATCGCCGGAATTTGCCATGGAAGCGGCGAAAACGTTGGCGACGAACGGCATTCAAACATACGTGTTCGACGAATTGCGTCCGACACCGGAATTATCATTTGCCGTTCGCCATTTGCAGGCGTTTTCCGGTATTGTCATCACCGCCAGCCATAACCCGCCGGAGTATAACGGCTACAAAGTATATGGTGAAGACGGCGGACAGTTGCCTCCAGACACCGCTGATGAAGTGATCCGCTACGTCAATGAAGTCGAGAACGAGCTTGCCATTCAGGTTGATGATGAAAAGACGCTAAAAGAAAAAGGACTCATCCGCATCATTGGCCAGGAAATCGATGAGGCGTATGTGAACGCTGTGAAAACGATCTCGCTCCGTCCGGAACTGGCTCAAGAGACGCCGATTAACATCGTGTTTACGCCGCTTCACGGTACATCAAACAAACCGGTGCGCCGTGCGTTGGCTGAACTCGGTTACCAAAACGTCTTTGTCGTCAAGGAGCAAGAGAAGCCGGATCCCAGTTTTTCAACCGTTACTTCGCCAAATCCGGAAGAGCACGCAGCCTTTGCCCTGGCAATTGAGCTCGGCAAGCAAGTAAATGCGGATTTGCTCATTGCCACCGACCCGGATGCAGACCGGCTCGGCATAGCCGTTAAAAATGAGCAAGGAGAGTATGTCGTTTTGACCGGCAATCAAACGGGAGGGTTGCTGCTTCATTATTTATTGTCACAGCGGAAGGAAAAAGGCTTGTTGCCGCCAAACGGCGTCATCTTAAAAACGATTGTCACGTCCGAATTCGGTCGGGCGATCGCCGCTTCGTTCGGTTTGGAAACCGTCGATACGCTGACCGGGTTTAAGTTTATCGGTGAAAAAATCAAGGAATATGAACAAACAGGGCAGTATACGTTCCAGTTTGGCTATGAGGAAAGCTACGGGTATTTGATTGGGGATTTTGCCCGCGATAAGGACGCGGTGCAGGCGGCTGTTCTTGCGGCGGAAGTGTGCGCGTTTTACAAAAAGCAGGGGCTGTCGCTGTATGAAGCACTCCTTCAATTGTTTGCCAAGTACGGGTATTACCGCGAAGGGCAACGGTCGCTGACGTTAAAAGGGAAGGAAGGGGCGGAAACAATCGCTGCCATTTTGGCGTCATTCCGCCAGCAACCGCCGGTTGAGGCTGCGGGGAAAAAGGTAACGGTGATCGAGGATTACAAAACGAAGGAACGAACCAATACGTTGACCGGGGAAAAAACAGCCATTACGCTCCCGGCCTCCAACGTCTTGAAATACGTATTGGAAGACGGCTCGTGGTTTTGCCTGCGCCCGTCAGGGACGGAACCGAAAATGAAAGCGTACTTTGGTGTCAAAGGAGCATCGTTGCAAGATAGTGAAGAAAAATTGGCGAAGCTTACTGATGGTGTCATGCAGCGAGTACATGATGTGCTGCGCACCGTTTCGCCTTCTTACGCTCAATAATTGACGGGTAAACAACGGCGGGGAATTGGACTCAACCAATTCCCCGTTGCTTTTACGAGTAGAAATATGCGTACTGCTCGACTCCCATTTTTTGTTCACTTACTTCAAGTGCGTGGTCGATGTAGCGCAACAAGGCAGTGAGCCTTTCCTGGATGACGGAATAGTCGTGCTCGAAATTATAGGCGTGGAGAAACTTTTCAATTTTTTTCGACAGCATGTCATCAGGTGTACGCACCATTAAAATGAGCAAATTATCCCACTCGGAGCGATGTGTATAATAGAGCGCCTTATCGTAGTCGACGGTGTTCAAGCGGCATGCCTCCTTTATCGAGAAGGAGTCATTGTTAGTGTATGACGATGGGCTGTTTTGTTGCCCTGTAAATGTTGTGACAGAAGGCAAAATATAAATTATAACCGAAATGGAGATAAAAAAGGAAAAGTAAATATTGCAATTTTGTGACAATAATAGTATCCTCTAAGAAAGGGGATGATGAAAATGAACAAACGGCACGAAGGGCACGAAATTACAAAGATGTGCAAATGGATGGCGTCCGTCGGCCTAATCGTCGGAACAGCGCTTTTTTTGCTTAGCTTTATCGCAAGCGCTTACAACAAAGACTTTTTCTTGACGATCGTCAGCCTCGGAATCATCGGAGCCTCGATGGTGATGTTTGGATTCGGTTTGTTTATGGGGCTGTTGACAGAGACGTATCACCGCGGCCCGCGCGGGAACGTATAGCGTGCATAGAGAATGAAAAGCACCGGACATTACCCCGGTGTTTTTCGTTTTTGCTGGATGTACCAATATAAGGTTGCCGATGCAACAACAGCCAGAAAAGCAAGGACAACAGGCAAGCGGTACGTATGAACGTACTGCTTGACCTCCATCCAGCGGCTTTCAAAGTAGGCGCCGATCGTTAAAAAGACGGCGACCCATACCATCGCTCCGCTATAGGCAAACAAGGCAAACTTTCTCCAGCTGTAGGCGTTTGTGCCGGCCCAAAAAGCGGCGACATGCCGAACGCCGGGGATGAAGTAGCAAATGAATAAAACGGATGGGCCGAGTTTAGAAAAAAGTGCTTTCGTCTGTGCGAGCCGTTTCTCGGTCAGATGGAATTTTGGACCGAATTTATGCAAAAAAGGCAGCCCCAACGTGATCCCAAGAATATAACTGAGTGAAATGCCTGCGATCGCCCCGAACCAACAGGCGAGAAAAGCAAGCGGATACGAAAAGGCGCCGGTTGAAACGCGGTAGCCGGCATACGTCAGCAGCAGCTCGTCCGGAATCGGCAATCCGACGATGCCGAGCATGAGCGCAACCATAATGCCGACGTAGCCAAAATGTTCGATGAGATGATGCCAATATTGATGCAAACGATCACCACGCTTTATCGGAACATGTCGTGTATAACACAAATTATAACGGACGGTAGGCCGAAATGAAAAGCATGGGCAATGATTCAACGTATCAAAACGCCTTTTCCCTCATACATTGTGGTAAGGGGAAAAGGGGGGATTTGGATGCGGCAGGACGAGCTGAACGAACTGGAACGGGCGATTGCGGAAATTACGGAAATCGCAGAAGGATTTGGGTTGGATTTTTATCCGATGCGTTACGAAATTTGTCCGGCGGACATTATTTACACGTTTGGCGCCTACGGGATGCCAACGCGTTTTTCTCATTGGAGTTTTGGAAAGCAGTTTTACAAGATGAAGCTTCATTACGACTTAGGATTGAGCAAAATTTACGAACTCGTCATTAACTCGGATCCTTGTTACGCCTTTTTGCTCGATACAAACACGCTCATTCAAAATAAGTTGATCGTCGCCCATGTGTTGGCCCATAGCGACTTTTTCAAAAACAATGTCCGCTTCAGCAACACGAAGCGCGATATGGTGGAAAGCATGGCCGCGACAGCAGAGCGGATCAAACATTACGAGCACCAATACGGAAAATTGGAAGTGGAAAAATTTTTAGATGCCGTCTTAGCCATTCAAGAGCATATCGACCCGTCGCTGTTGCGGCCGAAGCTGTCGTGGACATGGGAAGATACGGAAGTGTATGAGGAGGAGGAACCATCCAAAACATCGACGCCATACGATGATTTATGGTTACTTGATGAGCGGAACAAGCCAAAAACGCCACCGCGGAAAAAACGGCGCAAGTTTCCGCCGCAGCCGGAGAAAGACGTTTTGCTGTTTATCGAGGAATACAGCCGCGAGCTCGAGGATTGGCAGCGTGACGTTTTAACGATGATGCGCGAGGAAATGCTTTATTTTTGGCCGCAGCTTGAAACGAAAATTATGAATGAAGGCTGGGCGACGTATTGGCATCAGCGCATTTTGCGGGAAATGGATTTGACGAGCGATGAAGCCATTGAGTTTGCCAAACTGAACGCCAACGTTGTGCAGCCGTCGCGCACGGGCATTAATCCGTACTATTTAGGGTTGAAAATTTTTGAAGACATTGAAGAGCGGTGGAACAATCCGACGGAAGAGATGAAAAAATATGGCGTCAAACCGGGGTCGGGACGGGCGAAACTTTTCGAAGTGCGCGAATTGGAATCCGACATTTCGTTTTTGCGCAACTATTTGACGAAAGAGCTCGTCATGCGCGAAGATATGTATTTATTCCAAAAGCAAGGGAGAGATTACAAAATCGTTGACAAACATTGGGAGCATATCCGCGATCAGCTCGTCAGCATGCGGGTGAACGGCGGATTCCCGTATATCACGGTCAATGACGGCGATTATATGCGCAACGGAGAGCTGTATTTAAAACATTGGTATGAGGGGATCGAACTCGATCTGAAGTATTTGGAAAAAGTACTGCCATACATTTATCAGTTGTGGGGCCGTCCGGTCCATATGGAGACGGTCGTCGAGGAAAAGCCGATGTTGTTTACGTATGACGGGAAGACGGTGCATCGGAAATATTTATAATCGAGGGCAGGGATATCCTGCTTTTTTTGTTTGTCACCATGAATATGTGATAAATGTCACAAATTATTCGAAATCATGGCGGATAACGTTCCCGATTTTATGAAATAATATGAAGTAGGTAGTTTGTGATGGTTGTCACAATTTTTTCGTGATTGTCTAAGCGTCCGGGGGGATGAACATGTGGGAGCGACACGAAAAAGCGCTTGTGTTCATTAGTTTTGCTGTCGCAGCAGTTGTCTTGCTTTCTTTGATTGGCCGCTTGTTTTCATAAGGGGGGATGACCATGACTAACTATGATCCGGTGCTGCTCAGCCGTGTTTTGACGGGATTGACGCTAACCGTCCATATTCTTTATGCCACAATCGGCGTCGGGATTCCATTGATGATTGCCATCGCCCAGTGGGTTGGGATCCGAAAAAACGATATGCATTATATTTTGCTTGCCCGCCGCTGGACGCGCGGCTTCGTCATCACCGTCGCTGTCGGCGTCGTGACCGGAACGGCGATCGGTTTGCAGCTGTCGCTTTTATGGCCGAACTTTATGCAGCTGGCCGGTCAAGTGATCAGTTTGCCGCTGTTCATGGAGACGTTCGCCTTCTTTTTTGAAGCGATTTTCCTTGGTGTTTATTTGTATACATGGGATCGGTTTGAAAATCAGAAAAAACATTTGCTATTGCTTATTCCGGTGGCGATCGGCTCTTCCGCGTCGGCCATGTTTATTACGATGGTGAACGCGTTTATGAATACGCCGCAAGGGTTTGAGATAAAAAACGGCGAGCTTATCAACATCGACCCGATTGCCGCGATGTTCAACCCGGCGATGCCGACAAAAGTGGCCCACGTGCTGGCGACGGCGTATATGACATCGGCGTTTATACTCGCTTCGATTGCGGCGTGGCATTTATGGAAGGGCAACCGGCATGTGTACCACCGCAAGGCGCTTCATTTAACGATGAAAACGGCGCTCATTTTTTCCGTGGCGAGCGCTCTTGTCGGCGACTTGTCAGGAAAGTTTTTAGCCGAATACCAACCGGAAAAGCTGGCGGCTGCCGAATGGCATTTTGAAACGGGTTCCCATGCGCCGCTCATCTTATTTGGTACGTTGACGGAGGACGGGGAAGTGAAATATGCCCTTGAAATCCCATATGCGTTAAGCATTTTGGCACACAACGATCCAAGGGCGGTTGTAACGGGATTGAACGATATTCCAAAAGATGAGCGTCCACCGCTTTATATCCATTATTTGTTTGATGTCATGGTGACGATTGGCGTGTTTTTAATGATTTTATCGGCTGCTTATTGGCTCGGATCGATCTTTCGTTGGAAATGGACAGCGAAAAAATGGTTTTTTGGGCTGTTGATCGCAGGGGGGCCGTTGGCGATGATCGCCATTGAAGCCGGTTGGTATTTGGCGGAGGTCGGGCGGCAGCCGTGGATTTTGCGCGGCTATATGAAAACGGCGGAAGGGGCGACATCGTCCGCTCATGTTGATACGATGCTTGTTTTGTTTTGTCTTTTGTATATGGTGCTCGTCATTGCAAGCGCCACGGTGCTTGTCCGTATGTTTCGACGCAACCCGGTCGAACGGGAGCTGGAAGAGCGCGCCAATAACGGGGAGGTGACGCCATGACGCTCGAAGTCATCGGCATCTCGGTGTTATGGCTGTTTTTGTTCGGGTATATTATCGTTGCCTCGATTGACTTTGGGGCCGGGTTTTTCAGCGCCTACAGCCATTGGGCGAACAAACAGCATATTTTGCACCGCATCATCCAGCGCTATCTGTCGCCGGTGTGGGAAGTGACAAACGTCTTTCTCGTTTTTTTCTTTGTCGGGATCGTCGGCTTTTTTCCAAAAACGGCGTATTATTATGGCTCGGTGCTGCTCGTTCCAGCGAGCATTTCCATTGTTTTGCTCGCCATCCGCGGCTCGTACTACGCCTTTCACACATACGGAGGGACGGAGCGGAACTGGTATTTGCTCGCTTACGGGCTGACGGGCTTATTGATCCCCGCTTCGCTGTCAGTCGTCTTGACGATTTCAGAAGGCGGGTTTGTCGAGAGGCGCGGAGGGGCCGTTGTGTTGGATTACGAAAAACTGTTTGCAAGTCCTTTGTCATGGAGCATCGTATTGTTAAGCGTCACAAGCGTCTTGTACATTTCCGCCGTGTTTTTGACGTATTATGCGAACGCGGCGGGGGACGAGCGGGCGCGAGAGCTGTTGCGCCGCTATGCTCTGCTTTGGAGCGGGCCGACGATGTTGTCAGCGTTGCTCATTATTTACCAACTCCGCTACCATAATCCAGAGCATTATGCCAACCTATGGGAAGTGGCGTGGATGTTGGCTGTGTCCTTTTTGCTTTTTGTCGTCACCGTTTGGCTGCTTTGGCGGCGACGGCGATTTGGCTGGGCGTTCATCGCGCTTTTGTTTCAATATGCGTTCGCGTTTTATGCTTACGGCATTTCGCATTACCCGTATTTGCTTTACCCGCATTTAACGATTTATGACGGGTTCACCAATGAAACGATGGCGATGGCGTTAATTGTTGCGTTTATCGCCGGGTTCTTGCTTCTCATCCCGTCTTTGTATTTGCTGATGCGCCTCTTTTTGTTCAATAAAGCGTACGTCAAAGGGAAATGGGAAGGAGGAAAAGGATGATGCAAACGTTTTTGATCATGTATGCGCCGCTGCTGATTGTTGCCCTTTCCGTCGTTGCCGCCTTTTGGGCCGGATTGAAAGATGCACGGATCAATGACTGAACACGATGGAGACAAGGATGCATAGTTTGCGGTGAATCGCCCACACTAGCGGATGACAATGAATAAAGAAAGGATGGGCGATCATGAAAGAAGTGTTGCAGCGTGTGAAAGAACAGTTGGAACAAGCATTTGACGAACCGCGTTCGACGAGCCTTGACGGGGCGCTCCATGAGCTTGAACAATTGAAGGAGAACGCTGGGGAGAAGAGGCAAATGATTGAAGACGTCATTCGCGCTGTCACGCATGCGCGCAATGCGCGGGTCGAACTTGCCGCCGCCGGTGACGAATCGGCGACGAACGCCTTCGCCGAAGCTTACCGAGCGCTTGATCAAGCGATTGAATCGTACAGTGGCGTCGATAACGACCCGGTGTAAGACGGATGGGGGTTCCTCGGCCTTCACCTGTCGGAAATATGCGGAAGGCGGATGGATTGCAAGCGTTTGGCTGATGTGTTATACTGATTAACAACCAGTAAATACAAGAAACGTTTTCTAGGGTTCCGCGGCTGTTTGGCAGCCGGCCTGTGACCGAGAGAAAACGCGCGGCGCGCCCGCGTACACGGAGGGACAAAAGCCCGGGAGGAGTATCATTTCGATATTTCCCGCGGCTTTTTTGTTTTGAAAGGGGGAAATGATACATGGCGTGGGTATACTTATTTGTCGCCGGAGTGTTCGAAATCGTATGGGCCATTTCGCTGAAATACACGGCCGGTTTTACCCGTCTTTGGCCGTCTGTCGTCACTGTTGCAGGGATGGCAGCTAGTTTTTACTTTTTATCGATGGCAACGAAAACGTTGCCGATCGGCACCGCCTATGCGGTTTGGACGGGAATCGGGGCGCTCGGGGCGGTCATCATCGGCATGCTGTTTTTAAACGAGCCGGTTAACGCGCCGCGAATTGTCTTTTTATTGTTCATCCTTGTCGGAATCATCGGTTTAAAGTTCACAGCTGGACAGTAACAATCGGAAGGAGCAAGAAGCTGTCGGCTGGTTTCAACAAACATCCATGAGCAAAGTGCCGCTCACCACGCAATATGAAAAAGGCTGATTAAGGCAAGCATTTTCACAGAAAAAATCCATTCCTGCTTTCGCACGGTGTGAAAAGAGTTCGATTTTTTATTATGTGTGGAAAAAATGCATTGACAGGACGCATAAACATTGAATATCATGGAATTGTAAGGTAAATATCCTGTTGCTAAAGGGGAGTAGCTTTAACAGCAAAGTCGTCAGTTCAGGGTGCACGCCCTCGGCTTTGTTGGCAACGGCAACGTTGTTAGCGAGACCTTTACCTATTGTGGTAAAGGTCTCTGTTTGTTTAAAGACCTTTACCAAGTGTGGTAAAGGTTTTTTTCATTTCATGAAACGAAAGGGGGGAAGATAATCGTAAAACAAAATGGGCTCGATTTTATAGGAAAAATGGTAAGAAAGATGGGGGGAATGTCATGCGCAAGTGGTGGAAGCGACTTCGCTTGATCGTTCACGTCCGGCGTTTTCTTCCGTTTTTGTTTGAGTTTTTTGCCTCGCGCGAGGTGCCGGTGCGGAAAAAGGCGATTTCCGTCGGGTTGCTGCTGTTATATATAGCGTTGCCGTTTGATCTCATTCCCGATTGGCTAGCACTATTTGGTATTATTGATGATTTCGCCGTTTTCATATTTATTTTGCAGCAAGTCATTAAGATGGCTCCAGTATCATTAAAGGAAAAATATAACTTATAAAGGGGGACGATTTTGTGGAGCTGTTTTCTCCAGAATTTTGGACAGCGCTGCTGTCGATTATCATTATTGACCTTGTCTTGGCAGGGGATAACGCGATTGTCATTGGGCTGGCGGCCCGTAACTTGCCGAAGCACCAGCAAAAAAAGGCGATCATTTGGGGAACCGTCGGCGCTGTTGTCATCCGCGCGCTGGCAACGATATTTGTCGTATGGCTTCTGAAAATCCCGGGGCTTTTGCTTGTCGGCGGTATATTGCTCGTTTGGATCGCTTACAAGTTGCTCGTTGAGGAAAAAGGGCACGATGACATCGAGGCCGGGGGAAGTTTATGGGAAGCGATTCGCACCATTATTATTGCCGATGCATTGATGGGGCTTGACAACGTGTTGGCAGTTGCCGGTGCGGCGCACGGAAGTTTTCTCCTTGTTGTCCTTGGGTTGGTTATTTCTGTGCCGATTATGGTGTGGGGCAGCACGCTCATTTTGAAATGGATTGAGCGTTTCCCGATTATTATTACGATTGGTGCCGGAGTCCTTGCTTGGACGGCATCGAAAATGATCGTCGGCGAGCCGTTTTTGAAAGAGTACTTCGCCAATCCAGTGGTGAAATACGGATTTGAGTTGCTTGTTGTTGCTGCTGTCATTACAATTGGGACAATGAAAAAAAGAAAAGCCGCCAAAGAACCGCAACCAAAAGCCGCCAATGAATAATTGGCGGCTTTTTTTTACGCTATGGGTCGGTGGGTTTGTGCCATTTCAGCAGGAGAAGCTGAAGCAGCCAGCCGGCGGCCAGCCCGGGGATGACCGACAAGATCGGCAGCCAAATCGGTCCGAAAAAGATGCCGGCAATCGTGACGTCGAACGAGTACATTAAACCGACCGTCACAAAGTAGGCGGAGAAGACAAAGGGCAAGAACGAGTACGGCGTTTGTCCGCCGCCGGCATCTTTGAACGCATCCCACATGGCGAAAAAGTATAAACAAGGGTAAAACATCAGCCACTCAATTCCTACAACGTCCGCCGCTTCGTACGTACGACCCAAAAAGCTGAGACGGATGGCTTCGTTGAATTGAGATTGAGTGTTAATGAGCAGTTCCAACAAAATAAACGCAATTCCTTTTACATACCTTTTGTTTAACAGTTGCCCAAATCCGGGCAACGCAATGCTCCACAGCAATGTTTCGATCGCTTTCACTTTCTCGACCCTTTACTGAAATAATGTTGGTTGATCGTTGCTTTGTCTGTTGCACCGTGTAGCGGAGCGGGAGGCAGCAAGTGAGTATTTTATGCTCAAGGCGGTGGTGCACAATTACATTTTTCGCGCTAAAGTCCTATTTTATACTTTTTTGCAATAGTGAAGAAGGAACATTCTCCTGTGGATTCGAACAATAGCAGAAAGTTAGAAAATGTCTTTGATTTTTTCAGAATAATAAATATAATAGTAATATCGGGAATATTAATGAAAGACCAATAAGGAGGAGGCATATGAAGGGGCTAAAATCGATTTTGCTATGGGGGCTCATTTCCGTCCTTGGAGCCGCAGCGTTCGCTGTTTTGGCGTTAAGCCGCGGCGAGTCGGTCAACGCGATGTGGCTCATCGTGGCTGCGGTGTGTACGTATGCGGTCGCCTACCGTTTTTACAGCCGGTTTATCGCCCGTAAAGTATTTGAGCTCGACGATAATCGGAAAACGCCGGCCGAAGTGTTTAACGACGGGAAGGACTACGTCCCGACGAACAAATGGGTGCTGTTTGGACACCATTTCGCCGCCATTGCCGGCGCCGGGCCGCTTGTCGGACCGATTTTGGCTGCGCAAATGGGCTACTTGCCCGGCACGCTTTGGATCATTATTGGCGTTGTGCTCGGCGGGGCGGTGCAAGATTTTATCATCTTGTTCGCGTCAATGCGCCGCAACGGAAAGTCGCTTGGCGAGATGATCAAGGACGAGATGGGGCCGGTGACGGGCTTTATCGCAGCGCTTGGCATTTTGGGCATTATGATTATTTTATTGGCCGTTTTGGCGCTCGTTGTCGTGAAAGCGCTCGTTGGAAGCCCGTGGGGAATGTTCACGATTGCTGCTACGATCCCGATTGCGATTTTGATGGGCATTTACATGCGCTTCATCCGTCCGGGGCGCGTTGCTGAAGCGTCGCTCGGGGGATTTGTGCTATTGATTTTGTCGATCGTGGCTGGGCAATATGTCGCGGAGCACCCGACGCTCTCGGCGATGTTTACGTTAAAAGGTGAAACGATCGCGATCTTGATGATTATTTACGGTTTTGTCGCCTCGGCGCTGCCGGTGTGGCTGCTGTTGGCGCCGCGCGACTATTTGAGCACGTTTTTGAAAATCGGCACGATTGTTGGACTAGCACTCGGCATTTTAGTCGTTACGCCTGATTTGCAAATGCCGGCTGTAACGAAATTCATTGATGGCACCGGACCGGTGTTTGCCGGCGATTTGTTCCCGTTCTTATTCATCACAATTGCTTGCGGAGCAGTGTCCGGATTCCATGCGCTCGTGTCGTCCGGCACGACGCCGAAGATGATCGAGCTGGAAAGCCATTCGCGTCCGATCGGCTACGGCGCCATGTTGATGGAATCGTTCGTTGCCGTGATGGCGATGGTCGCAGCCTGCATTTTGACGCCAGGGGTGTATTTTGCCATCAACAGCCCGGCGGCGGTGATCGGGGCGGATGTAGCGCAGGCCGCCAAAGTCATATCGTCGTGGGGGTTCACGCTCACTCCCGACATGTTGACGGAGCTGGCGAAAGACGTCGGCGAACAAACGGTGTTGTCACGCACGGGCGGGGCGCCGACGCTGGCGATCGGGATGGCGGTCATTTTGTCGAACGTCATTGGCGGCAAGGCATTGATGGCGTTTTGGTACCACTTCGCCATCTTGTTTGAAGCGCTGTTCATTTTGACGACGATTGACGCCGGCACGCGCGTCGGCCGTTTCATGATCCAAGACATTATGGGAACGTTCTACAAGCCGCTCGGCAAAACGGATTCGCTCGTATCCAACTTGATCGCGACGACGCTTTGTGTCCTGGCTTGGGGCTACTTCTTGTATCAAGGGGTTGTCGACCCACTCGGCGGCATTAACACGCTATGGCCGTTGTTTGGCATCGCCAACCAAATGCTCGCCGGCATCGCCCTGTTGTTTGCGACAACGGTCTTGTTTAAAATGGGCAAAAAAGCGTACGTTTGGGTCACGCTCGTGCCGACGACATGGCTTTTGGTCGTCACGTTGACGGCGGGATACCAAAAGCTATTCCACGAAAACGTTAAAGTCGGTTTCTTATCGCATGCGAAAATGTTCCAAGACAGCCTGAGCCAAGGAAAAATCTTAGCGCCGGCCGCGAATGAGGCGCAAATGCGGCAAATTATTATGAACGATTATATTGATGCGACATTGTGCGCGATTTTCATGCTTGTAGTGATCGCAATGCTTATTTCCGCATTGAACATCTGGATCAAAGTGCTGCAAAACAAACATGTGCCGCTCAAAGAAGCGCCGTACGTGCCGCGCGATGGAGAAGGAGCGAAGCATTATGCCTAAATGGCTGCAAACCGTTTTGGCTTACCGCCGGCAGTTTCTCGACTTGCTTGTCGGCGTGCCAAACTATGAAAAATATGTCGAACATATGAAAACCCATCATCCGGGCGAGCCGATCAAGTCGCGGAAAGAGTTTTTCTGCGAAGCGCAAGAGGCGCGCTATAACGCCAAAGGCGGCAAAGTATCGCGCTGCTGCTAGGAGTGGGAGGGAAGGAGGGGGTGCCCCTTCTTCCTTTTTTTCTTCAACGTCCGCATCGGGGAGATGCCCATTCAAGCTGGGACTTGGCCATAAACACACCGAAAAGGGGGATACATACATGCGCATTCTTGTAGTGGGAGCAGGGGCGGTTGGCGGCTATTTCGGCGGACGCCTGCTTGAAAAAGGCGTCGATGTGACATTTCTCGTCCGTGAGCGGAGAAAGCGGGAGCTTGAGGAGCGCGGGCTTGTCATCCGCAGCGTCCACGGCGATGCAGTGCTCGCGCCGAAACTGATCGCGGCCGGTGAACGGACGGAGCCGTTCGATCTTGTCGTATTTTCAAACAAGGCGTATCACTTGGCGGGCGCCATCGCTGATGCCAAACCGTACGTCGGTGAGACAACGATGATTTTGCCGCTGTTAAACGGCATGGCCCATATGGATGTGTTGCAGGAGTCATTTGGCGATGACAAGGTGTTGGGAGGCCTTTGTTTCATCGAAACGACGCTAAACGAAAAAGGGGAAATCGTCCAAACAAGTCCGGCGCATGAAGTTCGTTTCGGTGAGTGGTCCGGCGAACGGACGGAGCGGGGTGAAGCGTTGGAATCGCTGTTTGCCGGCGCCAACGCCCGTTTCCGGCTAAGCGAACGGATCGTTTCAGACATGTGGAACAAATATTTATTTATTGCAACGATGTCGGGCGTAACGACGCTGTTTCGCGCTCCGATCGGGCCGGTTCGTTCCGGTGAGTATGGAGGCGCCATTATCAGCCGGTTGCTTGGGGAAATCAAAACGATCATGCAGGCGCACGGCGCGCCACTCACCGAGGAGATGGCCGAGCGGCAGCGCGCTCAGCTCGAACAGATCGCCCCGACGATGAAGTCATCAATGCAGCGCGATATGGAAAAAGGGCTGCCGATTGAAGCTGATCATTTGCAAGGGTATTTGCTGCAGCTGGCGAAACGATATGACATCCATGCCCCGACGCTTGAAACCGTATATCATAACTTGAAAATTTACGAGGCGGGCCGCACCGCTAACGAACATTGATTATGGTTCGAATCGGCCGTTTGCCGGCATGTACATGGTCTGGCAAACGGCTATTGTTTTACGGGCGGCGATGGAAAACAACAGTCCAAAAATAGCTGTCAACCATTTTTTCGCTAGCCTTGAAAAAAAGAGAGTTGTATATTGCCGCCATGTAGTGTACAGTGATAGTGAAAACGTGTGCACAAAGGGGGAGGCAGCCTTGAAGAAAACATGGTGGAAAGAGGGCGTCGCCTATCAAATTTATCCGCGCAGCTTTATGGATGCCAACGGCGACGGCATCGGTGATCTTCGCGGCATTATTGAAAAACTTGATTATTTAGTGGAACTCGGGGTTGACATCGTATGGATTTGCCCGATTTACCGGTCGCCGAACGCCGATAACGGATACGATATTAGCGATTATCAAGCGATTATGGATGAGTTTGGGACGATGGACGATTTCGATGAACTGCTCGCTGAAGCGCACCGGCGCGGGCTGAAAGTCATTTTGGATTTGGTCATCAACCATACGAGCGATGAGCACCCATGGTTCATCGAGTCGCGGTCATCGCGCGACAACCCGAAACGCGATTGGTACATTTGGCGCGATGGCAAAGATGGACGTGAGCCGAACAACTGGGAAAGCATTTTCGGCGGTTCGGCATGGCAATACGATGAGCGGACGGGGCAATATTACTTGCATATTTTTGACGTCAAACAGCCCGACTTGAACTGGGAAAACGACGAAGTGCGGCGGGCGCTTTATGCGATGATCAACTGGTGGCTTGATAAAGGCATCGACGGCTTTCGCGTTGACGCCATTTCGCATATTAAGAAAAAGCCGGGACTGCCGGATTTGCCGAATCCGAAGGGGCTGACGTATGTGCCGTCGTTCGCCGGGCATATGAACCAGCCGGGCATTATGGAGTATTTAAAAGAATTGAAGGAGCAAACGTTTGCGCGTTATGATGTTATGACAGTTGGCGAAGCGAACGGAGTCACAGTCGATGAGGCGGAACAATGGGTCGGGGAAGAAACCGGCGTGTTCAATATGATTTTTCAGTTTGAGCATCTAGGGCTATGGAAAAGGCGGACTGACGGTTCCATCGATGTCCGGCGCCTGAAGCGGACGTTGACGA
This sequence comes from Geobacillus genomosp. 3, assembly GCF_000445995.2. Classification (GTDB taxonomy): domain Bacteria; phylum Bacillota; class Bacilli; order Bacillales; family Anoxybacillaceae; genus Geobacillus. The sequence continues at coordinate 537,676 of NC_022080.4, forward strand.
AATGGCAAAAAGGGCTTGAAAACCGCGGGTGGAATGCGTTGTTTTTGGAGAACCACGATTTGCCTCGCTCTGTTTCGACGTGGGGGAATGACCGCGACTATTGGGCGGAAAGCGCCAAGGCGCTCGGCGCGCTCTATTTTTTTATGCAAGGGACGCCGTTCATTTATCAGGGGCAGGAGATCGGGATGACGAACGTGCAATTCCGTGATATTCGTGATTACCGCGATGTCGCCGCCCGGCGTCTGTATGAACTTGAACGGGCGAATGGCCGGACGCATGAGGAAGCGATGGAGATCATTTGGAAAACCGGACGCGACAACTCGCGCACCCCGATGCAATGGTCTAGTGGGCCGAACGCTGGATTTACAACCGGTACGCCATGGATCAAGGTGAACGAAAATTACCGCACGATTAACGTCGAGGCTGAACAGCGCGATCCGAATTCCGTTTGGTCGTTTTACCGGAAAATGATCCAGCTGCGCAAAGCGAACGAGTTGTTCGTGTATGGGACGTACGATTTGCTTTTGGAAAACCACCCATCCATTTACGCGTATACAAGAACGCTCGGCCGTGACCGGGCGCTTGTGGTCGTCAACTTGTCGGATCGCCCTTCGCTTTACCGCCATGACGGCCTTCGCCTTCAATCGCACCAGTTGGCGCTTGGCAACTATCCGGTTCCGACGCATAAAAATGCGACGCGCTTTAAGCTCAAGCCGTATGAAGTCCGTGTCTACATCTGGAAAGAATAAGAAGGAATCCGTCCATCCGCGTTGAATAAATAAGGTGGAAGGGAGATGATTAATGGTGTCAACGATCGATCCGATCCGCTATCCGATCGGAACGTTTCAAGCGCCGGCGCAGTTCCGGACGGAAGACGTGCAGCAGTGGATTGCCGATGTCCGCCGGCTGCCTGACGCGGTGCGGGCTGCTGTCGCCGATTTAAACGATGAGCAATTGAACACGCCATATCGCGACGGCGGCTGGACGGTGGCTCAAGTTGTCCACCATTTGGCCGATGCCAGCATGAACGCGTTTTTGCGCACGAAATGGGGATTGACGGAAGAGGCGCCGACCGTTAAACCGTTTATCGAAAGCGAATGGGCCAAAACAGCTGATGCCCGCACATTGTCGATCGAATCGTCGCTTTTATTGCTTGACGGGCTGCATGCACGGTGGGCGATGCTGCTCGAGTCAATGACAGAAGCGAATTTTCATCGCCTCGTCCACCCGGAAGGAGCGTTGCAGCCGATGCCGCTGTACGTATTGACCGCGCTGTATACATGGCACGGGAAGCACCATACCGCGCAAATTACATCATTGCGGGAACGGAAAGGATGGTAAAAAAGCCGCCGATTTGGCGGCTTTTTTTACTCAGAAAGGGAAGGAACGCACGCTGTTGGCCGACCCGAAAATTTTAATTTTGGACGAGGCGGCGGCCAGCATCGATACCGAAATGGAGCTCGTTATCCAACGGACATTGGAAACGCTGCTCAGCGGGCGGACAACTGCTATCATCGCCCGCCGGTTGTCGACGATTTGTGACGCGATCATATTATCGTCCTCGACCACGGCCGCATCGTCGAGCAAGGGGCGCACGAGGAGCTGATGAGGCAGCGCGGCGCTTACTACGAGTTGGTCAAGGCGCAATTCCAACAGTTTGACACCCAATGAGGGGGTGTGGACGTCCGGCCATTTGCCGCTGATGAGAGAAGCTGCCTTTGCGCGACTCTTTTTTCAAAAAACATGTTGGAAAAACATTTTCGTTAAACGAAAGCATACAGTTATGTTATACTGACAAATATTAAGGGGCACGAAATACATATTTCACAAGGGGGATCGGTATGAATGCGCAACAAAAGCAAGTTGTTGCGGAACAGAAGGAAAAAATTTGGACACGCAATTTCGTTTTAATTTGCCTGGCCAACTTTTTCATCTTTCTCGGGTTTCAAATGACGTTGCCGACATTGCCGCTGTTTGTCGAACAGTTAGGCGGCAATGATCAGTTAATCGGCCTTGTTGTCGGGGTGTTTACGTTTTCAGCGCTCGTTGTCCGTCCGTTTGCCGGCCATGCGCTTGAGACGAGGGGACGGCGGTTTGTGTTTTTGTTCGGTTTGTTTATTTTTGTTATTTCGGTCGGCTCGTATAGTTTCATTTCCGGCATTTTTCTTCTCTTTTTGATGCGGGTTGTTCAAGGGGTCGGCTGGGGATTTTCGACAACGGCGTCCGGCACGGTGGCAACGGACATTATCCCGGCGAACCGCCGTGGAGAAGGGATGGGCTATTACGGATTGTCGGGGAACATCGCCCTCGCTTTTGGACCGTCACTCGGACTCGTGCTGGCGGCTGCCATTCCGTTCAGCCATTTATTTATGATTTGTGCGGCGCTCGGTGTAGCCTCCTTATTGTTTGCCGCTGCCATTACATATAAAAAGGCGGAGGCAGGGGATAGACAAGAGGAGAACAAATGGGACCTTTACGAAAGGACGGCCTTAATTCCATCGGTGCTGCTGTTCTTTTTAACGGTGACGTTTGGCGGCATCGCTTCGTTTTTGCCGCTGTATACGGCGCAAAAAGGGATCGGCGGCTTGCAGCTGTACTTTTTGCTTTACGCGCTCGCTTTAATGGTAACGCGGACGTTCGCCGGCCAACTGTATGACCGGAAAGGGCATCGGGCTGTCTTTCTCCCGGGGGCGGGGCTTATTTTGCTTGCGATGCTGATGCTCGCCTGGCTGCCAGGGGAGTGGGCGTTGTTGACTGCAGCAGTGCTGTACGGATTTGGGTTCGGCATGGTGCAGCCGGGGTTGCAGGCATGGTCGGTCGAGCGGGCGCCTGTTCACCGGAAAGGAATGGCGAACGCAACGTTTTTCTCGTTTTTTGACTTGGGAGTTGGCATCGGAGCGATCGTCTTTGGTCAAGTTAGCCATTGGTTTGGCTACCCGAGCATTTATTTAGCGTCCGCCGGTTCGGTGCTTGTTTCCATGCTCGTTTATTTGAGCGTGGTGCGCAAAGAACAGCCGCTCCGCCCGGGGCAAGAAAGAAACGCTTAAGGCTCGTCCTTAAGCGTTTTTCCTTAACGTCGGGAATGCACTTCATAAATGGCAAATTTTAAATAGTCGCCTTCATCGGCAGCGAGCAGTTTCGGGTGGTCATAGCCGGCGCCGTTCCAGTACACTTCGCGCAGCACTTTTTTGGCGTCAAACGCCGCGTCGGCGACCATTTCTTGAAATCGATGGGGGCGAACGTGATATGAGCAGCTCGATGTGACGAAAAAGCCGCCGTCTTTGACAAGCTTCAGCCCGTTTAAATTGATGTCCTTATAGCCGCGCAGCGCCTTTGATACCGCGTGGGCCGATTTGGCGAACGCCGGCGGGTCGATGATGACGACATCCCACTGTTTGCCAGCCCGCACCGCTTCGCGTAAATAGTCAAACGCATTGGCGACGACAAATTCCACATTTGTAAACCCGTTTAAGGCGGCGTTTCGTTTTGCTGTTTCAATCGCATGTTCGGAAATGTCGACGGCGGTGACGTGCTTTGCCCCGTACAGACAGGCGTTTAACATAAAGGAGCCGGTATGGGTGAAACAGTCAAGCACCGTCGTCTCCGGGCCGATAAGCGGGCGCAGAGCAGCGCGGTTTTGCCGCTGATCGAAGAAAAAGCCGGTTTTTTGACCGCCTTCAATATCAACAATATATTTGACACCGTTTTCCTCGATTTCGACTTCGGTTTCCGCTTCTCCGTACCAAAAGCCTTTTTCTTGTTCGAGCCCCTCCAGTTCGCGGACGTATACATCATTGCGCAAATAAACGGCTCTTGGTGAGAACACGTCAAGCAAGCCGTGCAAAATCCAATCTCTGCGTTTTTCCATCCCAAGCGACAAAATTTGTACTACAAGCACGTCCTCATATTTATCGACGATGAGCCCCGGAAGAAAGTCGGCTTCGCCGTAGACGGCGCGACATGAGCGGACGCCCGGAATCATCCGTTCGCGGTACGCCCACGCTTGGCGGATGCGCCTAATAAAAAAGCGCTCATCGAGTTCATCCTCGGGATTTTGCGTCAGCACGCGCACGATGATTTGCGAGGCCGGGTTAATGTATCCTTTCGCCAGCCAATAGCCTTGATGGTTATAGACATCGACGAAGTCGCCCGGCTTGACGTCGCCTTCGATGCGGTCGACTTCGCTTTGGAAAATCCACGGATGGCCTTGTTCGAGCCGTTTTTTCCGCTGCCGTTTTAACATGACTTTTGCCATTCGTTCCACTCCCATCCGATAGTCAATTGTTGCGTTTTAATCATAGCGAATCGCGGAGCGCGGTGCAACGTCGGACGGAAAAAAAAGGTTGACAATCGCCGCCGTCGTGATATGATAAAGATAAACAGGAAAATGGCATCATGATAGAACATCCACTAGGGGGGCCTTTAGAAAGGCTGAGATCAAAGTGTGCCTTTGAGACCCTTAGCACCTGATCTGGGTAATACCAGCGTAGGGAAGTGGAGGAGCTGCACATAGGCGGATCATGATTCTGCCTTGCGAAATTGTAGGCTCACGCCGCTTTCTTTACGTTGCTTGGTAAAGGAAGCGGCGTTTTTATTTTGTGGAAAAGGGGGAGACAAATGTCGTTTGCAAAGCGGGTGCGCCAGGCAGCTGATCCGATCTGGCAGGCAAGCTTTCATCATCCGTTTGTCAAAGAGCTTGGCGAAGGAACGTTGGATCGTGCGAAATTCCGTTATTATGTCATGCAAGATGCGTATTATTTGCGCCATTTTGCCCGTGTGCAGGCGATCGGGGCGGCGAAATCGCCGGATTTGGCGACGACGGCTCGGCTGGCGCACCATGCCCAAAGCACATGCGAAGCGGAATTATCGCTTCACGAAACGTTTGCCGAACTGCTTGGCATCACCGAAGAGGAGCGGGCCGCGTTCATGCCGGCGCCGACGGCTTATGCGTATACATCGCATATGTATCGGGCGGCGTATGAAGGGCATTTGGGTGATGTCATTGCCGCGATTTTGCCGTGCTATTGGCTTTATTACGAAATCGGCGAGCGGCTGAAAACGTGCCGGCCGAACGATCCGATTTATGAAAAATGGATCAGTACATATAGCTCCGATTGGTTTCGCTCGCTTGTTAAGGAGCAGATCGACCGGCTTGACGCCATTGCCGCCGCTGTAACCGAGGAAGATCGGCGTCGGATGGAACAGCATTTTTTGATCAGCAGCGACTATGAGTACAAGTTTTGGGAGATGGCGTATGAATTGGAGCGATGGCCGTCCGCCGGGCTGGTGGAGAGCCGGTAAAACGGCGTCGACACTAAAAAGGGGGGGGTTTCTTGGAAAAAACATCGAAAGGCTTGAAGCTGGCCGATATTTTAACGACGATTGTGATTGCTGTTGTGTTTGGCGTCATTTATAAAGTGTGGGGACCGTTGTATGAAGTGGTGAAAGTATTCGGGTTTCACGCCGACCAATTGATATACGGAATGTGGTTTATCGCCTCATCGCTCGCCTATTTGCTCATCCGCAAGCCGGGAGTGGCACTGCTCGCTGAAATTGCAGCTTCGTCCGGCGAACTGGTCATGGGGTCGCAATGGGGGCTTGAAGTGCTCATTTATGGTGTCATTCAGGGGTTGTTTGCCGAGTTGGTGTTTGCCGCATTCCGCTATCGACGGTTTGATGTGCTTGTCGTGTCGCTCAGTGCTATCGGAGCGACAGTCGGTTCGCTGATCATGGATTTTTACAAAGGATATATCGAGGCCCTCGCCCCGTGGAACATGGCGCTCTTTTTGTTGGCGCGCTTTGTCGGCGCCGTTCTCATTTCCGGCGTGTTCGCCGTTTCGTTGGCCAAGGCGCTTGAGAAAACAGGGGTGACGCAAATGTGGCGGCCGGCTTCCAAAGAGGACTACGATGCGCTGAACCGATAAGGGGAAAAAGCGATGAAGCAAGCCATTGTGATTGAACAGTTGCGCTTGAAATTTCCCGGGCACAACGACTTATTGTTTCGCGACTTGTCGCTGTCGATCGCCGCTGGGGAGAAAGTGCTTCTCCTCGGTCCGTCTGGCTGCGGTAAGTCGACGCTTTTGCAAGTGATGGCCGGCTTGATTCCGCGTTCGATCGACGTGCCGATGAAAGCCGGGCGCCTTGAGCGACCGAAACAGTGGGGGTATGTGTTTCAAGATCCGGATGCACAGTTTTGCATGCCGTATGCCGATGAGGAAATCGCGTTTGCCCTCGAAAATAGACGCGTGCCGCGTCAAGAGATGCCCGGCCGTATCCGTGCGCTGTTGGATCAAGTCGGGTTGGCGATCGAACCGCACACCGATATTCATACACTTTCCGGCGGGATGAAGCAGCGGTTGGCGCTCGCCTCCGTGCTCGCGCTTGAGCCAGATGTTTTGTTTTTGGATGAGCCGACCGCACTGCTTGATGAAGAAGGGACAAAAGCGGTATGGCAAACCGTCAAAAAGGTGGGTCGCGATAAAACAGTCGTCATCGTCGAACATAAAATCGATCATGTCTTAGACTTTGTTGATCGGATTGTATTGCTCGGCCGCGACGGACGGATTATGGCTGATGGCAAGGCCAAGAACGTATTTTCTGAATATAAAGATGTCATTCACGCCGAGGGCATTTGGCATCCGGGCATTTGGGACGAATACGATCGAAGAGTCCAGCGGCCAAAGCGGCAAGAGGGGAAGGACCTCCTTTGCCTCCGCAATTTTCGCGGTTTTCGCGGTCGGGAGGTAAAAATCAACGTCCCGGAAGCTAATGTGCGGGAGGGAGAATGGGTTGCCGTCACCGGCCGAAACGGCGCGGGCAAAAGCTCGCTTTTGCATGGGTTGATGCAACTGATTCGCACAGAAGGCGAATATACATTGTTGGGGGAAGACATTCAGCGCCGGCAGCCGCTCTACCGCCATATTGCGTTTGTGTTTCAAAACCCGGAGTTTCAGTTTGTCACTCATTCTGTGCGCGATGAACTGGCGTATTCGTTGCGCCTTGAGGGGCGGCCTGAAGAGGAAATCAATGAGACGGTCACCCGCCTGCTCAGCGCGTTTGCCCTTGACGGAAAGGAAGAGGTGCATCCGTATCAGCTGTCGGTCGGCCAAAAGCGCCGGTTGAGTGTAGCTGCCTCGATCGTCGCCGGTCAACGTCTTTTTTTGCTTGATGAGCCGACATTTGGACAAGATGCGAAAAACACATTCGCGCTGCTGGCGATGCTTGAATCGTATCGCGAGCAAGGAGCGGCGATCATCATGGTCACTCATGACGAACAAATCGTCCGCCGTTTCGCGACGAGACGGTGGACGATTGAGGATGGCGCGCTTGTTCGCGATGAGCGGCTCGCCGTTTTGAAGCCCGTGCTGGCTGAAGGGGGGACATGGCGATGAATTGGAACATTCAGCGCCGTGAGACATGGCTTTATGAGGCGAACCCGAGTTTGAAGCTCATTGTGCTCGTCATGCTCTTTTTTGCGGTGTTGTTCGTTCATAATCCGAACGTGCTGATCAATTTGTCGTTTGCCCTTTTCATTTTGTTTTGCTTTGGTACCGGGTATCCGGTTAAGATGCTTGTCTCGTTGTTTTTGCCGTTTTTTCTGATCTTTGTTTCCACCGCCTCCTCGATGATGATGTTTGGCGAAGGGACGACAACATGGTTCCGTTGGGGTCTCATTCATGTGACAGCGGAAAGTTTTTGGCGCGGCGTGCATCTCGGGTTTCGCGCCTTGGCACTTGGGCTGTTGGGATTAATTTTTTCCTTGACGACTCGGCCGGTACATCTGTTTTATTCCCTTATGCAGCAACTGAAGTTGAAACCGAAGTATGCGTACAGTTTTTTGGCGGCCGTCCGTTTGCTGCCGATGATGATGGAGGAGTTTCAAACCGTGCGCTATGCTTTGAAGGTGCGCGGCGTGCCAAGCCGCGGCGGACTTAGCAAAGTGAAGCGCTACGCCATTCCGCTTTTGGCGCAAAGCATCCGCCGCGCCCAACGCATCGCGGTGGCCATGGAGGCAAAACAGTTTTCCGGCAGCGGCCCGCGCACGTTTTATTATGAAATCGGGTTTGGCAAATACGATGTTCTGTTTGTCGGTTTGTTTGCCGTCTTGTCCTTTGCTGCCTATTATGCCGGCATCCAGTATCCGTATATTTCAATCAACGATGTACGGTAGAAAGAAAGGGATCGTGATGGGAACTCTTCACTTCATTTCGACCGGCCGGCAGACGGCCGACGAGTTCGCCGCCATTTGTCGGCACATTCATCCGTACGCCGATGCTATTCATATTCGGGAAAAGGAGAAAACGGCGCGCGAGGTTGCTGAATTTGTCACCGCACTTCTTCGCGCCGGGGTGCCGCCGCAAAAAATCATTGTCAATGACCGGGTCGATGTCGCGGCCGTCTACGGCGTCAACGGGGTGCAGCTCGCTTACCATAGCCTGCCGGTACGCGCCGTCCGCCGCTCGTTCTCCAATTTGACAGTCGGCTGCTCGGTGCATGGGCTCGAAGAGGCGAAGAAAGCGGAAAAGGACGGTGCCCACTTTTGTTTATTTGGCCATATTTTCCCAACCGCCAGCAAGCCCGGGTTGCTGCCGCGCGGCGTGGACTTGCTGAAGGAAATGGCCGCCGCTGTACATATTCCCGTCATTGCCATCGGCGGCATCCATGCCGGCAATGTCCGTCAAGTGCTAGAAGCCGGTGCAGCGGGAGTGGCGGTGTTATCGGCCGTTTTTTTCGCAGCCGATCCGGTCGGTGAGGCGAAACGGCTCAATGAAATTGTCAAAGGGAGGGGATAACGTGACTGCGCATCATTATGACGTCGCAGTTGTCGGCGGCGGGGTGATCGGGACGGCAGTGGCCTTCGAGCTCGCCAAACGGCAGCATCGCGTTGCGATTTTGGAAAAAGCAGCGATGGCCGGTGAAGCGTCAAGCGCAGCAGCCGGCATGCTTGGCGCGCAATCGGAATTTTCCGAGCCGAGTCCGCTCGTGCCGCTGGCGTTAAAAAGCCGGTCGCTCATGCCGGTGCTTGCCGAAGAATTGCGGGAGAGAACCGGTATTGACATTGGACTTGTCGAAAAAGGAATGCTGAAAGTGGCGACAACAGAGGAAGAAACAGAAGAGCTGCGCCGTCATTACGAATTTTGGCGGGCGACAGATCAGCCGGTGCGCTGGTTGACGAAACAGGAAGCGCTTGAGCTCGAGCCGCATCTCGCAACGGAAGCGATTGCCGGCGCTATGTACATCGGGGGCGACGGACAAGTGAGCGCTCCGGATTTGGCCGCCGCTCTTGCTTCAGCCGCTTCCTCCGCCGGCGCCCATTTGTATGAGCATACGGAAGTGTTGGGCATCCGGTCGGGCGCCGGCGGCCATATCGTGGAAACAGCGAACGGAACGTTTGCGGCTGCGGCAGTCGTCATCGCTTCGGGTGCTTGGACGGCGCGATTTGGCGCCGGGCTTGGGCTTTCCCTTCCCGTGTATCCGGTCAAAGGGGAGTGCGTCATGGTGCGGACGGCGGCTCCGTTGCTGCAGGCGACCGTGTTCGCGAAAAGCGGCTGCTACATCGTACCAAAGCGGGGCAACCGGTTGCTGATTGGCGCGACGTCCACTCCCGGTACATACGACCGGCGTGTGTCGGCCGACGGGGTGATGAATTTGCTTCACCGCGCTTCCTGTTTGCTTCCTGACGTTAAACAGGCGGAATGGTTGAGGGCATGGAGCGGCATCAGGCCGCAAACGAAAGATGGCTTGCCATATATCGGCGAACATCCGGACCGGGCCGGCCTGTTCGTTGCCGCCGGCCATTACCGAAACGGGATCTTGCTCAGTGCGATGACCGGGCGGTTGATGGCTGATTTAGTCGAGCGGAAAGACCCGGGAATTGATTTGTTGCCGTTTTCGTTGACACGCCATACAGAAAAAAAGGTGGGGATCGAATGACATTAATCATCAACGGGGAGACCGTCACGGTGCCCGATGAAGTCAAAACGGTCAGCGAGTTGCTTTCTCATTTCCGGCTTGACAACAAGCTCGCCATTGTGGAAGTCAATGTTCGCATTATTCAGAAGCATGAATATGCAAAAACGGCGCTTGCCGATGGCGATCGCGTCGAAATCGTTCATTTTGTAGGAGGCGGTTGAGATGTTGAAAATCGGTCCATATGAATTTTCTTCCCGTCTGTTGCTTGGCACGGGCAAATATCCGGATTTGGATGTGCAAAAAGAAGCTGTGGAAGCATCAGGCGCAGAAATTTTGACGTTTGCAGTTCGACGGATGAACATTTTTTCTCCGGAGCAGCCGAACTTTTTAGAGCGGCTCGACTTGGGCAAATATAAGCTGCTGCCAAACACCGCCGGGGCGAAAACGGCTGAGGAAGCGGTGCGCATCGCCCGGTTAGCGAAAGCGTCCGGATTATGTGATATGATTAAGGTAGAAGTGATCGGCTGCGACAAAACGT